>CAXRAW010000089.1:0-26736 GCA_964228785.1 Flavobacteriaceae bacterium
GGGTAAAAGTATTGTGATGAGCGACTTCAACAATACTGCTTTTTCTTGGGTGTTTAAGAAAATAAGTAACCATAGACAAGATGCTTTTAGAGAAGCTGGAAAAGGCATAGGGAGCACTTTTGACTACAACTATCCTCTACGAATTGATTTTATTTTGCCAGATATGGACTTTGAAATTCACTATTTCAAAACATTTGACAGAGATTATTCAAATCATTTTCCAATAACGGCGAGATTAAGTATTAAAAATTAGCTTTAAAAATAATTTCCTTTAAATACTTAGGGGACTTACCTTGAGGTAGTTGATTCCTTTCAACTTTTCCATCGATTTAACGCTTAATTGTATCCTTAACAACTTTTCTCAGATCCAATAAATCTATTGGGTTAATTCCTAATCCTATTACATTTTTTTGAGTAAAGCGAATCACTTCATCATAATACAAGGGCACTATGGGAGCTTCTTCTATTAGGATACTGTCCATTTTTTGGTACAAACTGTAGCGTTTTATATCATTGACCTCGGAGATGGATGCTTCGTATGACTTATCAAAGTTTTTATTGTTAAAATGGGTATAATTTGGTCCGCTGGGTGTGAAATTTTTGCTGTAGAAAAGCGATAAATAATTTTCGGCATCGGGGTAATCGGCAATCCAGCTTGCTCTAAAAATTGAAAGTTTCCCGTTAGCTTTTCCTTGTCGTAAAGTAGAGGGTGGAATGACATCAATAGTTACCTTACATCCAATTTTCTCGAGCTCTCTTTGGATGTATTCACATATATCTAGATAATTGCTATTGGTAGTAATGGTCATCTCTGGGGTTTTTATCCCCGTTTCTTCCTTAAATTTAGAAAGACAAACCATCGCTTTCTCTGAATCATACACATATCCTTTTTGAGCATTGAACGATGGAAGTCCATCGGGGATAAATCCGTTAACAGCTGGTGTGCCAATTCCATTTCGTAAATATGTGATCATTTTTTCTCTATCAAATCCATAATTGATTGCTTTTCGCAACCACTTGTTCTTGACCATTTGATCATCACCATTTAAAAAAATACCTAGATATTCTGTATTTAAATAGGCTCCTTTTTGCATGTTGATCTTCTCAGCATATTTATCTTGAAGTTCTCCATCAGTTGTTATTATATCATCTTTGTAGGAGGCATCCAAGCTCTTCATAAAATCCAAATTTCCTTGAATGAATTGTAGAAATTCACTTTGTTTATCGGGCAAAAACGTGATAGCCACAGCTTCTAAATATGGTAACTGATTTCCATGCTCGTCGCTTTCAAAATAGTGGTGGTTCTTCCTTAGTACCAACTTGGTATTCTCTACCCATAACTTGAATTTGAAAGGTCCTGTTCCAATGGGATTGGCTCTAAATTCATTTCCAAAATACACCAGGGCTTCTTTAGGAACTACCGAGCAATATTTCATGGCTAGTAACCCCAAAAAAGGTGGAAAAGGTTGTTTTAATTTAATTTCGAAAATAGAATCATTCTTTGCCTCAAACGTATCGACATTTTGTAATACCCAAGCTCCTGGTGATGCTACTTTAGGATCAATCAATCTGTTTAAACTGTATTCAAAATCTGAGGCTATGACATTCCTTGTAGAATCTTTACCAAATAACGAATGTTGGTGATAATACACGTCGCTTCTTAAAAGAAACGAGTATGTTTTACCATCTTCAGAAATCGACCACGATTTTGCGATAGATGGAGCAATGCGTAAGCGGTCATCCAACTGAACTAAGCCATTAAATAATAGATTGGCTGGCCAGATATTTCGTTGATCTTTAGCAAATGCTGGATCTAGTGTTGTGATATTGGAATATTCATTATATCGAAACACCTGATTATCGGAAAAGTTAGAGTGATGGTCTGAGCAAGATGAAAAAAAATGACATAGGAGATACATCCATGCAACTCTTGATCTATCCACTGAAAGTAGCTTATATACAGATGAAGAGAAAGGTAGGGCCGTTTTATAAGCAATCATTCTAATAAATAGTCTTATTTTATATGTATCTGATGACACTAACTTAAACTTTCAGTTCTATACGCACAGCATTCCACAAAGTTACTTTTCAAATCCATATGCTCGTTCTACTTTACATATTCTTAATTGGTACTGTGAGTACCATTGCTGTTTTCCTCTAGTTCTAGCTTCTGAATGCTCTAAATGATGCTTCCAATTGGTAATAGAGCTTAAATCTTTCCAATAGGAAACGGTAATCCCTAAATCACCTCTCGCCGACTCTATTCCCAAATATCCTTCTTGTTGTTCTGCTAGTTCTTTCATTCGCATTGCTGTTGATTGGTAATCGGTTTAATCATTGGATAAAAGCGTGGTGAAAATGACGGCATAATATGGAGGTTCTAAATGTGTGACAATCATAACATCAATGGTATATTGTTTCTGAGACTTTTAGACGTGGGTCCATCCTCTGTTCTACTGCTTTAAAATTGCATTTTTCTAAAATTTTTGATGATCCTATATTTTTATCCACAACATATCCTATTAACACAGGAATTTTTATGGATTGACAGTATGCAATCAGACCTTGACAAACCTCTAATCCATACCCTTTTCTCCAGTATTTTTCCAAAAAACGATAGCCAAGTTCGTCGTTACCCTCGTCGTCTTTGATTAAAGCAACAGTTCCTAGAAATTCACTATCAGATTTTCTGACAACTGCATAGATCCAAAAATCATTTTCTTCTTTTTCATAAAAGTTGATCAACCTTATTAGTTCCTTTTGATGAGCACCCAAGGATTTTACTTCACCAGTGACGTATTGCATGACTTTTGGATTGCTTTGCATCTTATGAAACGCGTCTAAATCACTTATTTTCAATTTTCTAGATATCAGTCTTCCTGTTTCAAAAATACTTTGCAGATTCATTTCTATTGTAAGAATTGTCGTAACTTTGATCGCCCTTAAATGTACAAGAATGAGCGCAGATAAAAAAGTAGCTTTTTACACTTTAGGTTGCAAGCTTAACTTTTCTGAGACGTCCACCATTGCCCGAAGTTTTGTTAGTGAGGGTTTTGAGCGTGTGGGGTTTGAAGAAAAGGCTGATATTTACGTTATTAACACCTGTTCTGTAACAGATAATGCCGATAAACGATTTAAAACAATTGCCAAGTCTGCATTAGCAAGGAATAAAGAGGCTTTTTTGATCGCTGTTGGTTGTTATGCCCAATTAAAACCTGAGGAATTGGCTGCGGTGCATGGTGTGGATCTGGTTTTGGGAGCTACTGAAAAGTTTAATGTAACTAGCTATATTAATGATCTTACAAAGAATGACCACGGTGAGGTTCATTCCTGTGAAATTGTAGATGCTGATTTTTATGTAGGCTCCTACTCTATTGGTGATCGTACAAGGGCTTTCTTAAAAGTTCAGGATGGATGTGATTACAAATGTACGTACTGCACCATTCCCTTGGCTCGTGGAATTTCTAGAAGTGATACTCTGGAGAACGTTTTAAAAAATGCCAAAGAAATTGCTGAGAAAGGCATTAAAGAAATTGTTTTAACAGGGGTAAATATTGGTGATTATGGCAAGGGTGAATTTGGCAATAAAAAACACGAGCATACTTTTTTTGAACTTATTCGGGAATTGGATAAAGTAAACGGAATTCATCGTTTGCGAATCTCTTCTATTGAGCCTAATCTTTTGAAAGATGAAACCATTGATTTTGTTGCCAACTCAACAACGTTTGTTCCTCATTTTCATATTCCCTTGCAAAGTGGAAGTGATGCACTTTTGAAAAAAATGAAGCGTCGTTATTTGAGAAAAGTATATACTAACCGAGTTAGAAAAATCAAAGAAACCATGCCTAATGCTTGCATTGGCGTAGATGTTATTGTTGGGTTTCCTGGTGAAACGGAGGAACATTTCTTGGAAACTTATCATTACCTGAATGATCTTGACATTGCTTATTTACACGTCTTTACCTATTCTGAAAGACCGGATACAGCAGCTGTTTTAATGCCTGGTGTTGTTCCTAAACACGTACGTGCCAAACGCAGTAAAATGTTACGAGGATTGTCTGTGAAAAAAAGGAGAGCTTTTTATGAAAGTCAGCTAGGAAACTCACTCACAGTCTTATTTGAGGGTGAAAATAAAGAGGGATATATCCATGGGTTTACGGAGAATTATGTAAAGGTAAAAGCGCCATGGGATCCTAAACTGGTTAATACACTACATCATGTGACGCTTAGTAAAATTGATGAGGATGGGTTGGTGCGATTTCAGCATGTTAAAGAGGTGATGCATGTATAATCTTTTCCTACTTGTAAAGAAATTCTACAGAGGCATGTTAATGCATCTCTCTTATCTGCTATATCATAACCTAAGTAAGAAGCTTTTGAAAAAAATTGTATCGTGAGTTTATCGATTATCTTGATTGTCTAGAATGATGGAAAAAGTCCAGTTGTATTGTGTTCCTGGATTGAGTGCGAGTCCAAAAATATTTGAAAACTTAGATCTTCCTGAGGATCGGATTGACATTCATTTTTTAGAATGGAAAATTCCGTTGTCTTTGGAGGAGACCATTGAGCACTATGCGGAGAGAATGTGTCGAGATATTCATCATAAAAATCCTATTTTATTGGGTGTTTCATTTGGTGGTGTGATGGTGCAGGAAATGGCTAAAGTTATTGATACGAAGAAAATTATTTTAGTGTCTAGTATTAAATCTCGTCACGAACTCCCCAACCGTTTGAGGGTGATTAGAAATACAAAAGCTTACAAACTATTTCCTACTCATGTGGCTGAGAACCTAGAGGAATATATGAAGTACTTCTTTGGAAATTTTCTAAAGAAAAAAGCCGAATTGTATCGGATGTATTTGCCTGTGAGAAATCCTGAGTATCTGAAATGGGCAATATATCAAGTATTGCATTGGAAACAGGATTCTCACATGGATAACATCCTCCATATTCATGGTACTAATGACCCTGTTTTTCCTCACAAATATATTCAAAGTTTTACGCCTGTGGTGGATGGCAAGCATGAGATAATCTTGACGAAGGCGAAGTATATCTCTAAGATAATTACTGATGATTTAATTTCATACAAGTCTTAGAGGCTAGAATGCGTATTTGATCTGTGATTGTTATGTAACCCAAAAAGCGTGTTTGATGCTGCGTAAGCGATAGCAGCGGCATCCTTTTTTGGCCTGACAAGGTAAAAAAGATATAGCGGATAGCGCGACCCGAAGGGTTACGCCCTTAAATAACAAAAGTAGAAAGTTGTATCACATTAAAATCTCCATTGATGATTGAGGTTTTTCCCTTGGCTGGATTTTACATTAGCGATTGGTTTGTTTGTGATACTGGCGTAGCTGTATGGAGGAGATCAAACTGTTTAGAGAATCAAAGACTTGATTTTACGGTGTGGTACTCTTCTATGATGTCTTTGAGAACCTGACCAGCAGGCTTTATTTTATTGATGATCCCTGCTATCTGACCAATCTCTAATTCACCATTGTCAAGATCGCCCTCGAACATTCCTTTTTTGGCTCTTGCTCTGCCCAATAATTCCTTGATTTGTTCTATTGTAGGGTTTTGCTGGTATAACTCTTGAATCTGATGATAAAAGTGATTTTTTACCAAACGAACGGGGGCTAGCTCCTTTAATGTTACTTGTGTATCGCCATCTTTAAGGTCTATGATTGCTTGTTTGAAATTCTTATGAGCAGAGGATTCTACAGTGGCTGCAAATCGGCTTCCAATTTGTACGCCGTCTGCTCCTAAAACCATCGCAGCTAGCATTCCGCGGCCGTTCGCAATTCCACCAGCGGCAATGACAGGGATGCTTACGTTCTGTTTTATCATAGGAATGAGCGTGAAGGTTGTTGTTTCCTCTCTTCCGTTATGACCACCTGCTTCAAAACCTTCGCACACAATCGCATTAACTCCTGCTGCCTCTGCTTTTTGAGCAAATGTTACAGAACTAACCACATGGACTACTGTGATTCCTTTATCTTTTAAAAAGGAGGTCCATGTTTTTGGGTTGCCTGCTGAAGTGAAAACAATCTTAACTCCTTCTTCAACGATGATATTCACGATTTCTTCTATCTGAGGATATAACATCGGGACGTTTACACCAAAGGGCTTCGCAGTTGCTTTTTTACATTTTTGTATGTGTTCTCTTAATACTTCTGGGTACATGGAGCCAGCGCCTATTAATCCTAATCCACCAGCATTGGAAACTGCTGATGCAAGCTTCCATCCACTAACCCATATCATTCCTCCTTGAACGATAGGATACTGAATGTTAAAAAGGTTTGTGATATTATTTGTCATGATACGCTTGTAATTATTTCACTGTTTTCACTTTTGGGTAAACGTTAGGATTTGAATGTCATTTTTAAGAAATTACCCCCGAACCTAGTAACTCTTCACCGAGATACCAGACTACAAATTGTCCTTCTTGGATGGCTGATTGAGGTTGACAAAACTCGACAAACAACCCATTTTTTGCTTTGTAAAGCATCGCTTTTTCTAGTGGTTGTCTATATCGAATTCTGGCTTGTACTTCCATTGTTTGGTGTGGTAGCAGCTTTAGATCTCCGCGAACCCAGTGCTCCTCATGGCTGTTTACAAACAAGACATTCCTGTAGAGTCCTTTGTGGTGTTTTCCTTCACCTGTGTAGATTACGTTCTCATCGACATCAGTTTCTATGACAAATAATGGTTCTTTGGTTCCTCCAACTGCCAACCCTTTGCGTTGACCTTTGGTAAAGAAATGTGCTCCTTGGTGATTGCCCACAACTCTTCCATCGGTGGGTTGATACTGGAATTTATTCGCAAAAAAATTCAATTCTTCTTCTTTATGCTGAAATATGGGAACTTCTCTTTTAAAAACTGCTGCATTCTCATCAATTTGCACAATTACCCCTTTCTTGGGCTGTAGCTTTTGCTGTAAGAATTCTGGCAGTCTAACTTTTCCAATAAAGCATAATCCTTGGGAATCTTTCTTTTCTGCGGTGATCAGATTTGCTTCTTTAGCAATTTTACGAACTTCTGGCTTGGTGAACTCGCCAATTGGAAATAAGGCTTTTGACAGTTGTTTTTGTGATAGCTGACACAGAAAATAAGACTGATCTTTGTTAGGATCTTTTCCTGCTAGTAGTTTATGTATTGGTTTTTTGTTGATTGTTCCTGTTTGTTTTCTACAATAGTGACCTGTCGCTACATAATCTGCTCCTAATTCTAAGGCTATATCCATAAACACATCAAATTTTATTTCTCTATTACACAGGATATCTGGATTGGGAGTACGACCTTTTTCATATTCGTTAAACATATAGTCCACTATGCGTTCTTTATACTGCTCGCTGAGATCTACAACCTGAAATGGGATTTCTAATTTTTCTGCAACAATGAGTGCATCGTTACTGTCTTCCAGCCAAGGGCATTCATTGGAGATCGTTACGGAGTCATCATGCCAGTTTTTCATAAATAATCCAATAACTTCGTATCCTTGTTGCTTTAGCAAATAGGCTGAAACACTGCTGTCTACCCCTCCAGAAAGTCCTACAACGACTCTTTTCATCTTTTTAAATTACAGGGTAAAATTACAAAAAAACCACTGATATAATCTCTGGTGGAAACCAATGAAACCTTCATAATGTATCGTGCCAAAGAACATGCAGTACTTCAATTACAAGGAACTAATCAAATACCCCAAAATCTAAATAAATTTGAATGTATAAAAATAGGATACAAGGCTTTTAATGGAATGATTTTATAATGTTCATTTTCTCGCTAACAGGCATCAAAAAACACTAGAAAAGTTCTGGCTTTTTTCCTTCTACTCCGTTGAAAAACGAATCAAAATAGGCAAAATCTTTTTCCATATTATCGGTAGGAGCGTATGGTTTTGAGATTTTTATTTGTTTTTGCCCGAAGTCTAGTGTAGCCATTACAATGGGAACGCTAGCGCCCTTGGCGATGTAGTAAAACCCTGTTTTCCATTTCTCAACTTTTTTACGAGTGCCCTCGGGTGATAATGCAAGACGAAAAACTTCTTTTTCTTTAAAAATATCAACAATAGCATCAACGGTCTTGTTATTTTTACTTCGATCAACAGGAGCACCTCCCAAACTTCTAAAAAACCATCCAAAAGGGCCTTTAAAAAGCGTGTTTTTACCTACAAAATTAATTTTTTCTCCTGAAGCATTTCTAGCTAATATGGCAATTGGAAAATCTACCCAACTGGTATGTGGAGCGGCAATAATGATATATTTCTTTAACTGGGAGGGAAAATCGCCTTTGAATTTCCATCTCATAAGTGTGCAAAAGATAAACCTCCAGAATCTTTTCATTATGATAAAATAAAAGCTAAATTTAGGGACTTATTTTCTAATGATGATAGATTTATTTATTTACTTATTAATAGCTCTTTGTTTTGCTGTCTTAGGCATACTTACAGGGAAAAAATTTGCAAGATTACAATTTGAAAAGAAACTAGCTACACTAGAAGAAAGAAATACATCTTTACGTCAAAGTATTCAGGGTACTACTGAGAATCTTAAGGATTTGCGACAAGAAAAAGAGGCTTTAATCGCTTCAAAAACAAGACTAGAAACAGAGTTGAAAAACGCTGAACTTAACATAGATGAAAATAAAAAGGAACTAGAAAAAATTCAGGAAAAATTCACCAAAGAATTTGAAAATTTAGCAAATAAAATTTTAGAAAAAAATACAATCAAATTTGCAGAACAAAATAAATTAAGTATTGCAAATATTTTAACACCCCTGAAAGAAAAAATTGAAGGGTTTGAAAAAAGTGTAACAGCATCTCAAAAGGAGAGTGTTGGTATGCATTCTGCTTTAAACGTACAACTAAATAACTTAAAAAATCTTAATCTACAGATGAGCAAAGAGGCAGTAAACCTTACAAGAGCTCTAAAAGGTGATATTAAAGTACAGGGAGATTGGGGAGAAACGCAATTGGAAATTATTTTGGAAAAGGCAAACTTAATGAAAGACATTCACTTTACTAAACAAGGTGGTTACAGAGATCATAACGGAAGATTAAAAAAACCAGATTTTATAATCAATTTACCAGATCATCGACATTTAATTATAGATTCTAAAGTTTCATTAATCAACTATGAAGCCTATTTCAATGAAGAGGATGATCAACAGAAGGAACTTCATCTAAAAAAACACACCGATAGCATTCGGAAGCACATTAAAGAACTTAGTGAAAAAAAATATGACTCTTTACACGGAATCAACACTCCAGATTATGTACTAATGTTCGTACCTATAGAACCTGCATATATGCTAGCATTAAATAAGAGTCATCAGTTGTCTACAGAGGCACTAGATAAAAATGTTGTATTGGTATCTACCTCTACTCTTCTGGCTACGTTAAGTACTATTTCTTCTATATGGAGACAAGAAAATCAAAAGAAAAATGTTTTAGAGATTGCCAACCAAGCTGGAAGGTTATACGATCAGTTTGTAAACTTAACAGACGACTTGATTAAGGTAGGAAATCAATTAAGAACAGTTCAAGGAAGTTACGACTCATCAATGAAAAAATTAACAGGTAAAGGAAACCTCATCAAAAAGGTTGAAAGAATAAGGACTTTAGGTGCAAAAACTAGTAAGGTGATGAACAAAAACTTAATTGACAGAGCAACTGAAGACTAAAAACTACTCTTGAAAACAAAACTACTTGTGCTAACATATTTTTTGATACTTAATAATATCAACATAAAACGATCACTCACAAAAAATATTTAGATATTAGAGCCCAATGAAAAACTTTTTCTACCCCACAAATAGAGGTCTGTGACTCATAAAACTATGCACCTTATCGGCTATATTTTGTAACGTATCATTGTTGTCATGATTAAGGATAGCTTGATCAATAAACTCTACTATGGTTATCATATCATCTTCTTTTAAACCACGCGTAGTAATCGCAGGGGTGCCAATTCGTATTCCTGAGGTTACGAAAGGCGATTGATCATCAAAAGGAACCATGTTTTTATTCACGGTGATATCTGCTTTCCCTAGAGCAGCTTCTGCTGCTTTACCAGTAATATTTTTATTTCGTAAATCGATTAGCATCACGTGGTTGTCTGTACCACCAGAAATCAAATGGTACCCTTTGCCTACAAAAGCTTTTGCCATGGCAGCAGCATTCTTTTTCACCTGAATTTGATAATGTAAAAACTCATCTGATAATGCCTCGCCAAATGCGATTGCTTTAGCTGCTATAATATGTTCTAATGGCCCACCTTGATTACCAGGAAATACAGCAGCATTGAGTAGTGTTGACATTTTTTTAGGTTTTCCACTTTTTAAGGTAAGCCCAAAGGGATTATCAAAATCTTTTCCCATTAAAATCAAACCACCTCTAGGTCCACGTAATGTTTTGTGCGTTGTTGTGGTAACAATATGACAATGGGGTAATGGATCATTTAAAATTCCTTTTGCGATCATTCCAGAGGGGTGAGAAATATCTGCTAGCAACAGAGCACCAACACTGTCTGCAATTTCTCTAAATCGCTTAAAATTCATATCCCTAGAGTATGCAGAAGCACCTGCAATAATCATTTGAGGTTTTACTTGATTTGCAATTTCTTGAATTTTGTCGTAATTCAACACACCAGTATCCTTCTCAACTCCGTAAAAATGAGGTTTGTATAATTTCCCTGAAAAATTTACTGGAGAACCATGAGTTAGATGCCCCCCATGAGAAAGGTCAAAACCCAGTATTTTATCTCCAGGATTCAAACAAGCAGCAAAGACTGCCGTATTGGCCTGTGATCCTGAATGAGGCTGCACATTGGCATATTCTGCTCCGTATAGTTCTTTTGCTCTGTCTATGGCAACTTGTTCTACGACATCTACAATCTCACATCCACCATAATAACGTTTGTTAGGGTAGCCTTCGGCGTACTTATTTGTTAAAACTGACCCAGCAGCTTCCATGACCTGTGTACTTGCAAAATTCTCCGAAGCAATTAACTCTATCCCATTGATCTGCCGCTCTCTTTCCGCATCAATTAGTTCAAAAATCTCAGTATCTCGTTGCATTGTTAAATTTTATTTAAGAAACATCAAAAGTAATGAAAAAACGTTTTGAGGATTGCAACTTTCTACTATATTTGATGCAAACTTTATCAACAATTTTTCAATGAAAATAACGGCTAACAATCCTAAAAGAAAATCATGGTTAAAAGTTAGTGAGGCCTCTGATTTCCCCATACAGAACATTCCTTTTGGTGTTTTTATTACAAAAGATGATATCATTACAATTGGAAGTAGAATTGGTGATTTTGCCATTGATCTCGGGGCCTTACACCAGTTGGGGTATTTTAATGGTATTCCATTAACAGATGATATCTTTTTACAAGATAATCTTAATGACTTTATTGCTGATGGAAGAAAAACATGGCGATTGGTCCGTAACCGCATAGCCGATATCTTCGATGTTAAAAACGGCTCGCTTCGCGATAATCCGTCTCACAAAGACAAGGTGATTTTTAGGATGGATGAAGTGGAAATGTTGTTGCCTGTAAGAGTTGGAGATTATACCGATTTTTATGCCAGTAAAGAACATGCTACGAATGTAGGAAGTCTATTTAGAGATCCAGAAAATGCATTATTACCAAACTGGTTGCAAATTCCGATTGGATATCATGGTCGAAGTTCCTCTATAATACCTTCTGGAACAGCTGTTCGGAGGCCTTATGGACAAACTAAGCCTGCTGAAGGAAGTAAGACACCCGGATTTGGTCCTTCCAAGCTGCTAGATTTTGAACTGGAAATGGCTTTTATTACTACCGCATCCAACCATTTAGGTGAACGCATCCCTATTGACGAAGCGGAAGATTACATCTTTGGATTGGTTCAATTTAACGATTGGTCAGCTAGGGATATACAAGCTTGGGAATATGTGCCTTTGGGCCCCTTTCTAGGAAAGAATTTTGCTTCTACAATTTCTCCTTGGATCGTTACCTTAGACGCTTTAGAACCCTTTAGAGTGGAGAACCCTACACAGGATCCGCAACCTCTTCCCTACTTGCAACATAAAGGAAGAGGAAGTTTTGATATTCACCTTCAAGTAGGAATTCAGCCAGAAGGAGAAAAAGAAACAGTAGTAGCCAACTCCAATTTTAAATATATGTATTGGACCATGGCGCAGCAATTGGCACATCATACCGTTAATGGCTGTCCTGTAAATTCTGGAGATATGATGGGAAGCGGAACCATTTCTGGACCTACTAAAGATAGTTTTGGCTCTATGTTAGAGCTCACATGGAGAGGTCAGCATCCAATTAAATTAAGCGACGGAACTGAAAGAAAGTTTATCAATGACAACGATACAGTGATCATGCGCGCCTATTGTCAAAATGAAGACATACGAATAGGGTTTGGTGAATGTACTGGTAAAGTCTTACCAGCTAAAGAGTAAGTAAAGCGATACACATCTTTTCTTTTTAGTGGTCCTCATACATCGTTTTTAATTTCATTGAATAACTATTCGTCTACTGGAGCATGGCCGTGAATGTTTTCGTAGATCTCGTCAAAATTGGCTCTCAGGTGTGCGTTTAATTTCTTTTTGTAATCGTCTTTAAGCCAAGTCACGAAATTGTGTGTGCTCTTAGAAATACACTTTGTATATTGATGAATACGGTTATCGATCTCCTCTTTTAGCATCTTTGCCAATGCTAGAGCATCCCACAAATCCTCGCTGTTTTCGACACAAATTTTTGCATGGTGTGCTATGGATTTTTCCAATACTTTTTTTGATGACTCACCTGCCGCAATAGTATCCCTGTAGTGTTGTTTCATATTAAAATAGAGGTCTTTGGAATTGGAAAATTCCTTCTTTGCTTCAGGTGTTAATTCGTACTGAAAATTACTCTCAATTTCCTCATCGGAGAGAATAGCATCTAAATAATAATCAGGAGCTTTGAACATTCGTTGCCAATCAAGATCTGCACCCCAAGCTCCAAAGCGATGGAAATTATTCCCTAAATCTACAACGGTAAAAGTATTTTTGTCATTCAGAATTCGAGAACCGCGACCTATCATCTGATAATATAAGGTTAGGGATTTTGTAGCTCTGTTTAAAATAATTGACTCGATGGTAGGTTCGTCAAAACCAGTAGTTAATATACTTACAGAGGTGATGATAGCATTGGGTGTTTTTTTAAACCACGTTAGGATAAAATCTCGTTCTTTCTTCGTATTGGTATTGTCTAGATGTGCTATAGGATATCCAGCTTGTTTGAATGCGTGAAACACTTGTATAGAAGTGTTAATTCCGTTATTAAATATTAATGTTTTCTTCCCTTTAGATGTTTCTTCGTAGGCACCCACCAACTTAGATAACATATCGGTATTTGTATATAAATCTTCAGACGATTTTACAGTATAGTCACCATTAGCCCCAACTTCTAATGAAGTTAGCCCCACATTAAAGGAATAAAAATTAGCTTTAGACAGGTACTTATTATCAATTAAATAGCGGATAGATTCTCCTACATATAATTCATCATAATTCTTATACATGGGTAATTTAACATTTGAACTCAAGGGAGTTGCTGTTACACCAAGAATAATAGAGTTGTCGAAGAATTTGAATATTTTGGTAAATGAGTTATAGTGGGCTTCATCAACAATGACCAAGCCTATATCGGAAATATCCAATTTATCATCGTTTAGTCGATTGTTTAATGTCTCTACCATAGCAACAAAGCAACTGTATTGCGCTTGATCATCTAATCTGGCGACACTGCTTATAATCTTGTTGTAAACGCCAAATTCATGCAGCATTTTTGAGGTTTGTTTGCTTAGTTCGATTCGGTGAGTAAGAACCAGCGCTCTTTTTTTGTATATGTTTAGATATTGTCTAACAATCTCAGAAAAAATTACTGTTTTTCCACCTCCTGTTGGTAATTGATACAAAAGGTGGTAATTGTCTGAAGCCTTTTCTAGTCTTAGAAAAATCTCTTTAATGGCTGTCTTCTGGTAATCATACAAATCTTTTCCTAAAGTATGTTTAACTGTATCGATAATCAAGGGATTTTAAAATTTAAAGATAAGATACTACATGCACTTGCACGATGTCGTGGTGAGAAGCATGAACAACTACTGTCTCATTTTTAATGATTAATAACTGTGGAGATTGATGAACTACCCTATATGTTTGACTCACTTCATTAGAAATGTTTCTGAAACTTAAAACATCTAAATAGTACACCTTGAGATTTCCCATGGATGCATTGAATGCATTCTCAAACTGTTTTTTTACCATGCTACTAATCCCACATCGTGTTGAGTGCTTAAAAATCAGAATTGTTTCTGATTTAGAGAGTTTCCTTATTACCTCTAATTGATCAGAAGAATTTAAGGTAATCCAATTGACATAAGCCTTTTTATCATTACCATTATTTCTTCCAAAAACAGTATCGAACATTCCCAAAGGTTAATTTTTTACAAAAATACAATCAATACCATTAAGTGAACGAATTTATGTGAATAAATACATGATTCTTGTACAAAAAACCCTCTAGATGTTGGTAGTTTATTCACAATATACCGATAGTGAAAATCCGATAATTTACGTGTCTCAAGGAAATTTGTAAAACTGTAATTTTTGCAGCTTTTTTCCACTCTAAGTGACTTTATGTCTGATTAGATTGTTTTTTATTGACATTATTGCGGAAAAATTTACATTGAATTTTAAGGAATAAAAGTTGTGATGCAAGTAGAAAAAATAAAATATATGAATTTTAGTAATTATACGATAAAGTCACAAGAAACTGTACAGCAGGCTCAGCAGCTTGCACAAGAATTAGATCATAATCAAATTGAAAATGAACATATTTTTAAGGCTATTTCTCTAGTTGATAAAAATGTTCTTCCTTTTTTACTTAAAAAATTAAACATCAACTTCAAGGTTGTAGCACAAATTTTAGATAAACAGCTAGAAAGTTTATCAAAGGTGAGCGGTGCAGCATTAATGCTTTCTCGGGACGCTGCTAAAAGTTTAACAGATGCCTCGGTGATAGCCAAAAAAATGAATGATGAATATGTGTCTGTAGAACATATTATACTCGCGATCTTTCAATCCAAAAGTCATATTGCTCAGGTGTTAAAAGATCAAGGTGTGAGTGAAAAAAATCTAAAAGCTGCAATCGTGGAATTGAGAAAAGGAGAACGTGTGACCTCACAAAATGCTGAAGAAACCTATAATGCATTAAACAAATATGCCAATAATTTAAATCAACTTGCCAAAGATGGAAAATTAGATCCTGTTATTGGTCGTGATGAAGAAATAAGACGTTTATTACAAATTCTGTCGCGTAGAACCAAGAATAATCCCATCCTTGTTGGTGAACCTGGAACTGGAAAAACTGCCATTGCAGAGGGATTGGCACATAGAATTATTCGTGGTGATATCCCAGAAAATTTGAAAGAGAAACAAATCTTCTCGTTAGACATGGGTGGATTGATTGCTGGCGCAAAGTTTAAAGGAGAGTTTGAAGAGCGTCTAAAGTCTGTAATTAAAGAGGTTAAGACATCTGATGGGCGCATTATTTTATTTATTGATGAGATCCACACGCTCGTAGGAGCTGGTGGTGGTCAGGGAGCTATGGATGCTGCAAATATTCTGAAACCTGCTCTTGCTCGAGGAGAGTTAAGAGCTATTGGAGCAACAACACTAGATGAGTATCAGAAATATTTTGAACAAGATAAAGCCTTAGAAAGACGTTTTCAGAAAGTTTTAGTAGATGAACCTGATTCAGAAAGTGCCATTTCTATCTTGAGAGGCATCAAAGAAAAATATGAAACGCATCACAAAGTTCGTATCAAAGATGAGGCTATTATTGGTGCTGTTGAATTATCACAACGCTATATTACCAATCGATTCTTACCCGATAAAGCTATTGATTTAATGGATGAGGCAGCCTCGAAGCTACGGATGGAAATGAACTCTAAACCTGAAGAGCTGGATGTCTTGGATCGAAAAATTATGCAGTTAGAAATTGAAATAGAAGCGATTAAACGTGAAAATGACACAAACAAACTAAAATCCCTGAATGCTGATTTAGCTAATTTTAAGGATGAACGAAACGAAATTAATGCCAAATGGCAATCAGAGAAATCTGTGGTAGACGCTATACAATCATTAAAAACATCCATAGAAAACTACAAGCTTGAAGCCGACAAAGCAGAACGTGAAGGAGAATATGGAAAGGTAGCTGAATTGCGGTATGGAAAAATTAAACAAGCTCATGAACAATTGGAACAACAACAAGAATCGTTAGCTGAGCATAAGGATACAGCGCTTATTAAAGAGGAAGTTACTTATGAGGACATAGCAGAAGTAGTGGCCAGATGGACAGGGATTCCTGTGACTAAGATGGTACAATCTGAACGCGAAAAACTGTTGAGACTTGAAGATGAGCTTCATAAAAGGGTGGTAGGACAAGAGGAAGCTATTGAGGCTGTGGCTGATGCTGTGCGCAGGTCTAAGGCTAGTTTACACCATCCAAAGAAACCCATTGGATCTTTTCTTTTTTTAGGGACTACAGGGGTTGGAAAAACAGAGCTTGCAAAGGCCTTAGCAGATTATTTATTTGACGATGAAAACGCAATGACTCGCATTGATATGAGTGAATACCAAGAACGTCATTCGGTAAGCAGGTTGGTAGGTGCTCCTCCCGGATATGTGGGCTATGATGAGGGAGGTCAGCTCTCAGAAGCTGTCCGACGTCGCCCCTACTCTGTTGTCTTATTGGACGAGATTGAAAAAGCACATCCCGATACATTTAACATTTTGCTACAAGTACTGGATGAGGGGAGATTAACGGACAACAAAGGTCGTATTGCAAATTTTAAGAACAGTATTTTAATCATGACCTCCAACATGGGAGGAGAAATTATCCAAGAGAAGTTTGAGAATTTTAAAGGTGATATTGATTCTTCTATGGAAGCTGCCAAAAAAGAAGTCTTGGGGTTATTAAAGCAAACGGTTCGCCCAGAATTCTTAAACAGAATTGATGATATGATTTTATTTGCTCCGTTAACTGAGGGAAATATAAAAACCATTGTATCTATTCAACTTGATCATGTAAAAGATATTTTACTGAAGCAAGAAATTACGCTAGATGCTACTGATGAGGCTATTGCTTATCTGGCAACCAAAGGCTATCAGCCTGAGTATGGAGCTAGACCAGTAAAACGAGTTATTCAAAAAGAGGTATTGAATCGATTGTCTAAAGAGATTCTAGCAGGTAAAATAACAACAGATAGTATTATCTTATTGGATTGTTTTGATGATCAATTGGTGTTTAGGAATCAGTCAGACTTTATTTTAAATGAAAAGAATTGATATCGACAGTCATGGTTTAATCGCAGGGCGATAGCCAAGGGCTTAATTCCTTGAGGCTTGCCCCGAGGTAGTTGATTGAATCTGATAATATAATTCTATCTAGAAGGTGCTTTTAATGCTGCGTTAGTGATAGCAGCGGCATCCTTTTTTGCTTTTAATTATATTTGAATCTTATGAATGAACAGCTTATGCTTGGTTGGTGATGTGTTTTGAAAATTGCTATTTTACAAAAAAGATATAGCGAATAGCACGACCCGAAGGGAAACGCCCTAAAGTATTAAAATTACATTCTTGATCATCTTTCTAGGATACTGTTTTCTTATATGATTTATCCCTTGAATTTTATCTTATTTGCTTTACTTTTGTGTAGACTATGGTAACACAAGATCAACTAAAGGACATTTCTTTGCGGGTTTCAAAACTGAGAGCATACTTGGAAATTGACAAGAAACTTATTGAGATTAGTAACGAGGAAGAACTCTCTGCAAATCCTGACTTTTGGAACAATCCGAAGGAGGCGGAAGTAATTATGAAATCATTGCGTTTTAAAAAAAAGTGGGTAGAGGATTACAAATCTATTGTAGGAATGAATGAAGATTTACTGGTCTTATACGACTTTTACAAAGAGGAGGAAATAGGTGAGGAAGAGGTTGTGGAGCAGTATGAAAATGCTATTTTATTGCTGGAGGATATCGAATTTAAAAATATGCTTTCTGAGGAGGGGGATCATTTAAGTGCGGTGATTCAAATTACAGCCGGTGCTGGTGGAACCGAGAGCTGCGATTGGGCAGAGATGCTTACTAGGATGTACACTATGTGGGCAGAAAAACAGGGATTCAAAGTGAATACACTCAACTACCAAGAGGGTGATGTGGCTGGTATTAAAACGGTAACATTAGAGTTTGATGGTGATTATGCTTTTGGTTGGTTAAAGGGTGAAAATGGTGTTCATAGGCTGGTGAGAATCTCTCCTTTTGACAGCAATGCCAAGCGTCATACTTCTTTTGCCTCTGTGTATGTGTATCCTGTTGCAGACGATTCTATAGAGATTGAGATTAGTCCTGCTGATATTGAAATTATTACTGCCCGTTCTAGTGGTGCGGGTGGACAAAATGTTAACAAGGTGGAAACTAAAGTGCAGTTAACACACAAGCCAACTGGCATTCAGATCTCGTGCTCAAATTCAAGATCACAACACGACAATAGAGCTACTGCAATGCAAATGTTAAAATCACAACTATACGAAATTGAATTAAAAAAGCAACAGGCAGCACGTGAGGATATTGAGGCCAATAAGATGAAAAATGAGTGGGGAAGTCAGATTCGTAACTATGTGATGCATCCCTACAAATTGGTGAAAGACGTGAGAACTTCACAAGAAACTGGGAATGTAGACGCTGTAATGGATGGTCATATTAATCCCTTTCTAAAGGCTTATCTTATGCTAAACGGACAAAAAGATTTATGATTAGAACATACCACAATCCGCGTTGCCAAAAGTCTAGAAAGACATTGCAGATCCTCATTGAGTCCGGTAAAGAATTTCAGGTAAGAGAATATTTGAAGGTGCTTATTAGTAAGGAAGAATTAACTTCTGTTATCAGTTTTTTAGGGCTATCTCCAATTGATTTGGTGAGAAAAGGTGAGGGAATCTAGAAAGAAAAATACAAAGATAAAGCACTGTCAGACGATGAGGTTATTCAAGTAATGATTGAAAATCCTAAGTTGATAGAACGTCCAATTGTTACTCATAATAATCTAGCCGTTGTGGGTAGGCCACCAGAAAATATCTTAGAAATTATCTGATTTTCTGAGATTCTTTTTTACACCATTATTGTTTAACAAAAGATTAACAAAGGTACTTTGAACTTCGAGCGACCTTTATAGTCGGAATGAAAATCTTGGCTCCACATGAAGGGATCTAGCTTATTGGTTATTGTCTTAATGACAGTAAATATCAAAGTTTGTGCACAGAAAACCTCCACTCCTCAGGTAACAATAACAGGAAAAATAGTTGATGCTCACACAGGTGAATCTTTAGAATATGCGACTGTTATTTTAAAGGATGTAAAAACACAGCAGATAAACGGTGGTGTTACTGATGAGAACGGAAATTTCACAATTCAAATTCCTAAAGGAACTTTTGATATTAGTTTTGAATTTATCTCTTTTAAAAAGGTAACGATTTCCAACAAAGTTATTGACAGTTTTATCGACTTTGGTACAATTAAACTTGAAGAGGAAACTAGCAGTCTAGACGAAGTCGTGGTCATTGCTGAAAAAACCACTGTGAATATTCGTTTGGATAAAAAGATTTATAGTATTGGAAAAGATTTATCTGTACGTGGAGGAAATGCTAGTAACGTCCTTGGAAATGTGCCTTCTGTGCAAGTAGATGTTGAAGGAAATGTGAGCTTACGGGGTAACGAAAGTGTAACTATTCTCATAGACGGGAGGCCTAGCGCTCTTGTGGGCATTAATGGTGCGGAGGCTTTGCGCCAGATTCCAGCAGAAGCTATAGAAAAAGTTGAAGTCATTACCGCTCCTTCAGCAAGATATGATGCGGAGGGTACAGCAGGAATCTTAAACATCATTCTACGCAAAAATAAGTTAAAGGGTTTTAATGGATCTCTGCAAATTGATTTAGGAATACCAAAGCAATATGGAGCAGCTTTTAATGCAAATTTAAGAGGTAAGCAATGGAATTTGTTTACCAATACTGGATGGAGGTACAGAGCTAATCCAGGAAATGCGTTTAATGATTCTCAATTTTTTTCTACGAATGCACAGAATGCAAGGGTAATTGAGGATCGGACTTTCGGACGCCTCGGACGTTCTTTATTTACGAGTTTTGGAGCTGAATATTACATCAGTGAAAATTCGAGTTTAATTGGTAATATCATACTCAACAAAGGCAATGATGATGATACAAATACGAATGTTATTAGTCGTTTTGATGCCTTAGGAAACATTAACGAATCTACATTAAGAATTGAAGACGAAAGTGAGGACGAAAATCGAATTCAATACACGCTGGATTATATTCATAATTTTGACGGAAGTGGAAAAAAATTATCTATCAACTTTCAATATTCTTCTGAATTGGAAGACATTCTCAACAATATTACAGAAACGGATACTCAACTTAATTTGTTGAACGATTTAGAACAAGTTATCGAGAATCAAGATGAAAATAGAGGATTGTTGCAAATCGACTATATACATCCTGTTGGTGAAAAAATTCAATATGAAGCAGGATATCGAGGGAACTACAGGAATATTTATAATCAATTCTTTTTGGCGGAACGACAAGATTTTCCTGATGGCCCCCTTATCCCAGATGTTGGGTTGAATAATGCTTTTGATTATCGTGAACTCATCAATGCTATGTATTTTCAGTATGGTCAAGAGTTTGGAAAGGTGTCTCTTCTGCTAGGATTGCGTTTTGAACATACTGCCATAGAAATAGAACAGGAAACTTTAGATTCTTCAGATAAAAAATCCTATGAAAATTTATTTCCAACATTCAATTTTGGATATAAATTTAAAGACGATCAGAGTTTTAACATTGCTTACAATCGAAGAATTCGTCGTCCAAGAGGTTGGTTTTTAAATCCGTTTCCAAGTCGCTCTAGCGAAAGTAATATCTTTAGTGGTAATATTGATTTGAATCCTGTGACCTCTGATGCTTCAGAAATTAGTTATTTAAGACGTTGGGATAAGATCACTTTAGGAACTTCTGTCTACTACAATACTAGTGCTAATAATTGGGAATTTATTCAACAAAGCACTGGTGAATTAACAGATAACGGAGATCCTATTGTCCGTAGATTTCCAATCAACTTATCCACACAAAAACGGCTAGGGTATGAGTTTACTGTTAGCTATCGTCCCATGAAAGTTTGGACAATCAACAGTGATTTCAATCTCTTCAAAGTGACTACTGAAGGGGATTATACTGATCCAGAAACTCTGGTGACTCAAAATTTTGATTTTGAGAATACAAGCTTCAATATTCGAATGAATCAAAAGATTTCTTTTCCGAATAAGATTGATTTGCAAATTAACTCCAATTACCGAGGTCCTAGTAAAAATGTGCAATCAGCTAGAGAAGGTATCTTTAGTATGAATATTGCAATGAGTAAAGATCTTTTTAAAGAAAGAGCGTCTCTTAACCTCAATGTCAATGATGTTTTTAATAGCAGAAAAAGAAAACAAACAACTTTTGTAGCGTCTGTTTTTCAACAGTATAGCGAGTTTCAGTGGCGAGAGCGACAAATTTCTTTAAACTTTGTCTATCGTTTTAATCAAAAGAAGAAAACTCAACGTCAAGGACGCAGAGGAGGGGAATTTAACGGTGATGAATTTGAGGGAGGACAAGCGGCGATCCCTTAATTCACTTCTATCTAGCATGATTCCGATTTAAGCACTTACACTGTAAGTTAAAACTCGGTACTACACGAAAAGATATTCGCAAATAATTCTTATCAAAAATACTTGAATACGTATTTTTGAACTGTTGATGGTTAGTCTTAAATTTAAACATGAAAACGTTATTGATTGGCATTTTATTTTTACCAGTAGTCATGTGCGCTCAGATGAATGAAAGTGATTCTTTGTCTTTTAAAGCAGATCTTTCTATTACTGGATTTTGGCAAGGAGGAAATGTAAAAACCTTGATCCTGAGAACTAAATCAGGTATCACCTTTAAACCACTAAAAAAATGGGTATTTAAAACTCAAAACTCATACGTTTTTCAGGAGTTTGGTAAGAAAAAGGCAGATGCTGATTTTCTAAGCCTTAACTTTTTGTATATGAACCCCGAGCGCATTCTTTATCCACTAATCTTAGGATTCGTCAGTACAAATTTTAGACGCGAGATCGAACTTCGTTCTTTATTTGGTGTAGGAATTACCTATCAATTAATTAATCAAGCCAAAGACCAGCATAAGAATTGGCTGGAGCTATCTCTATCGGGAGAATATGAGCAAACGCGTTTTAAACGCCCCGATTTTAATCTTATCGAGTACAACAATAATAGAAATATTAACACTTTTAGAAGTACACTTTGGGTGAATGGTAACTACCATTTATTTAAGAAAAAGCTCATCTTCAAACACGAAATGTATTTTCAACCTTCTTTGGAAGATCGCAATAATTATCGTTGGTGGGTAGATGTTGCAATTGAGTTCCCTTTGTGGAAATACCTCAATTTTAAAGTGAATTACTTGCGCTCTTACGAAAATATTGTGATTTCGAACCAACGGCAAAAGGATGAGTTTCTGACCTTTGGGTTGAAATTGAAAAGTTACTAATTGGATTGTTGCAGACTTATCATAACTAATAAGTTAGAGGTAGACCCAATAAAAAAGCCATACAAAGTATGGCTTTGAGTGATATTTTGCTTGATTAGATTACTTCTCAGTAATTTTCTTAGCATCTTGTTTTAACTTCCACTTTTCCCAGATAGTTCCTCCAATCCAATAAGGGACAACAAAAGTAAGCAGGAAAATCAACAACCAAAACCCTGCTGTGAAGATAAACATGAATAACACTAAACCTGAAAATTGAGAAAAATCTAACATCTTAATTGTTTAAAATGGTGTTACAAAAGTAAGGGTTATTTTGGATTCGTACCAATATTTTAAAAAGTATTTCCGAGGGAAATCCAAAAAATATTCATCTTGGATTAAGGTGTATTTTGTAGTTTTGTATGCTGAGCTAAATGTTCCTTCAAGGATTAATTTTCGTTTTAAATGACCATTGACAAGTTGTGGAGTTGAGTATATGATTGTTTAATAGAATTGTAAAAAATATCGAATGAGTTATCGTACAGAAAAAGACACTATGGGAGAGGTAAAAGTACCTGCTGATAAGTACTGGGGGGCACAAACAGAGAGATCTCGCAGTAATTTTAAAATTGGTGCTCCATCTTCCATGCCTCTAGAAATTATTCATGGATTTGCGTATTTAAAAAAAGCAGCTGCCTTTACCAATGCAGAATTAGGAGTGTTGACGGACAAAAAACGCGATCTTATTGCCCAAGTATGTGACGAGATTTTAGAAGGAAAACACGACAATCAATTTCCATTGGTTATTTGGCAGACAGGTTCAGGAACACAATCCAATATGAATGTCAATGAGGTGATTGCTAACAGAGCTCACGAAATTGCGGGATGTACCATTGGCATTGGTAAAAAAACCATTCAACCTAATGATGAGGTTAACAAATCACAATCATCAAATGACACTTTTCCAACAGGAATGCATATTGCAGCGTATAAGAAGATTACAGAAGTAACCATCCCAGGTGTCACTCAGCTTAGAAACACATTAAATGAGAAAGCAAAAGCTTTTGCTCACATAGTAAAAATTGGTCGTACACATTTAATGGACGCAACTCCATTGACGTTGGGACAAGAATTTTCAGGATATGTTGCTCAACTAGATTTTGGATTAAAAGCTTTAAATCGTTCTCTAATCCACTTGGGTCAGCTAGCGCTGGGTGGAACAGCCGTAGGAACTGGCTTAAACACACCCAAAGGTTATGATGTGCTGGTAGCAAAATACATTGCTGAATTTACTGGACTCCCTTTTGTAACGGCAGAGAATAAATTTGAAGCCCTGGCGGCTCACGATGCTTTGATTGAAACGCATGCTGCATTAAAACAGCTAGCAGTTTCATTGAATAAAATAGCTAATGATATTCGTTTGATGGCTTCAGGACCTCGTTCTGGAATTGGAGAAATTATTATTCCTGCCAATGAACCAGGAAGTTCAATTATGCCCGGGAAAGTAAATCCAACACAAGCAGAGGCTTTGACAATGGTGTGTGCTCAAATAATGGGAAATGATGTTGCAATGACCATTGGAGGAACTCAAGGTCACTATGAACTTAACGTTTTTAAACCCATGATGGCAGCAAACCTATTGCAATCGGCTCAATTAATGGGTGATGCTTGTCTGTCTTTTAATGTACACTGTGCAAAGGGAATAGAACCCAATCAAACTCGAATTAACGAACTGGTAAACAACTCATTGATGCTAGTGACAGCACTAAACACAAAGATTGGTTATTATAAAGCTGCTGAAATAGCCACAACTGCACATACTAACGGTACTACTTTAAAGGAGGAGGCTATTAACCTAGGTTATGTTACAGCAGAAGAATATGACGCTTGGGTAAAACCAGAGAATATGACTGGTAGCCTTTAATCCGATTCTCTAAACAAAATAACATTGATAGTTTTTTTAGTGTAAGTTTATGAGATTGCAAAAACTCAATTCTATTGAAAACGTTATTTGTAAATATCAAAGAACTCGTTCAAGTCCGGGATAGTTCAGTTAGAAAAATCTCAGGTGAGAACATGAGAGAGCTTCCTGTCCTTAGAAATGCTTTTTTATTGATTGAAAACCGGCGGATTCAAAATGTTGGTTTGATGAGTGATCTCCCAGACCTCAATGTAGATCAAAAAATTGATGCTACAGGAAAAATTATCCTTCCAAGTTGGTGCGATAGTCATACACATTTGGTTTTTGCCACTACAAGAGAAGAGGAATTTGTAGATCGAATTAATGGTCTTACTTACGAAGAAATTGCTTCAAAAGGAGGAGGTATTTTAAACTCAGCAAAGAAGTTACAAAACTGCTCTGAGGATGAGCTATATAAAGCTGCTGTTCTGCGTCTTAAAGAAGTTATTATGCTTGGAACAGGGGCTATTGAAATCAAATCTGGCTATGGATTAAGTGTGAATGACGAATTAAAAATGCTTCGTGTTATTAAGCGATTAAAACAATACTTTTCCATTCCAATTAAAGCAACGTTTTTGGGTGCTCATGCATTTCCTAGAGCTTTTAAGGAAAACAGAAAGGGTTATATTGATCTTATTGTCAAGAAAATGCTCCCAAAAATTACTGAAGAAAACCTTGCCGATTATATTGATGTTTTCTGTGAAAAAGGGTACTTCACACCCAAAGAAACCGATAGAATTTTATGTGCAGGAAAAACTCATGGACTTCTCCCAAAAGTTCATGTCAATCAATTCAATGCCATTGGAGGTATTGCCGTTTGTATTAAAAATAACGCGCTATCTGTAGATCATTTAGAAGTTATTGAGGATGAAGATATAGAATTTTTAAAGGACTCGGATACCATGCCTGTTGCGCTGCCCTCCTGTTCTTTTTTCCTAGGAATTCCCTACGCAGATGGAAAAAAAATCATAGCAAATGGTCTTCCTCTCGCTTTGGGTTCAGATTTCAACCCGGGATCGTCACCTTCTGGAAATATGAATTTTGTTGTTTCCTTGGCCTGTATAAAGATGAAGCTCACACCAGAGGAGGCTATCAATGCAGCGACGATCAATGGAGCTTATGCGATGGACTTATCAGATCAGCTCGGTAGTATTACCAAAGGTAAATTAGCTAATTTAATTATGACTAAGAAGATTACATCATATCGCTTTATTCCTTACAATTTTGGAAGTCAATGTATAGATAAAATTTTTATACAGGGGGAAGAAATCTTTTAATAAAGAGTTTTTCTGAATAAAGAATCTTTAGGGTACTTCTAAAAACTGATATTTCTATCAAAGGTTGATTTTTATGATTCTTTTGCTATTTAATTAATTTTCACAATATTTTACATATCATTTATTTTCAATGTTTTAATACTTGTTTTATCATCTACTGGGCGCACGTTCCCAAAATTTGATTCGTTAGTTGAATTTTACGAAACATATTGTAGGTAAGATTCATAAGACCCTCGACTGTTTCCGCCCTTTTAATTCCTACTTTTCTAAAAAACATACTACCCATGGAATTTTCCATAAATCCAAAAACATGTTCCACTCTTGCTCGTTCCTTGATTTTTCTGTGTTTGATGATTTTTGTTGTTCTGTCAATGGTTTGTTCTTGTAGCCTTTTTCGTGTATTTGATCCTTGACATGATGCTTTTCCAAAAGATCCTCTTGTCCTACATAGGCACTATCGGCAAAAAGTTCTTGTTCCATGTCTTGGTCTTGTAATAAATCATCTAGAGCTTGAGAATCATGTACGCTGGCATTAGTAGCCGTATAGGCATCTACTAGCTTATTCTTTGCATCCACCTTTGCGTGATTTTTATACCCATAATAGTTTTGGAAGTTTTTCTTTGTCCATCTAGCATCAATGTCTTTTTGACGTTTTTTATTGGGCTTATCTTTCCATAAATCATCGCCTTGACCTTGTTTTATTTTTTGATTATCCTCTCGAGTGTTACGTTGCCGTGGAGCTTCTATAAAACTGGCATCCACTATTTTTCCTTCGTTAACTATGAGTCCTAATCGTTCTAGTTCTTTGCCAAATAAATC
>CAXRAW010000090.1:0-16968 GCA_964228785.1 Flavobacteriaceae bacterium
AGCTTAGCAGGAGACTTAAAGATAATTAAACAAGGGAGACGATCAGTTTGAGATTATTTTAACCCCAGATACGCTAACAGAAGATTTAAATCTAAACATATACAATCTGTTGGGACAAAATCTACTGTGGAAAACTATAGAGAACGAATCTGGTACATACACCTATAACTTGAATATGTCTTATGCAGCTTCAGGAGTTTACTTAATCCGATTGGGAAATGCCTCATCAGGAGTAGTAAAACGAATCGTAGTGAAGTAATCTCAGATCTACCTACAAAAGAGAAAGAGAGAATTGAATCATTCTCTCTTTTTTTGTCTGTATTTTTGCAGAAAATAAAGCAGATAGTGAAAGCACTCACAAAACAAGAACTACACAATCTAGCCATGAACATTGTTGGTAAAAAGTTACAGCAGATGGGCTATGAGTTTGTAGCAGTCAATAGCCAACTAAAGAGACATCCGCAGTTCGTTTTATACAAGAAAGGCGAACCTACCATATTTGTATTGGTTAAAGCAACAAATAACATTCAAAATCCTAGAGAATATGATACTATCTGGATGGAAACTTTTAAAGAGCATGCAAAAACTCCAATGCAAAAGTATGGTACGCCGGTGTTGGGATTGCTAATGCAGAAAGTGTAGAGTTACCTGTTTTTAAAGACCAACCTTATTATGTAGCTTTTGAAGACTTTGTAAAAGTCTTAAAATAAAAAAGCCCTGTAAACTACAGAGCTTTGCATATATAATCAACCTAAGGTTACTCGGCTTTTTGCTCAAGTAAATCAAAGAACTGACCAATTTTTGGTAAAATAATAATCTTTGTTCTTCTATTTTTAGATTTATTGGCTGGTGTGTCGTTGGGAGCCAAAGGAATATAACTACTTCTACCAGCAGCAATCAACCGATCTGGTTTTACACCGTACTTGTATTGTAAAACACGTGTAATAGCGGTAGCTCGCTTAACAGAAAGATCCCAATTGTCTTGCAAAACTCTGTTGTCTGCTTTTACCGGGGTGTCATCAGTATGCCCTTCAATCATCACATCCATTTCAGGCTGACCGTTAACCACAGCGGCAACCTTTTCTAATACATCATAAGCTTTTTCAGTAATGTTATAGCTACCACTCTTAAACAGTAACTTGTCAGAAATAGAAATAAACACAACCGTCTTTTCTACGTTAATTTCAATATCCTCGTCGTCAATACCGTCTTTTAATTCTTTCTTTAGGTGAAAAGCAACAACTAAATTCAGTGAATCTTTTTTTGATGCCGCTGCTCTAATACGATTGATATATTTATCTTTTTTACTCAATTGTGCCAGAGTCTCCTTGATATTATCATTAGCTCCTTTTGTTAAAACAGTCAAGTTGTCAACATACTCCAAGGTCTTCTGCTTGTCTTTTTTAAGTTCTTCAATATTATTTTTCAAACCGACAGTTTGTGATTCACATTTCTCCTTTTCAATCAAGCATTTGGTCAAGCTATTCTTTACTGCTAATAACTCATCCTTAGCTTTTTTATGCTTAGCTTCAAGAGCTGCAAACTCTTTTTTAGAGACACATGAACTCACAAAGATCGAACACACAAGTAACAACAGTATTTTTTTCATTTTTATTGATATTAAATTAACCACGCCTACAAATTTAAAAATATTGATTCTAAAACAATCTCGATTCACAATTATTTATGAACGATTTATAAGAATTTTAAATCCTATCTTTATAGCTCTATTTTTGTGCATGAAATTCTCATACAGGAGTCAGCAAAATGACAGTCAACACCTTAATAAAAGTAAAAAATTAGATATCAAAAAGTTAATACAAATTTTAACCTTGTATGAAAAGAAATATCATTGCCATTCTATTATTGATAATTATTAGTTTTCTTTCGTGTAAAAAAGATTCTGAGCTCAAAGGTCCAATTGAATTACAAGGAGCTATCTTTGGAACTTCATATACCATTATCTATTACAATCAAGAAATTAATTTTGATATAGAGATTCAACAGTATTTTGCTGAAATCAATCAATCGTTATCAACCTACATTCCAACTTCCGATATCTCCAGAATCAATAGAGGAGAAGAAGGAATAAAAGTAGATGGCTATTTCAGAGAAGTTTTCGAGAAATCTGCTCGAATTTATAAAGAAACCGATGGCTATTTTGATCCTACGGTTGGAAATTTGGTCAACGCTTGGGGTTTTGGGCCTAAAGAGCAGTTGAATAATTTGGACCCCAATAAAGTCAAAGAACTCATGAATTTTGTTGGTTTTAACAAGGTTAGCATCAGAAACGATGAAGTAATTAAGGAATCTCCTGAGATTTATTTTGATTTCAATGCAGTTGCCAAAGGATATGGAATTGATGTGATTTCTCGATTTCTAGAATCGAAAGGAGTTAAAAATTATTTGGTAGAAATAGGTGGAGAAATTCGAACACGAGGAGAGAAACCAGAGGGAAAAAGTTGGGTTGTACAACTAGACAATCCAAATACTGACGGGTCTCGTTCTGCATATGATATCATAAAAATTAAGGACAAGGCTATGGCTAGCTCAGGGAACTACAGGAAGTTTAGAATAGCCGAAAATGGAGAAAAATTTGTGCACACCATCAATCCAAAGACTGGCAATGCCAAAGAAAGTAACCTGTTGGCAGCAACTGTGATTGCCAATTTGGATTGTGCTGATGTGGATGCGTATGCAACTGCTTTCATGGCTATGGGGCTAGAAAAAACAAAACTATTTATAGAAAATAGATCCGATTTGGAAGTGATTCTTATCTACGTTAATGAAAATGGGGAATTAGATGAGTTTAGGAAATAAAGAATCTCCTCAAACGAATGATCTTCGTGGAATCCTTTTTAATTACATCTTAAAAACTACAGGTAAAATTTCTCCTTTAGCAAGACGATATCTTTCTACAAGTACAGGAGAGAGTTCTTTTGTATAATCAACCTCTTTGACATCAAATCCAACTGCACGAAGTTTGTTAAAATAATCTCTCCCGTAAACACGAACATGATCGTATTGCCCAAAAATTGCAGTTCGCTTTTTTGGATCAGTAATAGCATGATCTTCAAAGGTGGTTTCTCGATTTAAGTCTTGTGGAATTTGAAAAATTCCCATACCTCCTTTTTTTAAAACACGAAATAATTCCCGCATGGCTTTAAAATCGTTAGGGATGTGTTCTAGTACATGGTTGCAAAAAATCACATCAAAAGAATTGTCCTCAAAAGGAAGCTCGGTTATGTTTGCCCTAACATCGGCAATAGGAGAGTACAGATCTGCGGTTACATATTCATGGTTTAATTGTTGAAATCGCTTTAAGAAACATTGTTCAGGAGCCATGTGTAGCACTTTTTTTTTACTCGAAAAAAAAGTGGTTTCATTTTTTAGATACAGCCATAAGAGGCGATGCCTTTCCAACGACAGGGTACTTGGAGACAGGACATTTTGGCGTTGAACTTGATATCCATAGGGTAAGAATTTTCTAAAACTTTTCCCATCGATCGGATCGGTATATCGGTTTCCTTGAAGTGAGAATGCGATAAGAGGTCTCACAAGGTAGCTCAGCTTAATAAGGATTGGCCTCGGAATGGTGTTAAGTATAACTTTGAAAAGTTTTGACATCCTAAATTAAACAACCAAGGGAATCTGATGAAACTCGTGTTCATCATTACGTACAATCCCCAGAGCTTCATCAATATATTTAAAAGTAGAGAGTAACTCTGGTTTCCCATCTACAATGGCTACGTCATGCTCAAAGTGAGCGCTTGGTTTTCCGTCTTTGGTTAAGATGGTCCAACCATCACTAAGGTGATTTGTTCGGTGAGTTCCCATATTAATCATGGGTTCAATGGCAACAACCATCCCTTCCATCAACTTTTTTCCACGTCCTCGACGACCGTAGTTTGGCATCTCAGGAGCCTCGTGCATTTTTCTTCCCAAACCATGACCTACTAGTTCTCGAACTACGCCGTATCCGTGCTTTTCACAGTGATTTTGAATGGCATAGCCCACATCACCCACGCGATTTCCTATTTTAAATTCCCGAATTCCTAGGTATAAACTTTCTTTGGTTATTTTCAATAATTTCTGTGTATCAGAGTTGACTTCTCCTACCTCAAAGGTATATGCATGATCCCCATAAAACCCGTTTTTAAGTGCGCCACAATCAATAGAAATAATATCTCCATTCTCAAGAGGCTTATCGTTAGGAATGCCATGAACTACCTGTGCGTTAGGACTCATACATAGGGTATTGGGAAAATCATACAATCCTAAAAACCCAGGGATGGCACCCTGTGACCGAATATAATCTTCCGCAAGTTTATCTAGATATAACGTAGTCACACCAGGTTTTACTTCCTTGGCTAGAACACCCAAGGTTCTTGATACAACTAAGGCACTCTCGCGCATCAATTCAATTTCTTCTCTGGTTTTAACAACAATCATACATTTTTGTGAAAGTACAAAGATAGGCTTAATTTAGAATTCCTGGAGAAGTGATGTGGCCTATCTGAATGAAAAAAACTTTGGAATTTCTAGTTTTAAAGAAGCATTTTCAACGACAAAGTGTACAACAAAAGCTGATGACGGTCTTAAAGATTTTAATTTTGATATACATGCTTATATGATTTTCCTCTTAGTATGCGCAATATATCCCTTTCAAAATTTTGCCTTGCTCGCTCTACATACTTACCAATTTCTACACCATCTTTGTAAAAAATAAAGGTTGGTGTATGGTTAATATGGAATCTCTGTTGTAGATTATCGGGTATTTTTTTTCCTCTAGTAATCCCAATCATTTCATAATTGTACTCAAAGTCAAAATCTGCTAATTCCATAATCTTGTAAAAACTTGGTAACTCCCTCTGACTGTCATGGCACCAAGTTCCGATAAAAGATTTTACATATACCCCATCGAGGTGTTTTTTTATCTTATTAATTATCTTTTTTTCAGGTTCATACTCATTGTAATGAGTCATAAACCAACGTTTGTGATTTCCTTGAAGAAAATCAGATTTATTCAAAAACCCTACAAGATTTCTATTGGTATCCTCTTTATTTTGTCCGTCTGTAGTCGCAATAAAAAAGCTGAGTACATATAAAAAAGTAAGTTTCTTCATTTGTTTTATTTCTTTCTTATTTAATATACTTTAGTTGAACTTGTCTGCATGTAGAGGAAGTTAGTTAAGAGCATAGGAAATATCCGTGATAAATTAAAAATTAATCATAGGTGCTCTACAACAGGGATTAGTGAATGCTGTGTCATCTCTTTTGGTTGTTGTACCCCCATCAAATCTAAGATAGTTGGTGCAATATCACCTAATACACCATTTTTTATAGCATTTAATTCTCGGTCAATCAAGATCATAGGAACTGGATTCGTTGTATGCGCTGTATGAGGAGTCCCATCGGGGTTAATCATGGTTTCACAATTTCCATGATCTGCAATTAATAACGTCGTGTAGCCATTTTCTAATCCTGTGGTAACGACATCTTTCGTACAAGCGTCTATAGTCTCACAGGCTTTTACTGCGGCTTCAAAAACTCCTGTGTGTCCCACCATGTCACCATTGGCAAAATTAAGGCAAACAAAATCTACATTTCCTTTTTGTAGTTCAGGAACAATCGCATCTCTAATTTCGTATGCACTCATCTCGGGTTTAAGGTCATAGGTAGGCACTTTTGGCGATGGACATAAAAGCCTTTTTTCACCATTAAATTCTTTTTCTCTTCCTCCAGAAAAGAAGAACGTTACATGTGGATATTTTTCTGTCTCAGCAATTCTAATTTGCCGTTTTCCTGCCAACGCTAGAACTTCGCCTAGTGTATTGGTCATGTGATCATTGTTATACACCACATTTATATTCCTAAAGGTTTCGTCGTAGTTGGTAAGTGTTACAAAATACAATGAGAGTTTTTGCATGTCAAATTCATCATGATCTTTCTGACTCAAAGCCTGCGTTAATTGACGTCCTCTGTCTGTCCTAAAATTGAAGAAAATAACCACGTCATCTTTTTGAATGGTAGTCTTTGGATTTCCATTTTCATCAGTCATTATCACAGGTTTGATAAACTCATCAGTAACATGGTTGTGATAGCTATCTATCATGCTCTGCTCAGCATTGGTAGATTTAGAGCCTTTACCATTTACTAGAGCATCATAAGCTAACTTTACACGTTCCCAACGTTTGTCGCGATCCATGGCATAATAACGTCCTGTGATTGTTGCTAGCTCTCCTGTAGTTTTGCGCATGTAATGCTGAATATTACTAATGAAATAACGACCAGATTTAGGATCACAATCACGACCATCTGTAAAGGCGTGCAAGAAAACACTATCCAGACCAAAACTGCTGGCTGCATCTAGTAATCCCTTCAGATGATTGATGTGAGAATGAATTCCACCGTCTGAAACTAACCCTAGGAGGTGTATGTTTTTGTGGTTTTTTTTAGCATACTGAAAAGCCTTGATAAGTTCAACTTCTTTAGCTAAAAACCCTTCTCGAACAGCAATATTAATTTTTGCAAGGTTTTGATAGACAATCCTGCCTGCACCTAAATTCATATGTCCAACTTCAGAATTACCCATTTGACCCTCTGGCAATCCCACGTGTTCACCATCAGTTCTCAATGTGGCATGAGCATAATGGTTGTATAAAGAGTTAATAAATGGTGTTTTAGCTTTGTATATGGCAGAAACCTTGGGGTCTTGTGTAATTCCCCAGCCATCTAAAATCATTAAGATAACTTTCCTATTCATGATGTATATTATGATTGAGCAGTAAAAATAAGAAAGATTTACAGGGAATTTTCAAATTTTTGCGAAACCGATAACGTAGATCAATAAAAGAGAAAGAATTCCAACTACAACAATTCGTAACTAATCAGTCTCAAATATATTCTTTAAACCGTTACAGATTATGAGAGAGAGAAAAAGTCATAAAGAGTGCTATTTTTTCTTGATTTTTCTTGTATGATTCATCTAATTTTCATAATTTAACAATATGAATATCAGTGATTTGTTAGCTAAAATTGAAGCGTTAACCAAAGAGTTGTCCTCAGTAAAACAAGAGTTGAAAAGAGTAAAAAGCGAATTAAAAAGCGTCAGGCAACAAAATACTGGTTTTCGAGAGCAACTAGCTAAACATCAAAATCCAAAGAACAGCCGTAATAGTTCTATGCCACCTTCAAAGGATAACAATCGTCCAAAACCAAACCAAAGTTTAGGTCAACCTTCGGGTAAAAAGCCAGGTGGATAATCCGGTAGAAAAGGTGCTACTTTAGAAATGACCAAAACACCCGACACTACTATTGATTTACACCCAGAATATTGTCATAGCGTGGTGCAGACCTCTCAAGTACAGCATCAAAAGAAGATAGTATCTGCCAAACTATAGATATTCCACCTATACCGAGTACAGAATCTATAGCAAACCATGTCCCTGTGGTTGTAGTACAATTGCTGATTTCCCAAAAGGAGTAGATGCTCCTATAAGCGAAGGTAGCATACATTATCTACTGAATCGTTTTTCAGAAAAGTGGCAACGTTGCTTTTCCTTTGTAGCGAAGGGGGGACTTGAACCCCCGACCTCAGGGTTATGAATCCTGCGCTCTAACCACCTGAGCTACCTCGCCATGGTTGTTTTTTGCATGTCTTAACCCCTTATGATTAGGGCTCACCCAATAGAAAAAATTCATTTCCAAAGGCGGCAACAAATATAATTCATTTTTAGTTCAAAGCAAGTTGCGATTTTAATTTTTTTTAACTGGAATAAATACCTATATTGGCAACATGAATGCTGACAGAATAGCTGTTACCATTTAAAACAATCAATCAAAGGATGGATAAAATCAAATATGAAATTGAGTTTCCTATTCACGCTTCACCTAGTATGTTGTACCAATATTTTGCAACACCTTCTGGTCTAGAAGAGTGGTTTGCAGATCGTGTTAACTCAAGAGGTAAGATGATTACCTTTTTTTGGGATGATTCTGAGGAAGAAGCGCTTATCGTTTCCCGAAAAAATGAAGATTTTGCTCGCTACAAATGGACGGAAAGTGAAGATGATGAAAGCTATTTTGAGTTTAGAATTCAAGTAGATGACATTACCCGAGATGTCTCTCTTATTGTTACTGATTATGCTGAAGAGGATGAAATGGAAGGTGCTAAACAGTTGTGGGAGAATCAAATAGATACGCTGAAGCACAGGATAGGCGCATAGGTATGAGTCTAGAGCAAATTAGTCCGCTTGTTTACAAAGAATTCCTTAAGAGTGTGGCCTTAACTTCTTATGAGTAGGTGACTCCAATGCTGAAACACACTCCGATAAGCTTAATAAAATAGCATTGTACAACAGAGGTTGTGTGCTTATTTGGTTGAAAAGCTACTTTAAAGCCTGCGTTAGGGATAGTAGCGGCATCCTTTTTTGTGCTGTAAAGACAAAAAAGATATAACGGAGAGCCCGCCCACTTCGGGCAGGCTCAGTGCAGGCTGTGGGAACGCCCAAAAGCAACAAGAAATAAGGGAGACATAGATAGCTGTAGTTTTTACGTGAGTTTCTATTTCATTCTTGTTCTTTAGCGTACATTTGTTCTGTACTTTTATAACGATACATGGTAAATTATAACGGACGACTTCTTCCATCTGACGAAGTGAAAATTACGCCTTCTAACAGAGCTTTTAATTACGGAGACGGGGTCTTTGAAACGGTGAAAGTACGCAACGGAAGACTGGTGTTTTGGGAGGAACATTATTTTAGATTGATGGCTTCTATGCGCATGATTCGGATGAAAATTCCCATTGAATTTACTTTAGAATTCTTGGAACATGAAATCTTAAAAACAATTGCTACCCTTGATGTTGATACCAACTTAAGAGTTCGACTTTCTGTATTTAGAAAGGATGGCGGATTGTATATGCCTACATCGAACGATGTTGATTTTTTGGTTGTTGTGACGCCTATGTCTCATGCCATTAAGGAAGAGTATCATGTTGACCTATACAAAGATTTTTTGATTCATTCGGGATATTTATCCACGATTAAATCGACTAATAAATTGATCCATACGTTGGCAAGCATTTATGCTCAGGAGAATGCTATTGATAATTGCATTCTTTTAAATGAGCGTAAAGGAGTGGTAGAGACCACCAATGCCAATATTTTTTTGGTAAAGGACGGTTTGGTGAAGACTCCCTCACTTTCTGAGGGATGTCTTAATGGAATTATAAGGGCTAAGGTCATTGACATGCTCTCAAAAAATGACAGCTATACTACAGAAGAGTCAGTGATCACACCCTTTGAAATTCAGAAAGCTGATGAGATTTTTATCACGAATTGCTTGGTGGGCATTCAGCCAGTGACAAAGTATCGTAAGAAGGAGTTTAAGACTGACCTAGCCAGAAAGCTGCAATCTCATTTAAAAGTGATGGAAGTGACTTCGGGCGGTTAATTTAGGTGAATATCTCTGGGAGCATTGGCCCAAATTTTATATGCGCCTCCTTTTTGTATGAGTTGATTTTTCCATAGGGATTCGTTGTCTACAGAGAAGATATTTTCAAAGTCATTTTTGGAGACAAACCACGACTGATTTTGTAGCTCGTCATGCAACTGATCGGCACTCCAGCCAGAATACCCAAGGAAAAATCGTATTTCTGTGCTTTTTATCGCATTGTTGAGAAGTAGATTTTTAAGGATGTTAAAATTTCCTCCCCAGAAGACATTCTCACTTATCTGAGTGCTGTCTGAGATCAAATGAGGAATCACATGCAAAAAATTTAGATTGTCCTGTTCTACGGGGCCTCCTTGATAAACGGTAAAGGAGCAGTGAATATCTGGGATGACATCGTTTAGTGTATATTTTAAAGGTCTGTTGAGAATAAAACCTACGGAGCTTTGGTGATTGTGCTCAGTGAGGAGTACAATTGATCTATTGAATGAATCATCATTTAATATAGAGGGGTCTGCGATGAGTAAATTTCCTTTATGTAGTTCTAGCTCTGACATATTTTTAAAAGTAGAGTAAATTTAGCTAATAAAAAAACTCTCTGTGAAGAGAGTTTTTTCATATGCTATTGAAGACGTATTTAGTTTACCGCATTTCTTAATTCAGTACCAGCCTTGAACTTGGCTACATTTTTAGCAGCAATGGTGATTTCTGCACCTGTTTGTGGGTTTCTTCCTGATCTTGCAGACCTCTTAGATACAGAGAAAGTACCAAATCCCACTAGTGTAACTTTTCCACCATCTTTTAAGGTGTTGGTTACGCTATCCGTAAATGATTTTAAAGCTGATTCGGCAGCCACTTTCGTAATTCCCGCACCTGAAGCCATAGCATCGATTAAATCTGATTTGTTCATAATAAAAAGGATTTTTAAATTAATGTAATATTTTTTGCCTTTAAAGCTAAACAAATATAGATGGAATAAAGGTTTGTGCAAGTAAAGCCCTTTAAAAACTGGTTATTTGTTGATAAATGCTGTGAAATTGTTAATAAAGGCTCTTATTTTGAGTCAACCCTTGCAAATCCTTTAGTGGTAAAGGGTTTAGCGCATTTTTGCATTTGGAGAAAAATGAAAACCATTTAAGAGATTTTTTGCCTCCATTTTTTTCTTTCCTGAGAGTTTTAGTTCCTCAATAATAATGTATCCGCCAGTAACTGCCACTTTCAATTCTTTTTTAGTTGTGAGGATGGCACCATTGGTAAGATGGTGATTTTCTCGACCTTTTTTTATCTTATATATTTTTACAGGGATTAGGTGATTGTCATTTACAATTTCTGACCAAGCACTAGGAAAAGGATTCAATCCTCTAATATGGTTGTATATGTCTTCTAGTGAAGCATTCCAATTGATTTTGGTGTTTTCGGGAGTTAGTTTAGGTGCTAATTGAATTTCATCACTAGGTTGTTTTGTAGTACTAACTTCATTCTTTTGAATCTGTAGGATCGTTGCTGAGACGACATCTGCTCCCAGATACATAAGTCGATCATGTAGTTGTCCTACGGTCTCTTCATCGTAGATATCAACAGCTTTTTGGAGAATGATTTCTCCGGTATCCATTTTTTCGTTGATAAAAAATGTTGTGACTCCTGTTTTATGTTCTCCATTGATAATCGCCCAATGGATGGGAGCTGCTCCTCTGTAATTGGGTAGCAAAGAGGCATGGAGATTAAATGTTCCGTATTTGGGAAGGCTCCACACCGATTTGGGCAACATCCTAAATGCCACTACTACCAGTAAGTTGGTTTGGAGCGATGTAAGTTCTTCTAAAAAACTAGGAGCTTTTAAATTCTTAGGTTGTAGAAGAGGTAGTTGATGGGCAAGTGCGTATTTTTTTACGGCTGATTCATTGAGCTTTCTCCCTCTGCCAGCAGGTTTGTCTGGTGCAGTAACAACACCAACTACGGTATGGCGATCCTCCAGAATTCTGTCTAGGATAGTTACTGCAAAATCGGGTGTTCCCATAAAAACGATTCTCAAGGCGCTCATTTTAAATATAATTTACTATCTGTTGTTAATCCGATCAGGTCTTTTCGTAAAAGATGCCTCAAATGTATCAAAATTGTATCCTCATTGGCATCTAGCCGATTCAGAATTTCTTCTTTGGTCATTTCTCTTTGCTGCTGAAATAATGTTAGGAGTTGTGAGGTAAGATCTTTTTTTTCATGATTTCTAAGGCAAACATCACATATACCGCAAACTTTTTTGCAGGATTCTCCAAAATAGGAGTGCATTTGCATACTTCTACATACTTGGTTATTTTTAACCATTTGAATGAGCTTCTTAGCTTTTAACTTTTGAAAATCGAGGTATCTCTCCATACTTTTAGAGAACCTGTTAATGGTCTTATCATCCTCACGAGGAACCAGAAAAAACAGATCGCGATGAGAACTCACCTTGTTGTATTCTAAGATTTGTTGATCGTGTAGTTTGACTAAAATATTCTTGACAATCTCTGAAGTTGTATTTAACTTTTTAGCCAGGGTAAACTCACTAATTTTGACATGCTGATAGAAAATGTTGCCATAGTTTCTCAAGATCAATTCTAGCAATTGCATAGTGAATGTATGTGAGCTCGTAAAACGGATTAGATCGTTGCTAGAGACTAGAATTTGAATTGTTGACCTGCTATCAAATTGTTGATTGAGATCTATAATACCATGATTTTTGAGAAGGTTGAGTATGGTAGCTGTTTTTCTGTATTTCAATTGATATCGTTCACAAAACTCTTGTAGATTAAAGCTAAAAGCAGTGTCTAATTGTTCTCCCATAGCAATTTGAAAATGGGTGTAAAGCCTTTTGTGAACCTGTTTAATTTCGGCAATGCTAGGGGTATTCTCTATGGTATTTCTCTTGAAAGTATCGATGTCATTTTCATTTTGTAGGACAACTGAAAAAGCCTTTTTTTCATCCCTACCTGCACGCCCTGCTTCTTGGACATAATTTTCTATGCTATAAGGTAAATCCATGTGAACAACCACCCTTACATTGGGTTTATCAATCCCCATTCCAAAGGCATTGGTTGCAACGATGATGGGTCTTTTTTCAGACATCCAATCATCAAATGAATGTTGTTTGTCCTGTGCAGACATTCCTCCGTGATAAGCAACTGCTTTAAAACCTTTTGAATTGATGTAGCTGGCTAGCTCCTCTGTTTTTCTTCGAGTGCCAACGTATATGATCATCGATGATTGGTTTTTAGAGAGAATGTTCAACAATTTTGGAGTTTTATTTTCCAGCGTGTAAATTTGATATGCTAAATTTTCTCTGGAGAACGACTTTTTAAATATTTGTACATCCTTCATCAAAAGATTGGTCATAATATCTTCAATCACCTTTTTGGTCGCGGTCGCTGTCAATGCGATGATATTTGTATCTGGGAAATATGCTCTGATCTTTTGAATCTTGCGATAAGAGGGACGAAAATCGTGTCCCCATTCAGAAATACAATGAGCTTCATCAACAGCAATACAGCCTATACGGAGTTCTCTGATCTTTTGAATGATTAAAGGCGATTGTAACCTCTCTGGTGATAGGTATAAAAACTTGGTATTTCCAAATTTTAACTGGTCGAAGAGGGTTACTATATCGTCTGTACTTAATTTACTTTGAAATGCTATTGCATTGATTCCCCTTTTCTTCAAGCCTGCTACTTGATCTCTCATCAAGGATAAAAGAGGAGAAATCACCAAACAAATTCCATCAAGAAGCAGTCCTGGGATTTGGTAGCATAGAGATTTCCCACCACCTGTTGGGAGTAGTGCAAGGGTGTCTTTTCCTTGCATCACAGCATTGATAATGGCTTCTTGAGGCGAACGAAAAGAGTCGTGTCCCCAATAATGCGTTAACACATCTTTTGGTTCTTTCATGTGTATGTGTTCAGCCAGTTGATCATAAAGTTACATCGTTCCTTTACAGTTCCAAACGGAACTTCTATCACCGAATAACCTTGCTCCTGATAGGCATGTTGTAAACATCGGTCAATTGCTTTAGATTCCTCAAACTTTTCGTAACGCTCGTTATCGGAAATGTAAATTGCGCTCCAAGGTTTGAATAAAAAAATGACATCATATCTATAATTTCTGCTTTTTTCTTTGAAAATATGAGGATATGATGCTTTACTGTAATCCAAATAAGCATCAACATCTGGTATTCCTCTATCGAAAAAAACCCAATGCGCATTGGTCTGTTGTGCTTGTTTAAATTGATGCTCTCTTCCTTCGAATAGCAAGTTGCTAAACAGCAAAGGGTCAGAAAGAAATAATTGCTGAATCCCTTTTTTTTGTGCCTTCTGAGTGATCTCTCTAGATATTTCTGGCATGCAACTGAACCCTCGAGCTTTAAGCTCATCTAAAATGCTTGATTTTCCTGTTCCAGGTCCTCCTGTAAGGACAATTTTTTTCTGCATAAAAACAAAAATATACTATTAATTTATTATAACGTTAGAATGATGTAGTTTTGTGCGTGTTTTAAAGCAATCAATTTGTTTGGGTCCTATTGATGAAAGGAGGCAAAGAATTTTACGATAAACTAAAGAAGCAATTGGATGAAGCAACCGTTTTTCCATCGGATTACCTTTACAAATTTATTGTTGCTTCTGACGATAACAATGTTGCTAATGTCTTGGAAATTTTTGATAATAAAGGAGCTGTGATCAAGACGAGGAAGTCAAAAAATGGAACATATAATAGCATTTCAATCATGATAAAGGTATCCAGTTCTGAAGAAGTTATAAACTATTATAAGCAAGCAGAAAAGATTGAAGGAATTATATCTTTGTAATCGTTGATTACTCTAACAAGCCAAGATAATTGTATATGTAGAAGTGATCTAAAATATGTTTGATTCGAGAAATAACCATTCCATATTTTCAAAGTAAGTTTTAATTGGATATCAGTGCTTTATAATCCTCATAGAGAGGTTAGTAAGGTAAAGACCAAGGTTCCAGCAAAAGCAAATGATGAACTACCAAATAGCTAACATAAATTTAAATACATGAAGAGAATCATCGTATCAGTTGTCTTATTCATCGCAGTGTTGCAGTTAAGCGCACAAAAAGACAGTAAAGTGATTGCTAATATTAATAAGGGGCAGATTACTGTAGGAGAATTTAAAAAGGTTTACGAGAAAAATCTAAGTGCGATCGACAATGAAGAAGGAAGAGATGTTGCCAAAAACCTAGAACTTTATATCAATTACAAGTTAAAAGTCCAACAAGCGTATTCAATAAAATTAGACACCCTCACATCCTACAAAAGGGAGATAGAGAGTTATAGAAGGCAACTAACAGCACCTTATCTTCAGGATAAAGCGTCTTTTGATTCCTTAGTCCAAGAGGCATATTATCGAACAAAGAATGAGGTTAGAGCGAGTCATATTCTCATAAAACTTCCCAGAGATTTCCGTCCAAAGGATACTGTAAGGGCATTTTATGCGATCACAGAAGCGAGAAAAAGAGTTGTACAAGGAGAAGCCTTTGATCAAGTAGCAAAAGAAGTTTCCCAAGACCCCTCGGCAAAAATCAATGGTGGAGATTTAGGATTTTTTAATGCTTTTAGAATGTTATATACTTTTGAAAATGAAGCATATAAAATCAATAATGGTGAAATCTCAAAGCCTTTTAGGACTCGTTATGGGTATCATATTTTAAAGAGAACGGATACTAGAACTTCATTAGGAGAAGTAGAAATAGCCCATATTTTAATTACCGATACAACCTCTGTGGGAGAAGGAGAGATCAACGATGTTTTTTCGAAACTCAACAAAGGTGAAGACTTTGGCCTCTTGGCAAAAAAATACTCCAATGATACTAACAGCAAAGTAAAAGGAGGAAAGTTACCAAAATTTGGCACAGGAAGAATGGTAAAGCCTTTTGAGACTGCTGCATTTTCTATTAAAAACGAAGGTGATTTTACTCCACCCTTCCGAACTCGTTATGGCTGGCACATTGCCCAACTCATTAAAAAATATCCAGTAAGGTCTTTTGAGGAAGTGAGAGAAGAAATAGAACGAAAAGTAAAACGCAATAGTCGAGTTAAGTTGTCAGATCAAGTAGTGTTAAATCGATTAAAATCGACCTACGTCATTCAGGAAATAACCTCAGCAAAAGATATTTTTGATAGAGATGACATGAGATCCATTCCAAAAGACTCATTAAAAGCCGTTATCTTAAAAATCAACGATAGAGAGATCAAACAACAAGAGTTTGTGACATATACTTTGAATAGAAGACATCTGCCTATCATCACATTATTCGAGAATTTTAAAACCCAACAAATACTCGACTACTTTAAAGATAACCTCAGGAATACAAATGAAGAATTTGCTAGTACCTTAAAAGAGTATGAAGACGGATTGCTACTCTTTGAGCTGATGCAAGCTAAGGTATGGAACAGGTCTGCTGACACCACAGCATTGAAAAAATATTTTGATCAGCATGCTAGTAAATACAACTCAAAGACACTCTCTGAGGTAAAGGGTAAGGTCATGAACGATTATCAGGATTTCCTAGAGAAGGAATGGATCGGTGAATTAAGATCTCAAAATTTCGTGAAAATCAATCAGAAAGTACTAAAAAAACTTATCACATTTTATCGCAGAAAATCTTGAAAAAAACGCTACTCACACTATCAATTTTTATATTCATATCCTGCGAATATCTTGGCTTAGAAAAAAAAGATACAACTCAGAGAGTCCCCATAGCAACGGTGTATGATCAGAAGCTTTACAAGGAAGATATAGAGGACCTTTTACCAAAAAATATCAGTAAAAAAGACAGTGTTGTTTTGGTAAGGAGTATTGTAAACAGCTGGGCCACTAAAGAGCTGCTACTTAGGAAAGCTGTTGAGAATAATTCTCAGAATGACAATACAGAAATCAATAAGCTCGTTACAGATTATCGTCAGGCGCTTTTAATCAATGGATACAAAGAGCGTCTAATCAAACAACAATTAGACACCATCGTCTCAGAACAAGAAATTTCCGATTACTACAGTGAAAATGGTAAGAATTTTCGACTCAATGAAGAACTAATTAAAACAAGATTATTACATTTTTCAAGTGATCTCATTGATAAGAAGGAAGTGATTCAGCTCTTTAAAAAAGGAAGTATTCAAGATTTAGAAGTGCTAGAAATGAGACAGTTAAGCTTCAAGTACATCATGTTAAACGATTCTGTGTGGACACCCCTAGAACATGTGATGTTAAAAACCCCGTTTTCTCGCCATAATTTGTTAAAAAAAACAAAATTCCTCCAAAAAGAAGATTCATTAGGAGTATATTTGATCGCTGTAAAAGATCTTTTAAAGAGGAATGATTTAGCGCCAAAAAGCCATATCAAGTCCACGATACAGCAGATGATTTTACATCAAAGAAAACTTCAGTTAATTCGAGATATAGAAAAAATAATAGTAAAAGATGCCATTCAAAACAAAAGCTTTCAAATGTATTAGCCTAGCCTTATT
>CAXRAW010000091.1:0-11399 GCA_964228785.1 Flavobacteriaceae bacterium
TCTTTTTGTAGAGGTATTGACCCGTCTCACCGATCCTTTAATGAGGGTTTGGTATGTGAAATTTACTTGTCTAAAAATACAGGATTTTTTTCATTTCAAGGTTTTTGTTGATCGAAGAAATAGAGGTTCTGTTACCCCAAATGCCGCGTTAGCGATAATAGCGGCATCCTTTTTTGTCCTGATAAGGCAAAAAAGATAGAGCGGATAGCGCGACCCGAAGGGAAACGCCCAAAAAATCATTACGAATGTGTTTGTACAAATTGGTTGTGCCAATCTGTTTAGCATTTAAAATTTCAATTTTGTTGAGCGACTGGCTCTTGTTTTGCTGTTGTTTTGGTGTTTCTAATAGTAGGTGTACCTTCTTACTTTGGCAATGTGTTTTGCCAGTCGTATTACTTGGTGGCTGTATCCGTATTCATTGTCATACCACACATATAGCACCACAGTATCTTTGTCTGTGATGGTTGCTTTGCTGTCGAAAATAGCTGGCGCTGTGGTTCCGATGATATCTGAGGATACTAATTCATTAGATATTGCATACTGGATTTGCTCTACCAAATGTCCTTCTAAGGCATTGTATTTTATCATGGCATTGAGCGCATCTCGTGTGGTTTCTGTTCTTAACTGTAGGTTTAAAACAGCTAATGATCCGTTGGGGACGGGAACTCGAATGGCGTTGGATGTTAACTTGCCCTCTAATGCTGGTAGTGCTTTTGCAACGGCTTTTCCTGCTCCTGTTTCTGTAATGACCATGTTGAGAGCTGCTGCTCTACCTCTACGGTATTTTTTGTGCATGTTATCTACTAAGTTCTGATCGTTGGTATAGGCATGAATGGTTTCTAAGTGCCCTTTCTTGATCCCGTAGTGATCTTCTATGACTTTTAAAATAGGGGTGATGGCATTGGTGGTACAGGAAGCTGCGGAAAAAATATCTACTAGATCCACATCGTAATCTTTGTGGTTGACTCCGTGTACAATATTGGGAACTCCTTTGCCTGGAGCGGTGAGGAGTACTTTTTCTGCTCCTTTGGCTTTTAGGTGACGGCTTAGTGCTTCTGTATCTCTAAAGGCACCTGTATTGTCTATGATGAGGGCGTTATTGATGCCAAAAGCGGTATAATCAATATCTTCTGGATGCTGAGCTGATATCATATATACTGTGGTTCCGTTGATCACAAGTGCATTGTTTTCTGCATCTACTTGGACTGTTCCCAGGAAATCTCCATGAACAGAATCTACGCTTAGTAAGGAGGCTCTTTTTTCTAGCACTGTTTGATTGATAGCACCTCTGGTAACAACTGCCCTCAGTCGCAACTGGGACCCTTTTCCCATTTTTGTCATTAACTCTCTGGCTAACAAACGACCAATTCTTCCAAAACCATATAATACGACATCTTTGGGTTGAATGTCTTTGGTTCCTGTGGCGTCTTTTAATTGATTTTTGACAAACAACACTTTATCATTGTTCTCTAGTGCATCTAAATAACTTTCATATACGAGTTTTCCTATGTCTAGTTTAGAAGGTGGTAACTCAATTTCTTGAATTGCTTTTGCGATGGCTAGAGCGTCATAGATTGAAATGGGCTTTGCGACAAATTCTTTTGCATAGTTGATTAAATTTAATACTTCGCTGGCTCGCTTATCTATTAATGGATTTCTGAACAAAACAAGTTCTATGGATCGATTGTACCAAAGATTGTTGACAATATTGATAAATTCTGTGGTAGCGCTCCTAATTTGTACTTGAGAGGTGACCTCGTTTTCGTAGTTTGTTAATGGTGACATGGTTGTGTTATTGTGTGTTTAAAACTGGTGCAAAAGTATTTCTTTTTTTGACAATCCGAAATCGTTTTCGTAAAATTTTTTTGATCAAAAAAAAGCCTTAAAAGTGCTGCTTCTTATGGAGCATTTTTAAGGCTTTTCTCAACGAGAAGGGATGTCTTAACGCAGTAGATAGCGTTCTATTTCTCCATCTGGATTTACCATTTCTATGCGGATTCTGTATCCTAGGTTGGAGAGTCTGTCTAGGGTCTTCATCGCTTCTTCTGCATTGTTGATTTTTTGATCGTTGATGGTGGTTATAATGTAACCTACAAGGCTCCCTCCACCAGTGCTAAATTCACGAACAATTTTAGCTCCACCTTTTATGCGATATTTTTCTGCTTCTTTTTGGTCAAGATTTTTGAATTCTAAGCCAAATGATCGAGAAATGAATTGCTTTATTCTCTTGATGAGCGTGATATTTTTGGTGAGCTTTTCTCCGTTTCTATCAACGGTGATGTCTACGGTTTCACCAGGTCTTTTAGCAGCAAGTTGGCCTGTGAGATCAGAAAATTTTGAGATGTTGATATCGTTAATTTTAACAATGATATCTCCTTCTTCCAGTCCTGCCTTTTGGGCGAGGCTTCCTTCGGAAAAACTGCTAATTTTCACTCCTGCAATTTCCTCGCCTTCGTCTCTTACGGGAATAAACCCTATGATGGCTTCTTGTACAGTTCCATATTCTAGAAGATCATCGACAATTTTTCTTGCAATATTGGATGGTACTGCAAAGGAATATCCAATGTAAGAACCTGTTCTAGAACTAATAGCAGTATTGATACCTACCAATTCTCCACGAGTGTTTACCAATGCTCCTCCGCTATTACCGGGGTTTACAGCAGCATCTGTTTGAATGAATGAGTCGGTAGCTGTATTGCCTTGTAAATCTCTTCCTTTCGCACTTACAATTCCAGCGGTCACGGTAGATGTTAGATTGTAGGGATTTCCAACAGCCAATACCCATTCTCCAATCTTCAGGTTGTCTGAGTTTGAGAAAGGGATGAAAGGCAGCTCCTGATCGGTATCCACCTTCAACAATGCGATATCGTTTTTTGTATCGGTACCGATTAACTCAGCTTCATACTTTTTTCTATCATTTAAAGTAATTTCGATATTGGTTGCATCTTTAATTACGTGATTGTTTGTAACAATATAACCGTCTGATGAAATAATCACACCACTTCCTGTACCAACTTGTTCGTACTTTCTTCCACCATTAAAGATATCTGAGAAAGAGGTGATTCCAGTTTTTACAGCGGTATTTTTTACGTGGACAACAGCATGAACTGTTTTTTCTGCTGCGACTGTAAAATCTGTGGGTTCATAGGTGGCATTCGTCATTTCAAATGCGGGTTTGAAATTTGTTTGAAAGGTTTGCAAAGGTTGCTCTTCCCTTTTTTTGACTATTGGTTTTTCTATGAGATTTATATACCCTCCTATGGCAACAACTCCACCAAGTATTGCCATTACCAAATAACTTAAATTTTTCTTCATGATCGTTTCAATTTATGTTGCTTCAAAAATAAAAATTTTAACATGTCGTACTGTGAGATTAACGCATTCTTAACGATTTTTAACCCCTTTTTAACACAGAAACATTGTGATGCTTTTTTATATATTTGTTAGCCATGTTTTTGCAATTTTACAAATATCAAGGGGCTGGAAATGACTTCATTTTTATTGATAATAGAGATGCGACATTTCCTATAGAAAAAGGAGCATCCATCTCTAGTTGGTGTGATCGACATTTTGGGATTGGAGCGGACGGATTAATCTTTATTGAGGAGGATGAAAATGCAGATTTTAGGATGGTATTTTTCAATCCTGATGGCAGTCAGACCATGTGCGGAAACGGAGCTAGATGTGCGGTAGCTTTTGCAAAGAAGTTGGGAATTATTAAGAATGAAGCCACTTTTATGGCTTGTGATGGAATCCACAAGGCAAAGATAAATGAGGATACTACTGTTTCTCTAGGAATGTTGGATGTCGAAAAAATTGACGTGTTTGAAAATCATGTTTTTGTGAATACAGGAACTGTACATCATGTTGAGCTTGTTAGAAATCTAGAACGATATCCAGTGGTGAGTGCTGGTAGGAAATTACGTTATGAACTTTATGGTGAGGAAGGGAGTAATATCAATTTTGTGGAGCAAAAAGATCAGCATACGTTTTATATACGTACCTATGAAAAGGGTGTTGAAGACGAGACTCTTGCCTGTGGTACTGGGATTACTGCTGCTGCAATTGCGATGCATAAAACAGGAAAGACTAATGAAAGCGTGGTGAATTTCTTGGCTAAAGGTGGTGATTTGATGGTTTGTTTTGATGTTGTGGAGGGAGTTTACCAACATGTTGTTCTAACGGGGCCTGCTCGTTTTGTTTACAAAGGCAAAAAAGAAATCTAATGATGGTTTTACAGGGAAGACATATTGCATTACGTGCTCTGGAACCAGAAGATCTTCAGTTCCTGTTTCAGGCCGAGAATAATGTTCAATTTTGGGAGATGAGCCACACACAGGTTCCTTTTTCTAAGCATATTTTGAAGCGATATCTCGAAAATGCGCATCAAGATATCTACGAGTCCAAACAGCTTCGGTTGATGATCGTTGAGCGTGAGCGAGAACAACCTGTTGGTATGATTGATATATTTGATTTTAATCCTCAGCATCAAAGGGCGGGAATAGGGATTATCATAGAGGAAACCTACCAGGGGAATGGCTATGCATTTGAGGCTTTACAAATCTTTATTGATTATTGTTTTTCTCATTTGAATTTACATCAATTATACGCTAATATTATACGAGATAATCGAAAGAGTATTGCCTTGTTTAAAAAGATAGGTTTTTTATTCGTTGGAGAAAAGAAAGACTGGTTGTATATTCGTGGTAAATACAAAAGTGAACTTTTATTTCAGTTGATCTGTCAAGATCAGATCAAAAAACCTAAAAAATAGATGTACAGATGGGTATGATTGAGATTTACTGTAAAATAAAAGGTACAACGATTTATAGCTCTGGATTTCAATTCTATGGTTGTTATAGAGGTGAAGACGTCAATCAAATGTAACTATGTGAATAAAAAGAGAATCATTTTAGGAATTGCCTTGCTTGCTGTGATTGTAATAGTACTTATAGGGTGTAGCGTTTATTTAAGGATTTTTGGAAAGAACGTGGTTAGAACTGGCGATTTGTATGTCAAGACTGGTGAAGCGTTCGAGGTGTCTATGCGTTCTTTGGATGCTTTTTTAGAACATCGAAATGATTTTTTATGGTTGGCAGAGGTGAAAAAATGCAGGACACTCAAACCTGGAAAGTATCGTTTGTCGGAGGGTATGTCTAATAATGAACTCATCAACCTCCTTCGAAGTGGACAGCAAGCACCTGTCAAGGTATCATTCAACAATCAACATACTTTACAAGATTTGGCAGGGGAGGTTGCTCATCAGATTGAAGCAGACTCTAGTGCATTGATGACTGTCTTTAAAGACAGTATTTTTCTTTCACAAAAGGGAATCAACCAAGCTCAGATGCTGGAGTATTTTATTCCCAACACATATGAGTTTTTCTGGAATACTACGGCAGAGCAGTTTAGGGATCGTATGGTAAAAGAATCGGATCGCTTTTGGAATGAAAACCGATTAAAAAAGGCAAAAGTTTTGCAAATGACTCCTCATCAGGTGATGGCTTTAGCATCCATCGTTCACAAAGAAACGACAAAAGATACAGAACACCCCAGAGTTGCTGGGTTGTATATAAATCGGATCAAGAGAGGAATTCCGTTGCAAGCAGATCCCACCATTATTTATATCTTAAAACAGATTCACGGTTGGGATTTTACGGTAAGAAGGGTGCTAAAAAAAGATTTGGAAATCACATCACCCTACAATACCTATTTGAACAGAGGATTACCACCCAGTGTGATTGCAATGCCTGATATTTCGGCTATTGATGCTGTTCTCAATTACGAACGCCATAACTATCTATATATGTGTGCAGATATCAATAATCTTGGCTACCATACGTTTGCAAGTACCCTGAAACAACACAACAGGAATGCGCAAAAATATCAGAGGTGGTTAAACAAAGAAGGAATTAAGAGGTAGTTGATGAAGTATCTCTCTGTTCCTTTCTTACTAATCATTCCACTTTTATCGTCTGGACAATCTACATTTTGGGAGAAATCAGACTCACTAAACACATCGAGAAGGAACCATTTGATTCTCGGAGAAACCCTTGCTGCTGGAATTTCTATAGTTGCTTTAGATCGCCTTTGGTATGCGGATTATCCAAGATCTGGATTTCATTTTACGAATGACAACGGTCAGTGGCTGCAAATGGATAAAGTAGGACACGTGATGACTTCTTATTATCTGGGTAGGATTGGGCTGGAGCTTTTAGATTGGGCTGGTGTGAGTAAAAAAAGTCAATTGATCTATGGCGCAACAGCAGGATTAATATTCTTAACTGCTATTGAAGTCTTAGACGGATTTTCTGATGAATGGGGTTTTTCTCTAGGTGATTTTGCAGCAAATACTGCTGGAACTGGATTTTTGGTAGGTCAGGAATTGCTATGGGAAGAACAACGTATTGTTTTAAAATACTCTTTCCATCAAACTGGCTACGCTAAAATTCGACCTGAAACTTTAGGGCAAGGTTTTTTAGAGCAAGCGATAAAGGATTACAATGGGCAGACTTATTGGCTTTCTGCGAATCTCTGGTCTTTTGCCAAAGACAGTAATTTTCCTAAATGGCTCAACGTGGCTTTTGGCTATGGGGCAGGGGGGATGTTGTACGGAGAAAGTAGCCCTTTGAATCAGTTGAATCAAAACCCATATCGTCAATTTTATCTCAGTTTTGATATCAATTTAGTAAAAATTCCAACAAAATCAACATTTCTAAGATCAGTCTTTTCTGTTATCAACTTTATAAAAATTCCTGCTCCAACTTTAGAATTTTGTAGTAATAGAGGAATAAAATTCCATTATTTATATTTCTAAAAAAACCAAAAAGAACTGATATACAGTTATTTAATTTTTTATTCGTAAGTTTGCGTCGCTAAACAAAAAGGTAAAAAAAATATCAGATGGTTTTTAATTTTAATTGCGGCATTTATGTTGTTTTTAGATGGGGTTGAAACATCAGAAAAAAGGAAGGAAAGAGAAGTGTTCGTTCCTGCAGTAGCTCCAGAGGAGGCAACTCGTTATAATATCCCTTTTCTTCATCGAGATTTTATCGGATTTAAAGAGGCTTTAGCTTTTAAAGAGTCTCAAGGAAAATATAGGGCTATTAATACTCTTGGATATCTAGGGAAGTATCAGTTTGGAAAGACAACTTTAGAACGATTTAAAATTTATGATACGACCTCTTTTTTAGGGGATCCTGAGTTGCAAGAAAAAGCTTTCATTGCTTATTGCAAGGTCAATAAATGGATTTTGAGAAAAGATATTCGTAGAAGTGTCGGAAAAATTATCAATGGCGTAAAAATTACCGAATCAGGAATTTTGGCAGCTGCACATCTAAGTGGAGCGGGGAATGTGAAAAAATACCTTAAAAGTCATGGTCAGCATAATTTATCTGATGCTTACGGTTCTAGCATAGCACTGTATATGAAAAAATTTGCAGGCTACGATGTTTCCGAACTTGTGGGTGACAGATTAGCAACAGTTTAGGATTTTGTAATATACGCCACATAGCCACTCGCCAGATAAAGTATGTTACTTTTGTATGATAAAAATTGTAGGTCTTTTGTGTAAACTAGGTTGCCTTTGTTTCCATTCTGAAATGGTATAGGTCTTAATATATTCATCGGGTAATGTGATGTCTGTTGCAATACACAAGCGTGTTCCTGATGCTAATGTAGCTTTTAAATCAGAGAACATTTTTTCATTTCTGTAAGGAGTCTCGATAAAAATTTGTGATTGGTTTTTCTCTTTTGAGTTTCGCTCTAGTTCCTTGATGGCTTTTTTTCTATCTGCTCCATCAATAGGTAGGTATCCATTAAAGGCGAAGTTTTGACCGTTCATCCCAGAAGCCATCAAAGCCAACAAAATAGAGGATGGTCCAACTAACGGAACTACTTGAATTCCTTTTCCGTGTGCGAGCTTAACAATGGTAGCCCCTGGATCTGCAACAGCTGGCACTCCTGCTTCAGATAATAGCCCAACAGAGATTCCCTGTTCGCAAATATCAAGGTAGATTCTTATTTCCAACTCATCTGCATATTTATCTAATTTCATAAAGACCAAAGAAGGTTGTGCTTTTTTGGGTGTAATTTTTTTGATGAATCTCCTTGCTGATTTTTCATTTTCTACAATATAATGATCGATTTGCTCGACTGTAGTACGAACAGAATAGGGCATGACCTCTAGTGGCTCATTCTCTCCGAGGGTTGTGGGAATTAAATAGAGTTTACCTTTCACTGCATACGAGTTTTTTATTGATAATTAGCTAGACGGTTTGTTGTAAATGAACGATTAGCTTTTTTTGATTGCTAGTAGTCGATTGGCTATTGCTTCACATGCCTTGTCTAACATCTGATATACTTCTTCAAAACCTTGATCTCCTCCGTAATATGGGTCTGGAACACTAAGATTTTGTGCTGGTGTTACTTCGTTTAAAATCATTTTCACCTTTTTTTTATCATCGTCATTTTGCGCCAAAGATATTATCTTTTGATAGTTGTGCTCGTCCATTGCATAAATTCTATCGAACTTCATAAAATCACGGAGGATCAATTTTCTTGCTTCTTGCGATCTGAGATCTATCCCATATTTCAAGGCCACTGAAATGGATCTTGGATCTGGCGGCTCACCTACGTGATAAGCAGCAGTACCAGCAGAATCGATAAAGATTTTTTCTGGGTTTACTTTTGAACGTAAGATCCCCTCAGCCAATGGCGATCTGCAAATATTCCCCAAACAGACCATCAGTATTTTTTTCATGATTAGATTTTAAGGATTCAAGGGTTTAGCACAAACGGCTACCTTATTCTAGTCGCTGCTTCGCTGTGATTTCAAAAGTATTATATCGATGATCGTTGAACAATTAAAAGAGTGAAGAGCTTAAAATCTAAAAGGTGAGTTTTTTAGTAAGGTCTTCTACATACTTTCTGAATTGCTTATCTGTTTCGGTCAGATTATCAACAGTTTTGCATGCGTGTAATACAGTCGCATGGTCACGTTGACCTATTTGAGATCCGATACTTGCCAGAGAGGTCTTTGTCATGCGTTTGGCAAAGTACATTGCTAATTGACGCGCTTGAACAATATGGCGCTTCCTTGTCTTTGATTGCAAGGTGACAACATCCATATCAAAATACTTTGAGACTACTTTTTGAATATGGTCTATAGAGACTTCCTTTTTGGTATTTTTTACAAATTTATCTACGATTTGCTTGGCAAGCTCTAGCGAGAATTCTTTTCTGTTAAAAGAAGCTTGGGCAATCATCGAAATGATGACTCCTTCGAGTTCTCTCACATTAGACTTGATATTTTTTGCAATGTACTCAACGATTTCTTCGGCCATTTCTACTCCATCACGAAATAGCTTATTTTGCAATATTGAGACACGTGTTTCATAGTCGGGAAGTTGAAGTTCTGCCGATAATCCCCATTTAAAACGAGATAGTAGGCGCTGTTCGATATCTTGCATATCCACAGGTGCCTTATCGGAAGTGAGTATCACTTGTTTCCCATTTTGGTGAAGGTGGTTAAAAATGTGAAAGAACACATCTTGAGTTCCTACTTTTCCTGAGAGAAATTGCACATCGTCAACAATAAGGACATCAATCATTTGATAGAAGTGAATGAAGTCATTTCTTGTGTTTGACTTTACTGAATCGATGAACTGTTGTGTGAATTTTTCTGAAGAAATATACAATACTGTCTTATCAGGATATTTGTCCTTGATATCCACACCAATGGCATGTGCAAGATGGGTCTTGCCGAGTCCAACACCTCCATAGACGAGTAAAGGGTTGAATGAGGTGCCACCTGGTTTATTCGCAACAGCCACTCCGGCAGAGCGCGCTAGTCTATTAGAATCACCTTCAACAAAATTGATAAAATTATAATTTGGATTTAGTTGTGATTCGATTTTCACTTTTTGTAATCCAGGGATCACAAAAGGGTTTCTCAATTCCCGTATACCAGATTCTATAGGAACAGAAACTTTTTGAGGCTTTAGGGGGGCTCTATTAGAACTGGGAATTTTAACTATTTGAGGTCTATTACTGCTATAGGTATTTTCCATGCGAACATCATAGATCAGTTTTGCCTCTTTGCCAAGATTTTTAATTAGTGCTACTCGCAATAATTTAATATAGTGCTCCTCTAGCCATTCATAGAAAAATTTACTTGGAACTTGAATCGTTAAAACTTCGCCAGATATCTTTACAGGTTTAATTGGTTCAAACCATGTTTTATATGCTTGAGGTTTGATGTTGTCTTTGATAAAAAAGAGACATTCTTTCCAAACAGAGTCCGCCGTTTCAATCATAAAACAGTTATGAGAATTTTAGTTAATAAAATGATTATATTTTCCTGAGATTTTCGGTCTCCTAGGCCCTACAAATGTGTGAATAATTTTCAGTAAAAAAAAATGAAATCGCTATTGATTATTAATTATTTTTTTCGTAAAATTTGAACAATTATTTTCATTATTCATTTTGAAAAACTACTTAAAGACTATTCGAGTTCGATACAATGAAACTGATCAAATGGGAGTGGTCTATCACGGTAATTATGCCTCCTACTTTGAAGTAGCTAGAACAGAGTGGCTGCGCAACCTAGGTGTTACCTACAAAGAGATGGAGGAGAATGGTACAATGCTTCCTGTCATTAGTTTGAGTTTTAAATTTCTAAAGTCTGCAATGTATGACGACCTACTAACGATCTCTGTCTCATTGAGAAAAAAACCCATGGTAAAAATTGAATTTGACTATGAAATTATCAACCAAAATAAAGAAAAGATATCAACAGGTAATTCAGTGCTTGCTTTTGTGGATATGAAAACAAATAAACCCATCAAATGTCCAGATTATATTTTAGATAAATTAGACTTCTAACTGACGTATGGTTAATGGGTACATACACTCAAAGACCCCCAAAATTTTAGCTGCATCTGATTTTCGAACTTTGATGCATATCTTACATATTCTTGCTAGTTCTTGTGTGCTAATTTTAAGTTGACGTCTTCGAATAATTTTCATCACCTTACCCACCATATCGTATTCAAAATGTAATTCAAATGAAAAATCTGTCGTTTTTTCAATAACGAGACTAGCTTCAATAGCTAATCTAGCTGAATTTCTATAAGCATTCACAAGTCCACCAGCACCTAGTTTTATTCCTCCAAAGTACCGCACAGATACAACTAAAATATTTGTAAGCTGAAATGATTGAATTTGTCCATAGATAGGCATGCCAGCAGTATGATTGGGCAGGGCAAAAGCACTATAAACTGATTATTTTTCTAAGGTACTGATTGTCCAGAGCTGCTTTAAATCGTTTTCCTTTCACTCCTTGTTTGGCAGTTTTTTCATTTTTAATCAAGTTGAGTGCTATTTTGTTGATCATAGAG
>CAXRAW010000092.1:0-24468 GCA_964228785.1 Flavobacteriaceae bacterium
CATTGTATATTCCATATTTAAAATCGATATTGATGTTGTTGCGTTGTAGTTCTTCTCTTAGAATATTGGTAATTTCGCGATTACTGATGCGCTTGTGAATGGGAAACTCGTTTTGATATTCGCGATATAAATCCTCAAGAACCTTTTTTGTGTTTGTCCATTCATCAAAGATGCTTTTTTTGGAATATTTTTGATCACTAAAAACTTCTAGATCTCCATTGCCAGAGGTAATCTTAGCAATAAATACATCACTCCTTCTCGTAAATCTTCTCAAAGTAATAGAATCTTTGGCTGAAAAAGGGGTTTCGTTTAGGAGATCCATAGGAACTTTAAAATTTTCCTCTACAATGGTAGATCCAAACGAGAAACGCTTTAAGTTTACTGTATCTATCTGCTGTATCAAATAATTTTTTATTTCAGCTTTACTCAAAAACTCTTTACTGCTAAAAATAGGCTCTAGCTTGCTAAGGTAGGCATCCTGTTCCCGCTCTTTCAATCGTTCTGATGCTCGTGCCATTGCCTTTACAACATCATTGTCAAACTGTGCATCTTTACTTTCTAAGGCATTGTTAATCCAGTATAACTGCACTAATATGATTCCTATTAACGAGACGCTCATTAACAAAACGATCAAGATAAAAATCCTCCTTCCCATCATTCAAAAATAGAGGTTAAAATAAGCTGACTTTTGATTTTAACGCATATTAACAGATTATCATACAAATTTTAGTAAATTTTAAGAGAAAACACGAATTATTTTAAAAAAATGATGCTCTTTTTGTTAAAATATTATGAATATTTTTAACTTTTAACAATGTTTCATTTTTATCAATATTTAGAATAACATAGTTAGAGAGTAGTATTTTCTTGCCTTCATCCCACTGATTTTGCATGCGATGAAGCACTTCTTTTTTTGTAATTTGGTCTCTTTGTACAACTCTTTGAATTCTTATATCAACTGGGGCAGTGATGGTAATAACGCCATCACAAAGTAGGTGACTTTTAGTTTCAAACAAAATAGCATTCTCATACAGAATGAATGTATTTTTTTGCTGCTGATGAACGAAATCTTGAAAGTGTTTTCTTACGGCAGGATGCACTATGTTATTCAACTTTGTTAATTGGTCTGGATGGTTAAATACCATAGAGGCAATCAATGACTTATTTAACTGATTAGAGAGAAAGACCTCCTTCCCAAATTGTGAGATGAGCTGCTCTCGAATCTCTGGGGAATGATGCATGAGTTCTTTTGCCTTTTCGTCTGCGTGATAATAAACTGTATTCTCACATTTAAGAAAGCAACTTACTACAAATGATTTTCCGCTTCCAATACCACCCGTAATTCCTACAACCATCTTATCGCTCTATAACAAAATCTATTTTACTCTGTGTGATCTTTACATTTTTTACCAAATCTGATTGCTTTATGAGTCTGGGAAGTAAATACGAAAGCTTATTCTCGCTGGACAGCTTATAATCACATACTATTAAAAAAGAAGAAGCCTTAATTTGATTGAATGCTGATAATGCGACCTTGTATGTAAGGTCTAGTTCTTTGGGAAAGGTGCTAATGGTAACTCCTTCGGGAACATTGCTAATACGAAATGGCACTTTAATGGTACCTTCTGTAAATTTTTCTACAGTAGCTTTTAGAGTGACACTATTCACATTAAAAGTCACATTATTATCCTTATCTATCTTTTTTAAAGGTATTATTTTGGAAAGGGAGGTATTGATGTCTTTCTGCACAAAAACTTCTGTGACTACTTGGGAAATAGTATCTAGAATTGCCTCGGGACCAGATACGATAATGGAGTCTGGTTCGATCATCATTTTTCCGCTCAGGTCAAAACCTGTCCGGTAAGCAAGGTCTGAAACCAATGTGACGGGAATTTTTTTCTTCTCTAACCTCCCTAAACTCAGTAAAATGGAATCGTTAGTGAAATGATCTATAGTAACTCCTGTATTCATTTTCCTCTGAAGTGCTAAACGTTGTTTTGATAACAAAAGGTAATATTCTGTGGAAGACTTTGCTTGCAGGTTAGCAGCATCTACGGTGAGTGTTTTGGGGAATAATTTCCCTGAGAGTATTTTAAACCCCGATGCTTTTACATGAATATCAATCGATTCTTGAAGTTTTTTTTGCAACAGTTTGTCCTCGGGTAAATTCTCATACGCAATGGGATATTGGATGGTACTGTTGTAATCTTTGGATAGTTTGGTGAGAAACCAAAAAAATACAGACACTATTAAGAAAAGAATAAAGTTTTTTGATATGCTGTTCAAGTGATGAATTTAAAATCTGCATGCAAGCTAAACAATCCCTTTAGAAACTCAAAATTAAAGTTGTAAAACCCTTGTAGAAGGACGTATCTTGGATGAAGGCAGGTTCTTTTACGAAGGGGGATTTTAGAAAGCAAGCGGTCCATATCCATGAAATACACGAAGCTATTCTGTAAGTCGCTAGGGATGGCAGCGGCATCCTTTTTTGCCTTTTTAATCTGTTTTACTTAAAATCTGCAGATTAAGTCTAATGCTGGTAAACAGCGTTGCGATAAAAACAACATAGGGCAAAAAAGATATAGCGGACAGCCCGGCCCGAAGGGAAACGCCCTAAAAACTTAGCTCATAGAAAAGTTTGTTGCAAAAAACTCAAAAGTCCAACATCATGTATAGACACTATTTTTTGACTAGCGTTGAGTATTTTTTACTCAACTCCACAGAAATGGCTTCTCGTTCGAACTTAATCTTACCAGCACCAGTTTCTATGGTGACAGTGCCCTCGGTGTCATTTACATCCATTAGCTTCCCGTGAATACCGCTAGAGGTAACTACTTTTGATCCTCTTTTAAGACTCGCTCTAAACTGCTTTTCTTTCTTCTTTCTTCTGCTTTGAGGTAAAATCATAAAGAAATAGAAAACAATAATAATGGCTATAAATGGAAAAAACTGACCGAGTGAACTTCCTCCTTCTGCCTGTAATATCATAGTATGGCTGATCATTTTTTGGCTTTTGGAATTACGTTACCCATAATTTTTAAAACTTCTCTACCTTTTGTTGTATTGGTGGTGAGCGTAATGGATTTAAGCTGTTTGTTGGGCTTTCCTGCAGTATTAAATTTCGCTATGATTTTAGAGGACGCTCCTGGTTGAATGGGTTGCCTTGGCCAAGTAGGTACTGTACAGCCGCAAGATGGTGTTGCTTTGGTAATAATCAGGTCTGTCTCGCCTGCATTGGTAACGGTAAACTCGGCATTTACAACTTCTCCTTCGTTAACAGTCCCAAAATCAAAAGTTTGCTGATCGAACTCGATCACAGCAGAACCTTTGCTAATTTCTACATCTCTCTTTTTGGCTTTTTCTATATTTTCAGTCTTAATTTTTACGGTTGGCTTTCCGTCTTTACAAGAAACAAGAAGCACCGTTGATAGGGCAATGACTAAAGCTGGAATTAATTTTCTCATGATCTTAAATTTTGTTCAACAAAAATAACAAATTAAAGCAATCCCCTTCCTACTTTGACCAGTCTTTTGGTCTTTGTGTATTCTTTTGATAATCTATCTAATACACCGTTCACAAAATAGCTGCTTTTTTTGGTAGAATAATTTTTGGCCAATTCTATGTATTCGTTGATAGTAACCCGAGTGGGGATGAATGGAAAGTGTAAAAACTCACAAATACCCATTTTTATTAAAATCATATCCACTTCGGCAATGCGATCTGATTCCCAATTGGGAGTGTTTTTTCTAATATCTTCTACAAATTTATGATGGTTTAAAACTGTTTTTTTAAACAAATTAGAGGCAAATTTTTCATCGTCGCCATTTTTGTAAAGAGAACCTAAGAAGAAAGCCCCGTGTGCATGTTGTTTGTTGAGTGTTCTTATAATCCAAGTATTTACAAAAGGAATATCATCTACCCATGTCATATTTTGATCCTCAAAATACTCGGCTAGTTTTTCATCTGGAGCTATCACTTCCCTGTAAAAATCGATCGCAAAACTCTTATCTACCTTAAACGAATCTTCAATAGTTTTCAGATAATTGCGATAGAGATTGCTTTTTTGTAGTTTCTCCCAAATAATTTTGACATACTCATTATCCACAGACCAGTTGTCTAATCTTTGAGCTTCTAAATGTAAAGCAACAGAACTGCTCTCAGCGATTTTTTTGATTAAAAGATTGTTTATAAATTTGGTGTTAGGTGATAAATCTTGCTTTGTTGCCAGGTGTTTTTTCTTGGAAATTTCAATTTTCTGCTTGGCATGTTTTTGAACTTCCACCAAAAGATGCAGCTGTAAAACATACAAATCAAATAGTTTCCTAATGCTGTACTTTAAGAACTTTTCTTCTCTAGCAAGATCGTCGCTATGAGACTGTATTAGAGCATACATAGACTGCATTACTTTAATCCGTATGTGCCTTCTATTAATCATGGTAAGAACGTATTTTTATGTAACGATAAATGGGGAATGTTTTTAAATATCCCACAAAAATAGTATTATTTCTCTGATAGTTAGGTGATTCATGAATGCTTTTTAATGCAAACTCATAAGTTATTCTTTAAGGGCGTTTCCCTGCGGGTCGCGCTATCCGCTGTATCTTTTTTGTTCAATACCACTTTTTAACCTTAACCACCAATTTTAAACTGTTAACTTACGGGTTTCAACTGCAGAAATAAATTAAAAAGAACAAAAAAGGATGCCGCTTTTATCGCTAACGCAACTTTCAAGACACCCCTGTAATTAGATGACTAAGCTGGAGTTTGTCTTGATGCTTTTTTACATGTATCTTCGTCATTGAAATTCCCATAGAGGAATTCCTCAACCTGTAGCTTACAACTCAACAAAAGAAAATGTTTAAACACCTGTTAGTCAATATAAATTTAAATGCATGGAAACATGTGTTTTTCGTGTTAACACATCATAAACCATATCAAAAAATCAATAGCAACACCCGCAGTCTACATGAAATTAGCGGTTGCAACTCGATAAATGACCTAATTAAAACGTTTGATGAGAGCTCTCAGATATGTAAATAAATACTTTTTAAAGTACAAATGGAGATTCCTTGTTGGAATTCTCATCACCATTCTATCTAAAATTTTAGCTCTAAGAATTCCCAGAATTGTTAGTGAATCATTAAACGGTGTGGAAGATTACATAAGCGGGAAAACTACAGATTTTGAAATGGTGAGCAAAGAACTAATATGGAATACTTTGCTCATGGTTAGTGCCGCTGTATTGGCAGGTTTTTTTACATTCTTAATGAGACAAACCATTATTGTATGCTCTCGCCTTATTGAGTTTGACCTCAAAAACGAAATTTACCAACAATACCAACAACTATCACTAAACTTTTACAAAAAGAACAGAACAGGTGATTTGATGAATAGAATTAGTGAAGATGTGACCAAAGTACGCATGTATTTTGGTCCAGCAGTCATGTATAGCATGAATATGCTGGTGCTGTTCATCGTGGGGTTTTGGCAAATGCTTCAGGTAGATGTAAGATTAACTCTATATACGTTAATTCCATTTCCCATCTTATCCTTGTCTATTTTTTTTATCAGTAAGATTATCAATCAAAAAAGCACTATAGTTCAAGTTTATCTCTCTAAACTAACGACATACAATCAGGAGTTTTTTTCGGGAATCAATGTTGTAAAATCCTACGGAATAGAGCCTAGTGTTATTGCAGATTTTAATTCACTTGCAGATCAAAGCAAGCAAAAGAACATAGACCTAAGTAAAGTACAAGCTCTCTTTTTTCCTTTAATGATTTTATTGATTGGAGTAAGTAACCTTATGGTCGTTTACATAGGTGGCAAGCAATATATTGATGGTGAGATTCAGATTGGAGTGGTTGCAGAGTTTGTCATTTATGTCAATATGCTCACGTGGCCTGTAGCAGTAGTTGGGTGGGTAACTTCAATTATTCAAACAGCTGAGGCCTCACAAAAAAGAATCAACGAGTTTCTTCAGGAAATTCCTGAAATCCAAGGTGACGATGTAGCGCCATCGAGGGTATTGGGGAATATTTCATTCCAAAATGTAAGATTAACTTATGACGACACCAATATTGAGGCCTTAAAGGGAGTAAGCTTTACTGTAAAAGCAGGTGAGACTATGGCAATACTGGGCAAAACAGGATCAGGGAAATCTAGTATTGTCAACCTAATTTCTAGACTTTACGATGCAACATCAGGACAGATCTCTGTTGATGGAATTCCAATCACTCAACTCAATTTAGATAGTTTAAGGAGTGCCATCGGCTTTGTTCCTCAAGATCCATTTTTATTTTCGGATACAATTTCTAATAATATTCGTTTTGGCAGAGAGGATGCTTCAAAAGAAGAAATTACCATAGCTGCACAGAATGCTGTGGTTCACGATAATATCCTTGAATTTAAAGACCAATACAATACTGTACTTGGAGAGCGAGGTGTTACGTTGTCTGGAGGACAAAAGCAGCGAGTGTCTATTGCGAGGGCTATCATTAAAAATCCAAAAATCTTCATCTTTGATGACTGCCTGTCTGCTGTAGATACTGAAACTGAAGAAAAGATTCTAGAAAACTTAGAACGCGTATCAAAAGAGAAAACAACCTTTATCATAAGTCACAGAGTTTCATCGGCAAAAAATGCAGATCAGATCATCATTTTAAACGATGGAGGAATTGTTCAGCAGGGAACTCATCAGCAATTAATCAATCAAAAGGGATATTACAAGGATCTTTACGAGCAACAGCTTTTAGAGAAAGAAATGTAGTCTCCTATTTTGCCAAGACAAATATTTTGCTAGATTTGCTAGATATAAATAACAATCAACATAAAATAATTTATAGATATGAGCGATAGAATTGAGCAAGAAGAAATATTTTCTCAAATTTTAAGAGCAGGAAGAAGAACCTATTTTTTTGATGTCAGGTCCACCAAAGCTGATGATTATTATCTGACCATTACCGAAAGTAAGAAATTCACTCACGACGATGGGTCTTTTCGCTATCAAAAACACAAAATTTATCTTTACAAAGAAGACTTTAGTGATTTTCAGGAAATGTTAAAGAATGCAACGAAATTCATTGTCAATGAAAAAGGCACCGAAGTTATTAGCGAACGTCACCAAAAAGATTACAAAAGAGAAGAAGTCGCTGAAAAAGTACCTGAGGCATTTACAGACTTGAGTTTCGAGGATATCTAAATCTTCTTTCGTCACAACTCCATATACAAGATATTGTAGTTTCTAGAGGGAACAACACCTTTGGGTTTGATAGGCTATGATACAAAAACAGTGTGATTAACTAAGGTCACGTGGGCCTCTGCGTGTTCGATGAAAGTTGAGATATTTTCTGTATGAGGCACAGTTTCTAAATAATGAATGTTTTAAAGCTGCTGAACCAGCATGATACTCAATTTAGACAAAAGACAGAAACTTGCTAAAGAATACTTTTTATAGTTTGAGTCTTTGCTACAGTCTCCTCCCATTCAGCTAATGGATTGCTTTGTGGGGTAATTCCTCCCCCTACGTAGATATGCACCTGCGAGTCTTTAAAACGCATACATCTTAAGTTAACAAAGAGTTCGGTAGTTTTCTCTACGTTGAGCTCTCCTAAAAAACCAGTGTAAAAGCTACGATCATAGCCTTCATGATCCATAATAAAATCGAAACTTCTCTTTTTAGGCAAACCACATATTGCTGGAGTTGGATGCAAGATTCTAATGAGCTGCTTTAAATTAGCATGATCCAATGTTCCTTTAATATCTGCTCTAAGATGCAATAATCCTCCTGCTTTGGATGTATACGTTTTTGAAACAGAAAACTCTTTGAGAGAAATTTGATTGCTAGTATCTTGAATTTGAGAGACAATATAATCAACCACGTATTGATGTTCCTCAATTTCTTTTACACCCCAGATTGGCTGTTCATCATCTTTGAATACCTGAGTCCCCGCGAGAGCCATCGTTTTAAATTGATGTTGTTTTAAAGCAATCAATCTCTCCGGTGTAGCACCCATCCATAAACCTACTTTCGGATGATACCAAACATATACAAAAGCATGTCGATAGCGGCAAAGTAAACGACTAAAAACAGCCGCTATTTCTAAGTGACCGACTTCTAGTACTTCTTTTCTGGAAAGGACTACCTTTTTAAACTGACCTAATTCGATGGCTTTCATCGCCTTTTCAACGAGTGCTATATACTGATCTTTTTTTAAAGAATGAAGCTGGTGATCAAATTTTGATTCAACATCTTCTAAATAAACTAGATTTTCGACCAATACTTCACTTTTCTTATCAAGAAAAATGAGTGATTTCTCACGAAAATCAAATGGAGCAAAAACAAAACCCGATTCTTGAAAATCTTCTGTGAAGTCAGTAGTCCTCGATGAATAAAAATATCCCTTTAATGAAGATAGGTTAGGTTTTCTAAAACAAACAAAAGGTAATTCTTCGGTAAATTGATGCGCTATTTTAGCTAGTATTTGATTCAAAATACGGTTATTAGAAATATTGCTAAACTTACTTCCACAAGTTTAAATTCACATGACCCATTCCGTTTAGCTGGGGGGAAGCATGGAGATCCCCATGTGATTTGGATTGTAGGCATCTCCAAAATAGTGCATCACAAACACACACAGATCACAATAAAGCATATATCGCTGGACTATCCGCACAACATTCGCTTAGTTATTGACAAACGTTATTTTAGGAATGCAATTGTTCTGAAAATATTTTGTTCGAAAACATGATGTCCATTCGCATCATAAGTTATATCCTTTATTTTAGTTTTTCTTTTTCTTTTAACCTCTTTTATACTTACTCTCCTTTTTCTTACACTGTAGCTCGTTCTATGAACCCTATTTACAGTAGATATTAAAAAATCAACAAAACATAAACCAGCTTTTATTTGTTCAGAAGTTGAATGATTTCCTTCTTTCATTTCAACAACAATAGCATATTGATTACCTTGGTGCTCTGATAGGATTATATAGTCACAAGCTTTGCAAACATTTCTATTACCATTATTGAAAAATGGATATAATCCGCCACGATATCGCCTATCAAGTTGTTTATCTAGTTGAAAAATGAGAGTTTTACAGCCATCATTGTTTAAATTTACTCTCATTTTAGCACTTGGTTCGCTAAAATATGAATTTGTCCAGATAAAATCCTGATTTAGTACGTAATTGACTTTAATTAAGAAGCTCATCTGGAAGTCCATATTTAATCACGTGAAATAGCTCTTCTGACGTTTCATTTAGCCTGTCAATCGTTGAATCTATTGTTTTGACATCAAAACCAGTTTCAGTTACTTCTATTGACTCAACATTGACTTTTCTAGAACTCTTGTTTTTAAAATTAAAAAGATAAGCACCAACCTTTGAATGAGGTAATTTCATGGTTTCATCATAGCCTAATTCTTTAGCTTTATCTATTACTCCATCTTTAATTGAGGAGGCCATGATTAGATTATTAATCTCTCTAATCACATAGTCGCTATGTGTACTAATAAGTATTCTAAAGCCGTTATTAATTAACTTTGCAAATATTCTAGTCAAATAGACTTGATTATTAGGATGAAGATTGAGTTCTGGTTCATCAATTATTATGAGTTCGTTATGGGATGCAATATATTTCAAATAGAACACTAAACTCGATAGAGTTTTTACTATTGAAGCCGTTAAATGTATTGGAATTCTTTTCGCTTTCGCCTTAGAGGACGAGTATTGTACTTCACCTTCTTTATTTATAACCATTTTTCCCTGAAGAATTTCATTTTCAATTTCTTCAGCAAGTTTAAAGAAATCCGTTTTTGTCTTTGAGTAGTTGTTTAAGTCTTCAGCTATTTCAAGTCCATCTCTTATTGGCATAGGGTAACGTGTAGACCTTCTCAAAAGCCAATGAAATGGGTCTCGATTACTATTTTTGGAGCTGAGTTCCTGTGCTCGGTCTAAAAACTCTTGCTTTTGAATAGAAAGTTCTTTGCTAAAGGTATAAATAGAGTTTCTTTCAACAGGTAAAATGTGGCTCGAAGTGAAGGGATAAAAAGCTATTAATGAGTATAGTTTTGATCTCAAGAACAATTCAAGTACTTCAATATCTTTTTTCTGAACGGTTTTCTCTTTTAAGCTTAATTGAATTTCTTTACTACTTGTATCCTTTTCTAAATGAATTAAAGTATTATTAATTTTAATGTCATTCTTAAAATTCATTTGAAGAATGCTTTCTTCAAATTCTTTTTCAGTTTGATTTACTTGTATAAAAAAATCATCAAATAATGATTTTTGAATATCTTCAGATATTCCATAAATACTATCTAAAGATTTTTTAACTTTTTCTAATTCTAGTTCTCTGAATTTCCATATTTCCTTAGCTTGAATTTTAAAGTTGGCTTTTTGATTTTTAATTAATTGTTGAATAAAGGCATTCTGACTTTTACTTCTTAAATATTGAATAGAAGATTTTGTAAGTGCATATATTATGAATGCCGCGTAAGTTTTTCCAGAATTATTTGGTCCGCAAAAAACGATTAGCCTTTTACTTAAGTCAAAATCCGCATCTTTGATAGCACCTAGATTTTCAAGTTTAATTTTCATTCTGTAAAGGTAAAAATTTAATTTTTTAGACTAGTATATATTTTTTTATGATTTGTGTGTAGTGTTTGCAAAAATCCTTTGGTTTATTCAATATCTTTTATTTCTCAATAAAGCTATATAACCCAATGAAGAAAAAAAGGCCAAAATATTGTACGCCAAAACTTTTGTTTATCTGTTTCAGCTATATACCTATTTCCATTTTTTGTATCTATTTGGTATTTAATCATTTCCCTTTATTGAAGTACTAACCTTTATTTGACCAATACTTTTATGAGGGTTTCACTCGTTTAGCGATGTATTCACCGAGTTTCACGACAATTAACCTAAGTTAATCTTTAGAATTGTTTTTTTCTAAAATAATATTCGTCATCTTACAGATAGAAATCAAGTGACCCTGCTCATCTTCTACCCTTACCTCCCATAGGTGCGTAGATCTTCCCTTGTGAATGTTTCTTGCGGTAGCAAATACCTCACCTTCTTTTTTGCTTTTAATATGATTAATCGTCAGCTCAATACCATTGATGATCTGAGAGGTTGCATCGATAAAAAACCGAGAAGCAGCACTACCTACAGTTTCTGCCAATGCAGCTGTAGCACCACCGTGAAGTTGACCATAGGGTTGATGAACTTTAGAAGTAACAGGCATCTTTGCCGTCAAGAAATCTATACCCAAATCAACATATTCGATATCCAGAGTCTCCATGAGTGTGTTTTTGTTACGCTCATTCAACTTTTTTAACATCTGTTTTTTATCCATAAGGAAATCATTGGTCGTGCAAAAATACGCATAAATAGTTGTAATTTTGTTATGCTAATTAATGAGATATTCATGTACAAAATTCGTATTATACTAGACGCAGAAGAAGACGTTATAAGGACACTATTAGTTGCTCGGTCTATCAACTTAGAACGTTTACATTACACAATTGCCAAATCATTTGGCTTTGATAGCACTGAAATGGCTTCTTTTTACAGAACTGATGATGACTGGAATCAAGGGGAGGAAATTCCCTTGTTTAGCATGTCTGAAGCTGGAGAAGGTATTTCTATGCAAAATAGCTTCTTGAGAAAAAGTCTTCCCAATGTGGGTAGTAAACTGATCTATGTGTATGATTTCTTTCACATGTGGACCTTCTATGTTGAAGTGATTGATATTTTAGAGGAGGAGAATCTTGAACCTAAAATTATTTTATCTATTGGTAAAATTCCTGATGAAGCACCAAAAAAAGATTTTACGGCAGAGGTTTTAGGAGATCCACTAGGTGCTGATTTTGATGAATCATTTGATAGCGAATTTGAAAGCCTTGATGACATCGATTTTGACAATTACTAATTTGACACTGTGATACCATTTCTTTTTAAACTTTTTCTCCCCTACTTGTAACTTATCCAGTACATCAGTCGTCATAAAAACAACCAATCAGAAAATCCACCCTTGGAAACAATTCTATCCATTAAAAACCTCAATAAAAAATTTGGTCATACCCATGCAGTTAAAAACTTATCTTTTGATATCCACAAAGGAAATATCTATGGTATTCTTGGCCCTAACGGTAGTGGGAAATCCACTGCTCTAGGAATCATCCTCAATGTTGTAAATAAAACATCAGGAGACTTTAAATGGTTCAACGGATCGTTATCCACTCACGATGCACTGAAGAGAGTTGGAGCAATTATTGAACGCCCCAACTTTTATCCTTACATGACTGCTACACAAAATCTGATGTTGGTTTGTAAGATCAAAGGAATTTCAACCAATGTCATTGATGAGAAGTTAAAAACTGTACATCTTTACGAAAGAAGAGACTATAAATTCAGTACATTCTCTCTGGGAATGAAGCAACGACTGGCCATTGCCTCTGCTCTTTTAAATCATCCAGAAATCTTAATTTTAGATGAGCCAACCAACGGACTAGATCCGCAAGGGATTCAAGAAATTAGAGAAATTATTAAAATGATTGCCAAAAATGGAACCACCATTTTGCTGGCTTCTCACCTCTTGGATGAAGTAGAAAAAGTTTGTTCTCATGTGGTGGTTATAAGGCAAGGTGCTAAACTATATAGTGGACGTGTAGATGAAATGACTGCATCAAACGGTTGGTTTGAAATGAAAACACAAACTAATAAAGAAAGTCTTTTAGTTCTTTTAGAAAAACATAAGAATATCGGAACTGTAAGAGAAAAAGACGGACTAATTATTGCCAATCTCCACCAAAAAATGGACGCAGGAGAAATCAATTCCTATTTATTTAATGAAGGAATCATTTTATCCCACTTGGTTAAACAGAAGCCTAGCCTTGAGCAACAATTTTTAAAATTAACCGACAACAAAAAATGATAAAAGTACAGACATGCTTAGACTTTTAACCATTGAGTTCTATAAAATCAGACACAACAAAGCCAGTAAGATTCTGACTCTTATCTACTTCGGACTTCTATGCGGCTTGGCATTGCTGGCAGCCATTCAATTTGATTTTGGAGATTTCACATTCGATATCACAACAACAGGCTTTTTTAATTTTCCATATATCTGGCATGCAAATACCTACATTGCTGCTGCGTTAAAGTTCTTCTTGCTCTTGGTCATCATTTCAATGATAACGAATGAATACAGTCACAGAACCCTCAAACAGAATTTAATCGATGGATTGAGTAAAAAAGAGTTCGTAATATCTAAATTCCTAACAATAATCGCATTGGCATTATTGTCCACACTATTTGTGCTCATAGTATCTCTTATCCTTGGACTTTTGTATTCAGACTTTACCGAAATTTCTATTATTTTTATAGACATTCAATACATATTTGCATTCTTTGTCAAACTTTTGGGATTTTTTTCATTGGGACTTTTTATGGGAATCTGGATCAAACGCTCAGCGTTTGCCGTCGGAGCAATTTTTGTATGGTGGATTGTAGAAGGTTTAACAAAACTGATCATTGCTCTGTCTCTCGCACTCTCTGGTCAAGAGGAACAGATCAACAGTACAATTGAAGGTATCACAAGATATTTTCCCTTGGAATCCATGTCTAATCTTATTAAAGAACCGTGGTCTAAAATTGATCTTATTAAAACAATTGCAAATGCAGCTGGTGAGCAATTGAGCAAGAATTACAATGTTCAATGGTTAGATGTATTTATTGTTTTTGTTTGGACGACAATTTTCATCTACGGTTCATATGCTTTGTTAAAAAAGAGAGATTTGTAATACTTTTTAGACTATATTTGATGCGATATGTAGAAAAATGCCATACTCGCGTCTAAAATACTTACTCGCTTCCTTTTTTATTGTATTGCTGATAGACTCGACTCTAGCACAGCTGAGTACTACGCATTATATTCCTCCAATTGCTGTATCTCAACAGACAGCAGTTCAAGAACAATACATCTACCTTTCTACACCCAGGACAGAAAACGTAGCATATACCATAACCTACATCGGATCAAACTTTACCGAATCAGGAACTGTATCCAATAATAGTCCAGTAGAAATTCCAATAAAAAACCCCAGTACAGGAGTTGTTGATTTTGACTCTAATAGCCAACTTGTACTGAGTAGAAATTTAGGCTTGACTAATGTCGTTTTAGAAGATCGAGGTTTCATTGTAGATTCCCAAGATGTTATTTATGCTTCTGTACGCGTTAGATCGGCATCGACTTTTCATGCGGGTGCATTAGTAAGTAAAGGGCAATCGGCTCTTGGATTAGAGTTTCGTGTTGGTGGATTCATAAATGAATTGCCAGTGAATAGTTTTCAGACATTTTACTCAATTTTAGCAACAGAAAACAACACCAGTGTAACTTTAAATATCGATGGAAGTATATCCAATATTACACTGAATGAAGACGAGAGTTACATTGGGTCATTTGACTTTTCTAACGGTCAACAACCCAATGACATTGTTGGTTCTTTAATTCAGTCAGACAAACCTATAGTTGTTAATTCGGGATCATTAAATGGATCTTTCACAGATGGATCGCTTGGAAGTGATTACGGTTTTGACCAAATAGTAGATGCCACAAAAGTGGGAAGTGAGTATATTTTTGTAAGAGGTAATGGACCTACCATTGCCTCTAATGGAACCGATGGTTCTGCCTGGGAAAATGTATTAATTGTTGCTCATGAAGATAATACCGATATTTTTATCAATGGGAATAGCACAGCTATTACCATCAATGCTGGAGAGTATCATGTAATTGAAGGAGATAATTACAATGCTAATGAGAATATGTATGTGCAAACTTCCAACCCCGTATTTGCATATCAAGGAATTGCTGGTGAAAACAATCTCTCTGGAGGAAATTTCCCCGCAGCAAACCAAGGGTTGTTCTTTGTTCCTCCTTTAAGTTGTGAAAACAGAGGAGATGTAAATAATATTGCCAGTATCAACAATATTGGTGATATTAATTTTACCGGAGGAATTTCCATTGTCACCAATGTGGGATCTACAGTTGCAGTTTCTGTAAATGGGGTTGATCGTCCAATTTCACCTAGCGAGGGCCCCTTTGCTGTTGACGGAAATCCAGACTATGTGACTTATAAACTACAATCGTTGCAAAACAATGTTTCTGTAACAAGTAACGGTGAGCTTTATTGTGCCTATTTCAATCAAGACGGAGCTGCAACTTCTGGCAGCTTTTACTCCGGGTTTCCCTCCCCTCCTGAAATTAATTTTAACACCAATATTACAAGTCTTGGGTTCTGTATCCCTAATGTGACCTTAGAATCTGTGAATACAGACCTGTTTGATACCGTAGAATGGTTTTTTGATGATGGTACCTCAGGATTTGTATCAACAGGAAACACTTCAGGTACAATTACACCAACACAAGCTGGTAATTACAAATTAATGGGAGCTCTAACCTGTTCTGGTGCAACTTTTGATTCTCAGACCATTCCAGTGAGTTTATGTCCAGATGACCTAGACAACGACCTCATCATTGATAATTTAGACATCGATATTGACAATGATGGTATATCTAACTGTGATGAATCCCTTGGTGATGTGGTACTTGATGTTACAGATGTTAATCAACCAGTATTAAACTTTTTAGATGGCACAACAGATAATACATATATCACCGCCACCAATAACATCGCTAATTTAGCAGGAGACGCAAATGGAAATTTTACATCTACAATCAATGCCAGTACTACAGCAATCAGCGAGGACTGCAAATTGGAGTTTAGTTCGATTACCAATATCGAACTCACTCAAACAATTGGAACCACACACACAGCTGTTAATGAAGAGTCCTTCAATCTCATAATAGGTCCTAATACAAAGAACATAACATTGGTAGATCCTGATGATATTCTCTTGGTTGACACCGACTACGATGGCTTCTATGAAACTGGCGTTACAAACTTCTCATCCTCAGAAATACGTTTTCAATTTAATCCAACACCAAACGGCAGTACCCCGTTTAAATTCGTTGCCAACAGCATCACAGAACTTACACTATCACATGCTTTAGACAGTGATACAGAAAATTCAGTCCTAGAAGTTAACCTGATCATCACTTGTTTTGGTCTAGATACTGACGGAGATGGTATTTTTGACGCTTTTGATGCTGATTCCGACAATGATGGAATTCCAGATCTCATTGAGGCTCAAGGAACATACATTGCCTTGAGTGGAGCTGACGACGATCAAGATGGACTAGATGATATTTTTAATGGAACCCCTGTAGTTCCTATCGATACTGATGGAGATGGTGTTTTCAATATATACGACCTCGATGCAGACAATGATGGAGTTTATGATCTTTTTGAAGCAGGACACAATCAGCCAGATACCAATCTGGATGGACAAATTGACAATGCTGATACCGTTTCAGGAGTCAATGGGTGGGCAGACACTTTGGAAACAACTCCTGACAGTTTTTTAATTGGCTATGCAATTACCACAGATGGTGATCTTGATAGCAACAGCATCTTAAACTATATAGATCTAGATAGTGACGGAGACCTCTGTCCTGACGTTACAGAAGCTGGGTTTTTAGACCCTGATAATGATGGCATTATTGGAACATCACCTGTAACTGTTGACTTGCAAGGAAGGGTAACAGGAATCCCAGATGGATATACCATTCCAAATACCGATTACAGTATTGGAGCCCCCATCATTATAAACACACCCTTTGAAGATATTCGTTTTTGCGATAGATCAACAGCGACTATTACCATTGATTCTACTGCCGACACTTTTCAATGGGAAATTAGCACAGATGGAGGAATTAACTGGACAGCCTTGTCTGATGATATAACCTACTCTGGTGTTAATTCAACAACCCTACTAGTAGCTAATATTTCACCTGCTTATGAAGGACATCAGTTTAGAGTACAGTTACAAAGAGCTGGTAACAGCTGCACAGTAATATCCAATGCAGTGACACTTACCATAGAGCCTCTACCCATAGTTGAACCAGTGGTCGAACTTAGCCAATGTGATAATGATACTGATGCATTTAGTAACTTTAACCTTTACGAAGCTGGAGTTCTCATTAGTTCCAATGCTGCCAACGAAACCTTTGTTTTTTATCCTACGCTTACTGATGCCCAGAATGACACAAATGCCCTTTCTGTAAACGAAGCCACCGCATATACCAACATTACACCAACCACTGACACTGTATGGGTACGTACCATTTCGACATTTGGATGCCATGAAGTATCTCAAGTAAATATCGTCGTTTATACTACTTAAATTCCTACTTCATTCTTAAGAGCTTTCAATGTTTGCGATTATTTCTTAGATACCCTTGGAGATAACAATGCCAACAACGACGATACTGACGGAATCACCACATTTGATTTTAGCTCTGTATCTGCTGAAATCCGTGCATTTTTTCCTCCCTCCCAACAATTAACAATTTCCTACTACAGAAATGAAGCCAATGCACTTGCTGAAACAGATCCTATCGCAGACCCTAGCAATTATCGCAATATTGGCTACCCCAATTCCCACGAAATCTACGTTCGGGTTGATAGCGACCTTGATAACGCTTGTTTAGGACTAGGCCACCATGTAACCGTAAATGTAGATCCTGTTCCCACGGCAACCGAAACAGAAGACATAGAACTCTGTGACAATGACGATGATGGAATACCTAACAATGGGATTGTTCAAACTTTTGATTTAGAAGCTCAAACACCTGTTATTCTAGGAACTCAGAACCCTGCCAACTTCACCGTAACATATCACCTGTCCTATGATGATGCTCTAAACAGTCTTAATGCTATTGTGAATACCAATGCCTATGAGAATAGCATTCCTTTTCTGGAAACTATTTATGTGCGGGTGGTAAACAACACAACGGGGTGTTTTACCAATCATACTTCTTTTAACCTGATCGTGAATCCTCTTCCCATGGCAAACCCTGTTTCAACCATTGAGGAATGTGATGATGATACTGATGGATCAGCGCAAAATGGATTTTATCAAAATTTTGATCTAGAGAGTCAGACTGCTGAAATTCTCGGAAATCAAGATCCTAATATCTTCTCTGTAACTTACCACGCATCACTTGTCGACGCAGAGCTCGGCATTACTCCGCTTGAAAGCCCCTTTTCTAATTCCGTCCCCAATGTGCAAACCATTTTTGTAAGGGTTGCGAATGGCACAACAGGATGTGCTAACGGAATCACCAGTTTTGATGTGATCGTACTTCCTGAACCCGATACTTTTGAAGTTTCTAACCTCTCCACTTGCGATGACGGTCTAGACGGTGATCATACCAACGGTATTGTGCAAAATTTCGATCTTGACAGCCTTATTCCCAGTATGTTGGGCGCAGATCAAGATCCAGATGATTTTACAGTAACCTTTCATCAATCACAAGCTGATGCTTCTTCTGGTGATAGCCCACTAACAAGTCCGTATTCAAACGAACTCTCTCCCTATCAACAAACCATCTACACACGCGTAGTCAATAACAATACCTTGTGTGTTAATGACGATTTCACATTCGAAATTATTGTGCATCCTCTCCCCGTATTTACGGTAGAAACACCACAAATTATCTGTTTGAATGATCTGCCATATACACTCAATATAGAAAGTGCTCTAACGGTCCATGACTATGAGTGGATCGACCCTAGTGGAAGTACAGCTGGTTTTGGACCACAGGTGGAGGTCTCAACTCCTGGTATGTACACGGTAATCGCAACAACTACAGACGGAACAGAGTGTTCTGAATCACTGGAACTAGAACTCATCCCTTCTTCTTCGGCAACCATTACAATGCAGGATGTGACCATTGCTGACGACTTACTGGATGGTCTAAACGGTATTTTTAGCGTGACCATCAATCCTGCCAATCTGGGTATTGGAGATTATGAATATGCCCTTGTAGGAGAAAATGATCTTGAGCCTTATAACTACCAAGACATCCCCGTATTTGAAGAAATAGAAGGCGGATTCTATACCATCCTTGTTCGGGATAAAAATGGGTGTGGAGTCGTGAGCTTGGACATCGCTGTTGTGGAATTTCCTAGGTTCTTCACTCCTAACAACGATAACGTAAACGACACTTGGGCAATCAAAGGAGCAAACTCTACATTTTTCCCTGGTTCAGAAATCACCATTTTTAACCGATTTGGAAAAGTAGTCGCTCAAATTGATATCGATGAGCCTGGATGGGATGGAACCTACAATGGAAGAGCTTTGCCATCTGATGATTACTGGTTCTCTGTAAAATTGCTAGGTAAAAATGGAGAAACTTTAAAAATACAGGCCCATTTTTCTTTGTTGAGAAGGTAAATTAGCCTTAGATTAAATATAGTATTGATGAAGATAAATTTAATTATGAATAATAAATTGAAAACATGTGCGGTCTTCATATTAATATTTTTCCTACATTTTGTGATTCACGCACAGATCATCAACATAAATAATGATGCAAATCCCGAATCAGATTTAGACCTTCAACAGCTTGTAGAGCAGGTTCTAATTAGTGGGAATTGTGCTAGGGTTGGGGAATTTGAAGTTCAGACCTATGGAACTACCCGTGAAACAAAAAGTTTTGGATATTTTCAAAGACCAGCAGGCAGTGATTTCCCCTTTGAAAACGGGATTGTCTTGTCTACAGGGAGTGCCTTTCTAGCTGGAAATACTACAGACGGAGAATTGGTTACTACAGACCACAATGGAGTGAGTGATACGGATATAGAAATCGCCTTGGGGATTACAAATACTTTTGATGCAACATTTGTAAAGTTTGAATTTACTCCTACCAGTACAGATTTCAATTTTGACTTTTTGATGGCATCGGAGGAATACGATGGAACCACAGAATGTAGTTTTGCAGATGGATTTGCCTTTTTAATTAGAGAAAAAGGTACAACTAATTACACCAATTTAGCTGTACTACCAGATGACAACGGAGACCCTACTAATAATACTCCTGTCAGTGTAACTAATATCAACAATTCTCCAAATTGTCAAGCCAATGAAGATTTTTTTGAAGGTTATAATATTCCAGACACTAACTACGGAGGACGAACAATATTACTTACTGCCTCCTATAATGTTATTCCTGAAACAACCTACGAAATTAAACTCGTGGTTGCTGATCAAGGAGACGGTATCTATGATTCTGCTATTTTTCTAAAAGCAGGTGACTTTAACTTTGGTCTTGACTTAGGAGATGATTTGGTTTCAGCTAATAATACTGCGGTATGTGAAGATTCGATTGAGTTGAGTACTAATATTGAGGATTACCAATATCAATGGTCTAAAGATGATAATGAAATTATCGGAGCTATTGGTCAAACCTACACCGCAAGCTCAGTAGCTTCTGGAGGCCTTGGTTCAGGCATCTACAAATGTGTGGTTTCATCAGCAGATGGTTCCTGCTCAGGAGAGGATGAAATAGAGATTGAATTTGTAACTGGAGCTAGCGTCAATCCCAATATCACCCCTTACCTACTTTGTGACTTCGATAACGATCAAATAGAAACTTTTAACCTAACAACCAAAGACACCGAAATACTCGATGGACAAGATCCAACAAGTTTTGAAGTGCAATACTATACCGATTCTGAATACAACAATCTAATCCTAGACCCCATCAATTTTAATAATACCAGCCCTATCCAAACAATCTATGTAAGGGTAATCAGTCTTGTTAGTTCCAACTGTATTGCCGATGATTCATTTGAAATTATAGTATCGGAACTCCCCAACATCACTCAGCCCACCGATTATGAACTCTGTGATGATGATTCTGATGGAGACGACACTAACGGGATTACGCAAAACTTCATCCTTTCTACTAAAGACAGTGAGATTTTAGGCCCTGCTCAGGATCCTGCTGATTTTACCGTGACCTATTACGAAAGTCAAGATGATGCCAACAACGACTTGAATCCCATCGATCAAATAAACCCTTACACCAATACAACTGCCAACTCACAGCCCATTTTTGTTCGTGTTACCGATAATACTTCATTGTGCTTTACTGTTTCTCAGGGAAGTTTATTTAACTTAGTCGTTCATCCCCTTCCAGTGATCGTTGCAAACCCTGTCTTACTGCAAGTATGTGATACCGATCTAGATGGAATAGCAAGCTTTGATCTCACCGCTGCCAATCCGAAAATCTCCGCAGATTTTATCAACGAGACATTCAAATATTACCTCAGCGAAGCTGATGCAGAGAACGAGATCAATGCAATTACCAATGCCGCCAATTATACCAATGCGATAGCCAATAATGATACTGTTTGGGCACGTACCACTACCACCTACGGATGTTTTAAAGTATCTCAAGTCAATCTAGAAGTTAGTTGTGTAACCGTTCCCGTAAGCTTTCAAAGAACCTACAGTGAGTGTGACGATTTCCTAGACATCAATGGAGATGATAATGCCAATAACGATGATACTGATGGAATTACCACTTTCGATTTTAGTGATGTCACCGCTGACATCATCGCCCTATTTCCCGCTGTTCAGCAAGCCAATCTAAACATTAGCTATTACGAATCTTTGGCTGATGCTGATAATGCAACTAATCCTATTGCAGATATCAGCAATCATAGAAATAGCAACTCACCCAACTCGCAGCAAATTTTTATTCGAATAGAAAACACTGCCAATACAACCTGTGGATCATATACAGGAACGCATGTTACTCTTACTGTTAATAGTACTCCACAAGCAAATGTTGTTCAAGATTTAAATATTTGTGATCATAATGATGATGGAGACGATACCAATGGATTTGTGCAAAGCATCGACTTAGAGAGTCAGACTGCTGAAATTCTAGGCACCCAAGATCCCGCTGATGTTACCGTAACCTATCACGAATCTGCCGCTGATGCAACTGCAGCAAGTAACCCTTTAGCATCTCCTTTCACCAATACTGAAGTCAACACACAAACAATTTACATACGTGTTACCAACAATACCACAGGATGCTACACCGATCGCAGTTCATTTAATGTTAATGTTCAACCTCTACCTACCATTGTGCCAGCAGTAGAACTTAAACAGTGCGATGACAATACTGATGGTTTTGCCAATTTTAACCTCTTTCAAGCCAATGAGCTCATCAGTAGTAATTTTGAAAATGAAACTTTTATATTCTTTGAAACTCTGGTAGATGCTCAAGCGGGATTTAACCAAATTGCCAATCCTGTATCCTATACCAATCAAGTAATCACAACAGATACAGTGTGGGCACGAGCCGTCTCTACATTTGGCTGTTACCGCATCTCTGAAGTAACACTGATCGTGGCGACAAACTCCACTCAAGTAACTTCCTTCCCTCCTAAAACGTATTCCAACTGTGATGACTTTTTGGATATAAATGGAGAAGACAATGACAACAATGATGATACTGACGGTGTCACTGCCTTTAACTTTAGCGACTTTACCAATGATATGATCGCTGTTTTCCCAGTTAGTGAACAGCCATTTATTACTGTCTCCTACTACAGAAATGCAACGGATGCAGAAGAAGAACTTAATGAAATCACCAACCCTAGCGATTATCGCAATATCGGATATCCCAATACCCAGCAAATCTATGTAAGGGTTGAAAATTCTCAAAATAATGGATGTATTGGCTATGCTCCACTAATTACACTTGTTGTAGATCCTACTCCTGTGATCAATCCAGTTGACGATCTCCAAGACTGTGATGATACTGATGATGGAAATAACGCTAATGGATTTATCCAGTCCTTTAACCTAGAAAGTCAAACACCTGCAATTCTAGGCTCTCAGGACCCCACCACGTATACAGTTACCTATCACACATCAGCCGACGATGCTAATCAGGGAATTAATGCAATTACCAATACAACTGCATATCCCAATACAGAGGCTTATGTACAAACTATATACATACGCTTAACGCATAACATATCGGGATGTTTCGCAGATAGACAAGATTTTGATATTGTTGTGAATCCTCTTCCAGAGGCTAACTTCGCAGGAGATTTGGAAGTATGCGATGATGGAGCGGGAGGCTCTGCACAAAATGGAATCTCTAGCAATATCGATCTTGAACAAAAAACAGCAGTTATCCTTGGAACACAAGATCCCGATCAATTCACGGTAACCTATCATACATCGCTCGCCGATGCACAGAATGGATTATTCCCAATCACAGGACTCTTTACTAATACGGAACCTTTTATTCAAAAGATTCATATTCGTGTTACCAATAATACTACAGGTTGTGCTTATGACATTTCTGATTTCAATGTCATTATCAATCCAAAACCTACTGCTCAGGTCATCGTACCACCTCTTTTATGTGATGATGATTCAGATGGAGATGACACCAATGGATTTATCCAAAATATTGATCTTGATGGCCTAATTCCAGATATCTTAGGACCTGATCAGGATGAAGACGACTTTAGCGTCACCTTCCATGAGACACTAGAAGATGCAGAACTAGGAACCAACCCTATTATAACACCTTACACAAATATCAATCAAGGACTACAGACCATTTATGTTCGAACACTCAATACAGATACTGGGTGTTTTAATCACGATGTTTCTTTCGAACTGGTCATTAATACCCTTCCAGATTTTACCGTGACTACACCTCAGATCTTCTGTATCAATGAAGGCTCTCTTACCCTTGCTGTTGAAGATCCACAAGGAATTTATTTTTATGAATGGTTCGATGCTGCTGGTAGCTCTATTGATATCGGATCGGAGACAACCATTAACGCCGCAGGAACCTATGAAGTAACTGCTACTACAACAGATGGAACTCAATGTAGTAGAACGCTGGAAATTCAAGTTAATGAATCCAATATTGCAGAGATCAATGAAAATCATGTGACTGTCGTAGATGATCTAAATAATGGTAACGGAGCTTTTTCGGTCACCATAGACACTACAGACCTTGGCATCGGTGACTACCAATACGCACTGGTTGGAGAAAACGACTTCCCTCCATATAGCTACCAAGATGATTCTGTTTTTGAAAATCTAGCAGCTGGCTTCTACACCATTTTGGTAAGAGATAAAAATGATTGTGGTATCAGTGAATTGGATATCTCTCTGGTAGAATTCCCTAAATTCTTCACCCCTAATAACGATGGAGAAAACGACCGATGGATGATCAAGGGAGTGAACTCTACTTTTTTCCCAAGCTCTGAAGTGTATATCTTTAATAGGTTTGGAAAGGCAATAGCACAAATCAATATCGATAACCAAGGATGGGACGGAACTTTTAACGGGAAAATACTCCCTTCTGATGACTATTGGTTCTCTGCTAAGTTAACAGACAGAACTGGAAAATTTAAAGAAATTCAAGGACACTTTTCACTACTGAGAAGGTAAATGATTCCAATCCTTTCACAGGGTATATTACTTTAAATATTCAAAGTGCAACCCATTATCG
>CAXRAW010000093.1:0-15553 GCA_964228785.1 Flavobacteriaceae bacterium
TCTCAGCAATCTGCCTTTTTCCAGAAGCTAAAATATCAGCGCCCAAAGTCCCAGAAGGAAGTCCTAAAACGTTGTTAAATAGAGCATTTCGTAAGTGTGATGATCGTTGATGTATAATAATCCCTATGTTCTTATCAGACGCAAAAGGCTTTTTCAGTCCAGATCCAAGAACCAGAGCGCACTGCATTCCTGAAACACCACCACCAATAATTAATGTGTCAAAAATCATTAGAACAGGGCTTTAATATTGTGAGCAAAAAGCTTGACAGCAATCGCCAGTAGAATGACACCAAAAACCTTACGAATAATTTTAATCCCATTCGGACCAATGAATCGTTCAATTTTAGTAGAAGTTTTTAAGACAATATATATAAAAATCACATTTAAAAAGATTGCAATAATAATATTTTGAAGATCAAATTCTGCTCTCAAAGACAATAAGGTGGTTAAGCTACCAGGACCAGCAATCAAAGGAAATGCCAGAGGAAAGACAGTTGCTGTAATTGTATTTTCGTCCTCCTCCTTATATAGAGTAATCCCCAGAATCATCTCCAGAGCAATAAAAAATAAGATGAAAGACCCTGCTACGGCAAAAGAATTAACATCAATGCCAATAAGAGATAAAAGACTTTGACCTAAGAATAAGAAAAGGATCATAATACCCCCTGCAATTACAGAGGCTTTCTCTGATTGGATGTGTCCTACTTTTTTACGTAAATCAATGATAATTGGAATATTTCCAACGATATCTATAACAGCGAAAAGAACCATAAACGCCGTAAAGACTTGAATAAAATCTATAGTCATTGTTTACTTTTTTATTTTGCAAAATTAGTTAAGATTGTTCATCTACAATCCAAAAAAGTAGTGAAAAATAAGTGTATTTTTATCACATGTTTCAACTGGGAAAAACCATTGTCTCTGAAGAGATTCTAGAAAGAGAATTTGTCTGTAATCTCTCTAGATGCAAAGGTGCGTGTTGCATTGCTGGCGAGGCAGGTGCTCCTCTAGAGAAAGAAGAAGTAGAGATATTAAAAGCAATTTATCCCAAGGTAAAACCGCTGTTACGAAAGGAGGGAATCGCCGCAATAGAAGAACAGGGAACCTCTGTTGTGAGTGACTTTGAAGAACTAGAAACACCACTGGTGAATTACAAGGAATGTGCCTATCTCGTTTTTGATGAAAACCACATTGCAAAATGTGGCATAGAGGAGGCGTACAATCAAGGATATATTGGTTGGAAAAAACCTATTTCCTGTCATTTATACCCCATTCGTGTTAAAGATTATAGCGAGTTTGCAGCAGTCAATTACCATAAATGGGACATTTGTAACGATGCCTGTAACCTTGGAAAAGAATTACATGTCCCAGTGTATAAGTTTACCAAAGACGCACTTGTAAGGAAGTTTGGAGAAGATTGGTACGCAGAACTAGAAAAAATTGCTGAAAAACTCTAAAAAATCTGTTGTCAAATATCAAAGATAAACTTTAAGACAAATCCCATAAAGTCGTTTTGTGACATCACAGATTAGGATGACAAAAGTGTTCCAAAAAACCAAAAACCAGTGAAGTACATCACTGGTTTTTTGTAAAAAAGTAATGGTGTAAAATATTAAATGACCCTAACATTTACTGCGTTTAACCCTTTTCTACCCTTTTCGAGTTCGAACTCTACTGTATCACCTTCTCTTATCTCATCGATAATTCCAGAGATGTGTACAAAGTGTTCTTGTTTTGAACTATCTTCGATAATAAACCCAAATCCTTTAGACTCATTGAAGAACTTTACTGTTCCGTTTTTCACTTGTAAAATAATATAAATTAATAAAGCACGAAGGTAATTCTTATTAATGGGACTGGACGATCTTTATTCATTTTTTATTTCAAAGACACTATTCGCCTTAAAAGACAGCAATAATTTAGGCGAATTTGCACGGTATATGCAACAACAAATTGCAGTTAAAAAAAGCATTTTTAAGAAAGTCAGCAAACATGGGGCTTAACAAAAAATTAACAATATAAAATACTGATAAGCAATTCATTAAAAAATTTCCCTTGAGCAAGGTGATTTTTAATAAAATTGATTTTTGTTAAAAACTTAGCGGTTTTTGTGAATAAGTAGCGCTTTTTATTTGTCCCAAATTTTCCAATCTTTGTTGGTGCCGATTTTGACATGGTAATTTCCTTAATCAACAATAATTCACACAAAAATGTCTGCAATAGAAACAAAAACGATCACAATTGAGCCGATTTTACAGCCGAATGATAACAGATTTGTAATCTTTCCCATCCAACATAACGATCTATGGGAATGGTATAAAAAACAACAAGCTTGTTTTTGGACTGCCGAGGAAATTGATTTACACCAAGATTTAACCGACTGGGAAACACGCCTAACAAACGACGAACGATATTTTATAAAGCATATTCTGGCATTCTTCGCGGCATCTGATGGGATTGTAAACGAAAATTTAGCAGAAAACTTTGTAAACGAAGTTCAGTATTCTGAAGCAAAATTTTTCTATGGATTCCAGATTATGATGGAGAATATCCACTCCGAAACCTATTCCCTGCTTATAGATACTTACGTAAAAGATGAAGCAGAAAAAGACACGCTATTCAATGCCATAGAAAACTTTCCTGCCATCAAGAAAAAAGCTGACTGGGCGCTAAAATGGATCGAATCTGATTCTTTTGCAGAACGCTTAATTGCCTTTGGGGCAGTAGAAGGAATTTTCTTTTCTGGAGCATTCTGTTCAATCTTCTGGCTGAAAAAAAGAGGATTACTGCCGGGGCTAACATTCTCTAATGAACTAATTTCAAGAGATGAAGGAATGCACTGCGATTTTGCAGTTCACCTTCACAACAATCACCTGGTAAATAAAGTACCCAAAAATAGAATTAGGGAAATTATCATTAGTGCACTAAATATTGAGCGCGAGTTTATCACAGAATCACTACCTGTAAGCTTAATAGGAATGAATGCCAAGCTAATGACACAATATCTAGAATTTGTTACAGACAGACTATTAATGGAATTTGGTTGCGAAAAAGAATACAACGCAACCAATCCATTTGACTTTATGGAAATGATCTCTCTAGAAGGAAAAACCAATTTCTTCGAAAAAAGAGTATCAGAGTATCAAAAAGCTGGCGTAAAATCTGGAGGAACAGGAAGTATCAGTTTTGATGCAGATTTTTAGAACACAGCTCTAAAAATAACCCACCTAGGAAGAATTCCTAGGACACCATTAAAAACCCAATCAGTACAACTATCGTCTCGTACGATAAACCAACCAATCATAAAACCAATAGTAGCATGTATGTAGTAAAAAGAGACGGCAAGAAAGAGCCTGTAATGTTCGATAAAATCACGGCAAGGGTGAGAAAAATGTGTTATGGACTCAACAATATAGTAGATCCTGTAAAAGTAGCAATGCGTGTTATTGAAGGACTGTACGATGGTGTTACCACTTCAGAATTAGACAATCTAGCAGCAGAAATTGCTGCTACCATGACCACAGCACACCCAGATTATGCAAAATTAGCAGCTAGAATTGCCGTATCTAACCTACATAAAAATACTAAGAAACTGTTCTCTGAAACGATGACTGATTTATATGAATATGTAAATCCCAGAACAGGGAAAAAAGCACCCCTACTCTCTGATGAAGTCTATCAAATCATTCAAGAAAATGCAGAGAAATTAGACTCTACCATCATTTACAGCAGAGATTTTAATTACGACTTCTTTGGATTTAAAACCCTAGAACGTTCCTACCTACTAAAACTCAACGGGAATATTGTAGAAAGACCGCAACACATGCTAATGCGCGTTTCTATAGGAATTCATTTAAACGATATAGACGAAGCCATAGCAACATACGAGCTTATGAGTAAGAAATACTTTACCCATGCCACACCCACCTTGTTCAACGCTGGAACTCCAAAACCACAAATGTCGTCTTGCTTTTTACTGCAAATGCAAGAAGATAGTATTGATGGAATTTATGATACTTTAAAACAAACAGCTAAAATTTCTCAATCAGCAGGAGGAATAGGACTCTCTATTCACAACGTACGAGCTACAGGATCTTACATTCGCGGCACCAACGGAACCTCCAACGGAATTGTCCCTATGCTAAGAGTGTATAATGACACTGCGCGGTACGTAGATCAAGGAGGAGGAAAACGCAAAGGATCCTTTGCCGTATATATCGAGCCTTGGCATGCTGATATTTTTGACTTTCTAGACCTTAAAAAGAACCACGGTAAAGAAGAAATGCGTGCCAGAGACCTCTTTTATGCCATGTGGATGCCAGACCTATTCATGAAACGCGTACAAGAGGACGGAAGCTGGACGCTGATGTGTCCAAACGAATGCCCACACCTGTACGACACCTATGGAGATGAGTTTGAGAAGCTATACGAAGGGTATGAAAAAGTAGGAAAAGGAAGAAAAACCATCAAAGCAAGAGAACTTTGGGAGAAAATCCTTGAATCCCAAATAGAGACAGGAACACCATACATGCTGTATAAAGACCATGTCAACCGCAAGTCAAATCACAAAAATTTAGGGACCATCCGTTCCTCTAATTTGTGTACAGAAATTATGGAGTTCACGGCAAAAGATGAAGTTGCAGTGTGCAACCTTGCATCAATTGCACTCCCCATGTTTGTCGGAGAACGAGCAAACGGAGAAAAGTTCTTCAACCATAAAAAACTCTATGATGTAACCAAAAAAGTCATCAGAAATTTAGATACTGTCATAGATCGGAACTACTATCCCGTTCCAGAAGCAGAAAATTCAAACTTCCGTCACAGACCCGTTGGACTGGGAGTACAAGGATTGGCAGATGCATTTATCATGCTTCGATTGCCATTTACATCAGACGCCGCTAAAAAACTCAACCAAGATATTTTTGAAACCCTATACTTTGCTGCTGTACAGTCCTCTACGGAAATGGCAAAAGCAAAAGAACCCTATTCAACCTACAAAGGGTCGCCTATGTCAGAAGGTGAATTCCAATTTAATATGTGGGGAATTAAAGAAGATGAGCTAAGCGGAAACTGGGACTGGAAAAAACTGCGAAAAAACGTGTTAAAGAACGGAGTAAGAAACTCACTACTAGTCGCACCAATGCCAACGGCATCCACATCTCAGATTCTTGGAAACAACGAGGCATTTGAACCCTACACCTCCAATATCTACACCAGACGCGTACTCTCTGGAGAATTTATCGTAGTGAACAAGCATTTGTTAGAAGACCTCGTAGAACTCAATCTGTGGGATAACGATATGAAAGAAGAGATCATGCGTGCAAACGGATCAATTCAGCACATTGATAAAATCCCACAAGAACTCAAAGACCTGTACAAAACCGTTTGGGAAATGAGCATGAAAGATATTATAGACATGGCACGCCATAGAGGATATTTCATCGATCAGTCTCAATCGTTAAACCTGTTTATGCAAGATCCAGACTTTGGTAAACTAACATCCATGCATTTTTATGCGTGGAAGTCAGGACTAAAAACAGGAATGTACTACCTTAGAACAAAATCGGCCGTTAACGCAATTCAGTTTACGTTAACCAAAGAAAACAAAGACAAAAAAGTAGAAAATGAGGCACCAATGACTCCAGAGGAATTTAAATCGATGGTACAAGCATCGCGAAATACTGGGCCAGATGACGACTGCCTGATGTGTGGATCTTAGCATTTACAACATATAAAAAATTGAAAAAAGAATCTCAATATATTTGAGATTCTTTTTTATTACCTTCAATGAGTGACAATATTAAAATGAACTGGGAAAAACTACTTTCATTAAAACGATACGGAGACACAGAAAAAAGACCAAGAGCACAGCAAGATGAAACACGCCTAGGCTTTGAGGTTGACTTTGATCGGATTATTTTCTCAGAAGCCTTTAGAAGCCTACAAGACAAAACCCAAGTCATTCCACTCTCAGAAACCGACTTCGTACACACCCGTCTAACACACAGTTTAGAAGTCTCCGTCGTAGGGAGAACACTAGGAAGAAAAGCAGGAAAAGCCCTGCTAGAAAAATACCCCAACCTAAAAGATTTAGGGTACACATTCAATGATTTTGGAGCCATTGTCGCCACCGCATCACTCATGCACGATATTGGGAATCCACCCTTTGGACATTCGGGAGAAAAAGCCATAGGAGAGTACTTTAAAACAGGAAAAGGAAGAAAATACAAAAGTCAACTTACCCCAAAAGAATACCAAGACCTCATTGATTTTGAAGGAAATGCCAACGGATTTAAAATTCTAACAGAACACAGAGAAGGAGTTTATGGCGGACTCCGACTGTCGTATGCCACCTTAGGAGCCTTCATGAAATATCCCAAGGAATCACTGCCAAAAAACCCAATCCAACACATTGCAGATAAAAAATACGGATTCTTCCAATCAGAAAAAGCAGCATTCTTAGACCTAGTTGAAACATTGGGAATGACACGTAAATCCACTTCACAAGATATAGGATATTACAGGCACCCACTAGCATATCTAGTAGAAGCAGCCGATGACATCTGCTACACCATCATCGACTTTGAAGACGGAATCAACCTAGGACTTATCGACGAGGAATATGCGTTAGAATACCTCATTAAACTCGTGAAAGACACCATAGATACCAGCAAATATCACTCACTAAAATTCAAAAAAGACCGTATAAGCTATCTTCGTGCACTGGCCATCAATACACTAATCAACGAAGCCATCAATATTTTCTTAAAAAACGAAGAACAAATATTACAAGGAGCATTTGAACAATCTCTGCTAGACAAATGCAAATACGAAGCACAGATCAACGACATAATCAACATCAGTATTTCAAAGATTTACAAGAGTAAAGAAGTCATAGAGAAAGAAGTAGCTGGATACAAAATTATTGCCGATCTGCTAGACGTATTCGTAACAACCCTCAACAACGATCAAGCAGGAACCCCAACCAACTACGACAAACTACTACTGCATATACTCCCCAAAGAGTTTAGAGTACAATCAACATCCACCTACACAAGAATGATGGCCATTTGCACTTATATTTCAAGAATGTCAGATCGTTACGCCATACGAATTCATAAAAAAATACAAGGAAGTGTTTTGTAAACTTTCCCAAGAAGAAGTACGTTTGTACAACAATGTCAAAGGCAACACAAAAGCACAGTGAAGTACCCTTGCAGTTATTTTAGGGCGTTCCCTTTCAGGTCGCGCTATCCGCTATATCTTTTTTGCCTTTTAAGCGTCAAAAAAGGATGCCGCTGCCATCGCTAACGCAGCACTAAAGACACCTTTTCACCAAGAAACAACCCCATCATTTATTTTTCTAAGTCTGTGAACCATTACAAAAGATCAACCTGTGCCGAGTAAAAGAAGATTATCGCATTAATTTTTAATCCCTTATCCTTAACTTTGTAAAATCACATTGAAAATAAACGACAACATGAAAAAAAAACTACGTACCCTCATTTCATTGTTAGTGCTCATTAGTGGAATCATATATCTAGGAAAATTTTACAAGTCAGATATAGAAAAGCTAAGAGAGCAACACAACTCTTTTTTAGAGAATAGTCCCTTTAAAAAAACACAATACCTTTCTAAAGAAAAACGAATAGCGTTGGGCATCCCCCCAAACGCCTATTACGAGCAAATGTGGGAACTTACCATGGATCCCAATACTGGCAGACCTATGCCAGAAAGAGTTGATAAATTGCAGCAGGAACTTCGTAATAATAGTTTTAATAACCGCGGTGGTGGAGATTCCTACAGTGCGTGGGTAGAACGAGGCCCCAATAATATTGGAGGAAGAACCAGAGGAATTATGTTCGATCCAAATGATACAGACTACAATAGAGTCTTTGCGGGAGGTGTAAGCGGAGGACTCTGGGTAAACGAAGACATTACCGATGCCAATTCATCCTGGACTCTAGTTCCCGGAATAGGAGCAAATATCTCTGTTACTGTCATTATTTCAGACCCCAACGATTCAAATATATTTTACATTGGATCTGGAGAATCTTACACCTCAGGAGATGCGGTGGGAAGAGGTATCTGGAAATCAACAGACGGAGGAATTACATGGTCAAATATTTTCGGAGGCTTCGACAGTGCAGACGGAGGTGAGTTGGTAAATGGTATTTTCTACATCAATGATTTAGTTGCTAGAGATGTTAATGGTTCTACAGAACTTTATACATCCGTAGCAGGAGCATTTTATACAGAATCTGGAGGAAATCCAAACCAGTTTATGGGGTTAAACGAACAAGGTCTATACAAATCATCAGATGGAGGTACTAACTGGACCAAATTTACGCTCAACGAATCCAATGGGAGCCCCTCCAATCCCAATGATATTGAACTGGACTTAGACAACAACGTGTGGCTAACAACCACAAGAAGTAGCTTTGGGTACAATGGAGGCAAAATTTTCCGCTCCACAGACGGAATTGCATTCGATCTAATCACCACCATTCCCAACGCCCACAGAACAGAATTAGAACCTTCTAGCATCAACGCCGAAAAATTTTGGGTAGCCATCAGAAATTCAAGTACAGGCGAGGCAGATCTTTTTTTTACAGATGATGCTTTTGCGACAGTAAGTTCAATGAACGAACCCAATGATGCTGACAATGGAATCCCCTCAACTGATTACACAAGAGGTCAAGCCTTCTATGATTTGCCAGTAGAAGTAGATGCCAGTGACAATCTGTATGTTGGAGGTATTGATTTATTCAGATCAACTAATGAAGGAACTAACTGGACCCAAATATCAAAATGGTCCAATAACAATGCGTTGTCGGGTCTTAATATACCGTTAGTACATGCAGATCATCATGCGATTGTGTTTAGACCAGGTACAGGAAACGAGAATCAAGCAGTTCTTGGGAACGACGGTGGAGTTTATTACACTCCCGATATCACCGAAACTACGAGTTCAATAAGCATTACTCCAAGAAATAACAACTACAATGTTACCCAATTTTACTACGGAACCATAGATCCAGCAGGCGCTGCCAACGGAGATGATATTGCAGGCGGAACACAAGATAATGGAACACCAATTGTTCAAGACGCAGCAAGTACCATTAATGCCTTTGATGAACCTTTTGGAGGAGATGGAGCCTACACGGAAATTGACGATTCTGGACAGTATATGATTCAAAGCTATACCGGGAACTCACACAGGTATGTAAATTATCCCACAATAAACCAAATGTCCAGTATCACCTCTTTTGGAGGAGGAGCATTTATTAACACAGCGGCTCTCGATAAAAATTTGAATGTTTTATATTCTAACGCGGGGAATTCTGCCGTAAATAGAATAGAAAGAGTTTCAGAGTTTATCCCTGGAGGGGATCCAACATATAATACTCTTCTGATCAACTCCTTGCTAAATGCCTCTCCATCAGCTATGCAAATTTCTCCATATACCACAACCGCATCCAATCTCTACGTAGGACTGGCAAACAGCAAACTACTAAAAATAGAAGATGCAAATACCTCTTCATCCACTTGGACAGACATTTCAGGAGCAGACTTCATAGGAAGTATTTCAGACATTGAGTTTGGTCAAAATGAGGAGGAAATTTTTGTTACATTTTATAATTACGGAATCACGAATATTTGGTTTACAGATGACGGAGGAAGCTCTTGGACTGCGATTGAAGGAGATTTACCCGACTTACCTGTTTTGTGTATCCTTCAAAATCCATTGCTGCCCAATGAATTAATTATTGGAACAAAACTTGGCGTTTGGAGAACGTCTGATTATACAGCAACAAATGTTGAATGGTCGCAGTCATACAATGGCATGAGTGATGTAACAGTGATTGATTTGGATTTGAGACCCTCAGACAATACCATCTTAGCAACTACACACGGAAGAGGAATGTTTACCTCTGTATTCACATCAGATGTTGCCTCTGTAGATGATGTGTTGGCGAATAAAAAAGTATTCTCTGTATATCCAACAGTTTCTAATGGAAACTTTAAAGTTTTTGCTAAGACCGAATTAGGAAACTCTAAGATGAATATCTATGATATCAATGGAAAGCAAGTTTTTGACGCATCGTTAAACTTTAATAGACAACAAAATCAGAGTGTATCTGTAAATCTAAAGTCAGGAATTTATATAGTACACATCACTGATGTGAATAACAGAACATCCTCAGAGAAAATAATCATCAAATAAAAATATCAGAAAAAGCCGCTTTATTGCGGCTTTTTTTAGTCGAAAAGCTCACAACACAGACCTGATATTTTTGGCAATAGAAACTGCATCAATTCCATTGGTCTTCTGAAGTTCTTCAACAGTACCATGCCCGATAAATACATCTTCAATCCCTAGGACTTTAATGCTGAGACTGTACTGATGATGAGCAGCAAACTCCAGAACTGCAGTGCCAAAACCTCCTTTTTTTACACCCTCTTCAACAGTAATAATAGTTGTGTATTTTTTACATATAGCATGCAATAATGGCTCATCCAGAGGTTTTGCAAATCGCATATCATAATGAGCTATATCTGGGAATTCCTCTAGTGCTTTTATCACATGGCCAGCGATAGTTCCTACCGACAATACAGCAAGGTCTTTCCCATCTTTTAAACAAATGCCTGTGCCAATTTTAATGGCTGAGAATGGCTGCTTCCAATCTACTGTAATCCCTCTTCCCCTAGGGTATCGAATAGCAATTGGATGATCCAAACCTAGTTGTGCAGTGTACATAATGTTGCGAAGCTCCATTTCATTCCGCGGCGCAAAAACAATCATATTGGGAATCGCTCTTAGGTATGTTAAGTCAAAAATTCCATGGTGCGTTGCACCATCCTCTCCAACCAATCCAGCTCTATCCAGACAGAAAATTACGGGAAGGTTTTGTAAAGCAACATCATGAATAACCTGATCATAAGCTCTTTGTAAAAAGGTGGAATAGATCGTGCAGAAGGGTACCATTCCCTGTGTGGTCATCCCTGCAGATAAAGTCACAGCATGCTGCTCAGCAATGCCAACATCAAAAGTACGGCTGGGAAAACGCTCCATCATCAATTTTAAAGAGCTTCCTGTAAGCATGGCAGGAGTAATCCCGATAATTTGTTCATTTTGCGCTGCCAGTTCAACAATCGTTGCTCCAAAAACATCTTGGTATTTGGGAGGAAGACCATCACTATTGCTCGGAATGAGATCTCCTGTTTTTGCATCAAACTCCCCTGGCGAATGGTATTTTACCTGATTTTTTTCTGCTTGTTTGAGTCCTTTCCCTTTAGTGGTAATCACGTGGAGGAACTTCGGGCCTTTTTTCTTTTTAAGACGTTTTAGTTCCTTCAATAAACTTTTGAAGTCATGTCCATCAATCGGACCAGAATAATCAAAATTCAATGCTTTGATGATGTTATTCTGAGCCAAAGACCGATCTGTCTTAACTTTGGTTAAATACTCTTTTAAAGCACCAACAGATGGATCAATTCCAATGGCATTGTCATTCAAGATAATCAACAAATTGGTATTGCTCACCCCAGCGTGATTCAGTGCTTCAAAGGCCATCCCACTAGCAATAGAGGCGTCTCCAATGACAGCAATGTGCTGTTTTTCTGTTTCACCTTTTAAAGAAGAAGCAATCGCCATTCCTAAAGCTGCTGATATGGAGGTAGAAGAATGTCCAACCCCAAAAGTGTCGTATGTGCTTTCGGCTCTTTTTGGAAATCCAGAGATGCCTCCAAGTTGTCTATTGGTATGAAAACGATCCTTTCTACCTGTAAGGATTTTATGACCATAGGCTTGATGTCCCACATCCCAAACCAATAAATCATAAGGAGTATCAAACAAGTAGTGTAGCGCAATCGTCAGTTCAACCACTCCCAAACTGGCGCCTAAGTGCCCTTTCTTCGCAGCAACAACAGCGATGATAAAAGCTCTCAATTCCTCAGCTAGGAGAGGCAGTTGATCTTCGGATAGGCCTCTTAAATCAGAAGGCCATTTGATATGGTCTAACAAGCGATGCACAGGAATACAAAAATACGACTTTACAACTCATTTGCTTTTTGTAATATTGAAGAAATTCTACAGCATGCTAGAACCTTTTGACGATATCTATTTTATGAAAAGAGCACTTCAAGAAGCAGAGATCGCTTTTGACAAAGGCGAGGTCCCCGTTGGAGCAGTAATTGTACTTAAAAATCAGATGATCGCTAGAGCTCACAACCTTACAGAAACACTGAATGATGTTACTGCCCATGCAGAAATGCAGGCATTTACCGCTGCAGCAAATTTTTTAGGTGGAAAATACCTCAAAGACTGTATTCTTTATGTCACCTTAGAACCCTGTCAAATGTGTGCTGGAGCTAGCTACTGGACACAGATTGGTAAAATTGTATATGGTGCTTCCGATCCACAGCGAAGTTTTGTGAATCTGAACACACAACTGCATCCTAAAACGACTGTCATTAGTGGTGTTTTATCTGAAGAGTGCAGCCAGCTCATGAAGCGGTTTTTTATTCAAAAACGAAATTTGAACCAGCAATAAAATATGATTGACTTATATGATGTTGTGGTGATTGGTGGTGGTCCAGCAGGTGGACAAACTTCAAGGAACCTTGCTAAACGAGGATACAAAGTCTTACTGGTAGAACGATATCCAACCTTTGAGCACAATAACTTTTCGAGTGCTGGAATGACTTTAGAACCGCTCAAGGAATTCGATTTGCCAAACAGCGTTATCGGATCCTATTGGAAAGACATTACGATTCAGTGTACAGGAAAAGGATATCACTGGAAAGGAGTCTCTAATAAGGGCGTGGTATTGGACTTTGGAAAGCTTCGTCGGTTTTTAGCAGAAGAAACGACAGCTCGTGGAGGTATGGTTTTAAATGGGCATAAATACATTGCTAAAAAAGTCGAAAAAGACGGTGTCCTTTTAATGCTTCAAAGGACAAAAACATCAGAAACTATTCAAGTAAAAGCAAAATTGGTGGTTGATGCCACAGGTCCGTTACGCAAGGTAATGTATGACACCAAAGAACAGCAACCCGAAATGTATCTGGGAAGTGGTACCGAGTATTTGATTGAGGTGGAACAAGAAATCTACGATCAATTCAAAGAACGATTGGTGTTTTTCTTAGGTCACAAGTGGGCGATTAAAGGTTATTCTTGGATCTTTCCCATGGAGCATAGAATCTTAAAAGTAGGGGCAGGAAAGACACACTTGAAATCTAAGGACCAAGACCAAACTGATAAGACCACCAAAAAGATCACTGAGCAGATTATCAAAGAATACATCAAAAGTGATCATTATAAACTGCTAGATGTCCATGGCGGCATTCTACGCTATAGTGAAGGTTTGAAAGATCAGTTCTATCACAATAAGGTGGTGGCTGTAGGAGACGCAGTTTCTGCGATTAATCCTCGTGGCGGTGAAGGAATTCGGTATGCCATGCAAAGTGCTGATTTGGCATGCCAATATATTCATACATATTTGACAACAGGAAGCGAGAACTTCGAGAAGTATCGTAAAAAATGGCGCAAGCAAAAACTCTTTAAATGGCGACTCAGTGAAGTTTCTGCACGAAGAATGTATAGCAAGTATACAGATCAGCAGGTAGAAAATCGAATACAATTCTTTCACAAAAACTTTAGCATTGATGTGTTGATTGAAAGCCTCTTTAACTTTAAATACAATCAAATGTTGTTGAGGACTTTTCAGTATCTACTTTTAAAGATTCGCTATTTTTTTAGGAAGGAAAAATTCTAGATATGCTCACCCTATACCATCAGAAATGAAACAAAATACTACGCCACCAAACAATGGTGGCGTAGTATTTTTAAGAAAGTATATATGTCCTGACTTTTGGTGTGAAACCAAAGTCAATAAAAATTAATCTCTAGACAAGAAGATCTGAATCACATACCAGAATAGTAACATTAAGGAAGCAAACAACCCTAATGCAGCGGGTACATAATCTTCTGTTCCGTATTTGTGAATTACGTTAGACGTCTGATACAGGATAGAACCTGCTGCTAACACACACATTCCTACTGAAAACCAAAGACCTAGGTTAAACCCAAATAGAATTCCTGCAACAATGAGTCCGATCGCAATAAAAAATCCCGCTGTAAGCCCAGCTCTTAAAAAAGAAAAATCTTTTTTGGTAACAAATACAATGGCAGAAATCCCCGTAAATAGAGAGAGTGTTACAATTGCTGCCTGATTTAAAACTTCAAAACTTTCTGTGATAGACACAGCGATGTAAATCAGTGGCACAAAAATAAATGCCTCTGCAAAGATGTACAGTGCATAGCCCATATACTGAACGTTTCTATTGGCTGCCTTAATAACGGTACTCTCTGCATAATTAGTAACAAGCATAAAGAGCCCAAGTAAGATGAGCATGCGATATCCTTGAAACATAGAAAGCGTAAATTCTACAATACTTGCGCTTTGCAGCAAAAAGTATTCAAATACGATAAAAGCTAGAACACCACCCGCAACATGAGTGTAGGTTTTTTTGTAAAAAACTACTCGTTCTACATCAGTAGCTTGAGAGAGCATGATTTTTCCGTGATAGTTGTTTTGAAAATCTTCCATAGGTTTTATTTAATGGTTAATAACACCAAAGATACATTTTTTAATATCTTGAAAAAAGGGGGAAACGACTTCGCTTTAAAAATATTTTTGGCTCTCTTATTTTTATGTGTATTAATTTGGAATTTAAAAGCTTTCATAATATTTTGTTTAAAGTTATTTTATCGGAAGTACACATTTTACTTGGCTGAGAAAAGGCATGAGTTCTCAAACGAGTAGCATTTGGTTAAAACCCTGTTTTTTGATAGGGTTTTTTACGTTGATTTTACAGATATGCGTTTTTTTGGAATAAATCGTATCTTTCATCCATGGAAAAAATTGAGCATATTGGTATCGCTGTAAAGGATTTGGAAAGTTCTAATCAGCTATTTGAAAAATTACTTGGCAAGCCTCATTATAAAATTGAAGAGGTTGCTAGCGAAGGGGTGAAAACCTCGTTCTTTCGCTCTGGCCCCAACAAAATTGAATTATTAGAAGCAACTCACTCAGACAGCCCCATTGCCAAATTCATCGAAAAAAGAGGGGAGGGGATTCACCATATTGCTTTTGCTGTAGATGATATTGTTAGTGAAATTACTCGTTTAAAGTCGGAAGGATTTATCGTTTTGAATGAGACTCCAAAAAAGGGGGCAGACAATAAGCTCGTTGCTTTTTTACATCCTAAATCTACTAATGGTGTTCTTGTAGAACTCTGTCAGGATATTCATTAATCTTTTTTACATTTTAGCAAAGATGGTTCTTTGGTACCGCGTTAGCCCTTATGTTTGTAATATCTAACCCAAAGTTAAGTGTTTATCTTCCCATCAATATCACATAAACACGACAATCATGGAAAAAACAGTTACAAAATTAGATTACAGCGGACAAAATATTTATATTGGACTAGATACGCATTTAAAGAGTTGGAAAACGACCATACGAGTAGGCGATACATTTTACAA
>CAXRAW010000094.1:0-37469 GCA_964228785.1 Flavobacteriaceae bacterium
GCAGTAAAAAATCAACCGCCAACCCTTCGCCTAATTTACCTAATGTATTATGATCTGCCATGAGTGATCGTTCTGTGTGTTTGTAACAAACGAGCCTTTAAACAACTAAAAACCATACGGTCACAAGGTAACATAAATTTACAAGGTTCATCGTTCATAAGATCACTTTTTTGTTTTAGGGCGTTCCCTAACGGTCGGGCTCTCCGCTATATCTTTTTTGCCTGTTTAGAGCAAAAAAGGATGTCGCTGCGATCCCTAACGCGGCAGCTAGACTCCAATTTTATATGAGGTAAAATAGTTGTCGTACGTTGTCTTTTATTCACTCATTTTTAATACATTGCAAATCAGATTTCAATAGAAATACCACTGCTGTGATTGATAAAATCTCTTGCAAAAAAGTGCCCTTAAATAGCGACTGAACAACATCCCCTTTTGTTAGAATATCACTGGTGATGCGCAAGCTGAAAAAACTATGTTCTAAATTAAAATTTCACTTTTATGGAAAAAATAATGGCTGCAATGTAGCATAATTTATTTTATTTTGAATGAGTTTATCTGTAGGAAAAAAGTGAATGGATTTAAAATTTTGCTTTAGTTTAAGCTCATTATCTTTATTGTAAGGTAAATACCTTGCTCTGTATGTAGATGAATACTTTGCTCCAAGTTTTTTAAAAATGGGTAATGTATAAAAAAAAAACCGCCTCTAGTTTAAAAGGGGTAATGTGGTCAAAAATAGTTGGCGATTTTCACAAAATTATTTTTTGATTTATTGGCATTAATTCGAAGAGGGCGTAAGCTCTGCTGAGGAGCAACTTACTAGCAATAGGGTTAATCTTCTCCACTTAATTTATGCACCGAATTCATCTTGCGCTTATGAATCATTCCTTTTTGATCTAGCCGATAAGAAAGAGAGTCTGCTGGAAAACTAATAGAGGCTTCTTTTCCGTCGTTAAAGTTGAAAAACTGATCTTGTAGGTATTGCTTGTTCACACTTCCGTCTTGATTGTAGATAATCGTTTTTTTGTAAAAGAGAGCGTTTTTATTCGATCCCAATTTTCTAAACCTCCGTGTGATAGAACAGATTTTTGTACTATTTCTAAAGGCGTTATTTCTTATCTACAAGAAATAACGCCTGTAAGTGAGACTAAAAGGGTTAATACCTTCTTTCTAATGTCCGTGACCTTTACCGTGATTTTCTACTGTTTTTTTGTCACGGTATTTACAACATGGATTAACCGAACTGTAAGCGTCTTGCGTAGCTTTTATTTCTTTTGTATCGTGACCTACAGCAGCTATATTTTTTTTAACAACTTTAATGCTCGTCTTTCTTTGGTCTATAATCAAAGAGAGTTGATGTGTTTTAACATCCCAAGAGGCGAATTTTACTCCTTGGGTGTTTAATGCTGCTTTTTCAATCCTCTTTTTGCACATCATACAGACACCATCTACTTCAACAGAAACTCTCAAGTTTTTTTGCTGTGCTTGCGTTATCGGTCCAATCAGTACAAAACTGATAATGATTAAGGTTTTTCTCATTTTTAGTTAATTTTAAATCTTAGTCCACTATAAAACATTCTTCCAAAAATTGGTGCATATATAATTGTGCCATCAAAATAATCACCAAATGGATTTTCACTTGCTAAGATAGGATTTTTCTGACGCATATTTGTTAAGTTTTCTCCTCCTAGATACATTTCAAACTTTTCTGAAAATACTTTGGTTATTTGTGTATTAAGTAAGCTGTAGCTCTTGGAATTTTGAGGCAATTGGTATTGAATTGGGTTTGTTGCAGTGTTTGGCAGCCGTTGACCACTAATCCAATTATAGGTGAGGTCAAACTTCCATTGTGCATTGTTTGAATTTTTCTTTGTTTGATACCCCATGTTTGCAAAGAAACGATGATTTGGTACTAATGGCTTTGAAAATTTTCCTGAATTGTAATCAATTTCGATTGTGTAATGTTTGTATGCCAACCTAATATCCAAATTTTGCAGTAGCCCATAGTTTACTTCCACCTGAAAACTGTTGGCATAACTTTCACCATTTAAATTATAGAACGCTATCTGTCTGGGGGTTTCCCAATCCACAACTACTTGATTTTGAAAGTGTGTCCTGTAAAAGTCTAAAGTAATGTTTCCTTTTTCTTCAAACAGACGAAATCCTTGAAGGTATGAAATTCCGTAATTCCATGCTACTTCTGGATCTAATCCATAGATTTTTCCTCCTGATGATTGAAGATGAATCTGTCTAGCGCTTGAAAACAGCTGTTGGTTCTCTGCAAATATATTTGCACTCTTTCTCCCTTGACCAGCAGATAGTCTCAATGTTGCTTTTTCCCAAGGAACATATCTGAAATGAAATCGTGGAGTCACGAAAGTACCTAGTAAGTTATGAGAATCTATGCGCAGTCCTGCTGTAAAACTAAAATTCTCTGAATTATCAAACGCGTATTCAAAAAATGCTCCAATTGAATTTTCTGTTCTTCTGTAATGATCAAACTCTACAAGCTCATCATATCTATCGGAAGTCAATGTAACTCCAGTAGTGAACTTGTTACGTGTATTGTTAATAATAGAATTAAAAAGTAAATTTGAATACATACTCTGATGTTTTATATCATATATCCTTGGTCCAAAGTATGAATGTTGCTGATGATCGCTGTATGCTAACTGAAATCCAAAACTTTGAAAGGGAAGTTTTGGAAAGACGTAGCCTAACTTAGCAGAAGCGTCAAGTCGTTTTGTATCAATTTCACCTCCCCATTTTTCGTTACCATTTAGAGTGATATTAGTGGGCAAGTGGTCTGTATCAGGGTTGTAATTTACTTGTCCTGTTTGCTTAGAATCGTCCATATAACGCAAATTAATAAAGCTTATCCAGCCTTTTTGTGCATCTATAAATTGCCATCTATTCATGAGGTTGATTTGATTCATCAGCGGAAAATCTAAAAATCCATCGTTGTTCCGATCAAACTTTGTCCTTCTTTGGTTCCCGTGAATATAGAATCCTGTTTCCCATTTTTCTGAAATTTTCGTATTCACATGGGTATTTAATTCTAATCTTCCACCTAGAGAGCCATAGGTGTTGAGAAAAAACTTCTTATCTGTAAATGGTTTGACAAGCTCAGCATTGATCTGACCAGAAATACTCTCATAACCATTGATAACACTTCCGGCTCCCTTGGTGACCTGGATGCTCTCTACCCACGTCCCAGGTGTAAATGTTAAACCAAAGACTTGGGCTGCTCCCCTAATAGAAGGGATATTCTCCTGTGAGATCATTAAATAAGGACTTTTAAGTCCCAACATTTGAATTTGTCGAGTTCCAGTAAGAGCATCTGAAAAATGGACATCAATTGACGGATTTGTTTCAAAGCTTTCTGCTAAATTACAGCAAGCTGCTTTTAATAATTCTTCACTATTGACTGTAAATGTATTTATTGTTTTGAGAAAAGATTTTTGAGTTGCTTCTTTTTTACTTTTCAAAACTAATTCATCCAATTCATTATCTGGAGTTAGAAAATGATGAATTGTTGCTGTATTAGAAATCTCTAATGTATCTGTCCTATATCCAAGATAGCTTATGACTAGTTTTCGATATTCTTTCTTGTATGGTATATTAAACCATCCTTTTTCATTGGTTGTAGTTCCAATATTTGTGTAGAGCCAAAAAACACTGGCTCCTTCTACTCCCTGATTCCCTTCAGGAAAACTTTGATCCATGATCATCCCCTTCAACATTTGCTGTCCTGAGGCTAGACTTGAGATGAGTACTAGGATACTAAAAAATAGTTTTTTCATGATTATTTTTGAATTTAATGTATAGATTTACACTCATCTCATTTTGATGAATGCTTTAAACTAACAATTAAAATCAAATCAGGAAGGTTTCGTACAATACCTGTATGTCTTGTACAATATCAGGAGGAGGGTGTTCTTTGTATGATTTTTTCTCTAGTTCAACTGCTTGAAACAAGTTAATATACGAATAGGTATAGAAAACTAGAAATTGAATTTTTTCGGTTGAGAATTGGAACCCATTATCCTTTTCAAATGCTGTGAGTTTGATGATTTCTGTTTCATTCTTGCAGCACTTCTTTTTTTTCTTACTAGACTTTATGTCTTCCATTCCACAGTTGTCTGCAGCACCAAAGTATGATACATCTACTAAAGTTTCTCCACAATAATGTTTATCAATGGTGAAAGACGTGGATGCCAATAGCACTAGTAGTGAGAGGAAACATACGCTTATATTTTTTAAAATCTTATTCATTCTCCAGAAACAAAAGTACAATCAAAAAATTAAAAATCTATGTTAATTTTTATCAATGGTCGTTTTATGATGATAATATAAGGTTGGTAGTAATATGAGTAGAAATAATGGGTGGATGATGAACCTTCTAATATAGAAGGGGAGTATATATCCTGATTTAAAATTTGTAACCAATAGAAGAGAGAAAACAACGATCAATAGGACAAAGGAAATTAAAAGGAAGACTGCGGTAAATTTAACATATTGTTTTCTAAAGAAAAACAAATAAACAATCCCTAAAGTAATAAGTGAATTTATTGTGTAGCGAAACAACATATTAAGTACTAAATATCTACTTTCTACCTCGGGAATACCGGTGATTAGATAATCGTTCTTAAAGTACGTGATTAAGGGATCATAAAACAAATCCATTTCAAAAACCCTCACTAGAAAAAGGAAGCCAAAAAGAATAATTATAAGAGTTAGCCTTAGTATGCCAGACATCATTAATACTTTGAAAATTTCTGAATCCAAAGAACCCACAGTAAAAATACCAAACCATAGATTATGGCTGGAAATACGATGTCATGTAAAAATTCTTGTTGACTGTGAAATTTGTAGAGCATCACACTCAAAAATGCTATCCGTATTATGTTTACTCCATAAATGAGGGTACTTCCAAGGACACTGTAAATAAATGTTATTCTAAAGCTTCCTGAAAAAGCAAAAATGAAAGATAAAAATAAAATAATCACACTTACAGAATTACAGCCTTCGATAATTTTTGCTATATATTGATCGTTGAGAATTAGTTTTACAGACAACTCATTGGTGTTTTGTTGATGGATAACATTGAAGCCTGACATATTCAAGACATCAGCCGTTTGTTTCGCAACAAGAGTTGTAATAGGTGAACAACTATATAATTTATCTTTTTTTTGAGAGTAGTGTAGATATAATGAATAGACAGTAAATAACATAAAATATGCAGCAAAAAATTTTACTAAAAAAAGAACAATACTCCTTTGTTTTTTCATGGAAGTTTCAATTAATTTTGTTGATTAGACTGTCCTTTAATACAAATATAGAAAAATCATGAATATCAAATTTTTAAAAGATCGCATAGAGGAAATTACCTGTTCAGAAAAATCAATAAGCAAAAAACTAAAGGGCATATGTGATTTGTTAGAATCACATATTGATTATTATAACTGGGTTGGATTTTATTTTAAAAATGGAGATAACGAAGAGTTGAAATTAGCTGAGTTTACTGGTGATCCAACAGAACATCAAATAATTCCTTTTGGAAAGGGAATTTGTGGTCAGGTAGCTCTTTCTAACAAGAAATTTGTTGTTCAAGATGTGAGTGAACAAGACAATTATATTTCTTGCGGATGGAAAGTGAAATCTGAGATTGTGATTCCTATTTTTTTGAATTCAGAAAATATCGGTCAAATAGACATTGATTCTCATCGCAAAAGTCCTTTCACAAAAAAAGATGAAGAATTACTAGAATTTGTATGTGACAAAGTTGCGTTACTTTTTTCCTCTTACAGAAAAGATTTCTAAAGTCAATTGGCTTAGCCCCCTATTAATCGGATTTTAACATTTTATTTTTTCAAAGTCAGTATTTTTTGTGTTTAGATTTGTTGTGCGAGGAACAACCGAAGGTGATTTTTTGTACCGTAAGTTGTTTGAGATCTTGGCGCCACTGATCTCTTTTTTTGGTTTTTTCGAGGTATCGAACCTCTCAAAACCATGGGAGGAACTACCCTCAAGCTCATTATTACCCATATATTGTTGTATTTCGTGTCTAGGAATACTGAGTATAAACCGGCTTTTTCTTTGTTTGATGTTTGAGTATTGGGTTATAAACCCAAGGTTTTGAAGTGTTTCAAAATCATTGGGGCAAAGGTGGGCAATACTTCCGTGTAAACGGACATTGTTGTATTTTTCCTCAAATAGTAACAGGTTTTGATCTAGCTCTTGTAAAGCCCAAAAGGTGTAACGTTTAAGATGTGTTCCCAACATATTGTGAAAACTCTCTACGTGCCCGTTTTCTTGTGGCGTGTAGGGGTGGGTAAATACCTGATTGAGGTGGTTTTCCTTAAAAAATGATTGAATCATATGGGCTGAAAATCGTTTGTCGTTGTCGTTTCTGATTTCTAGATGAAGGTTTTTTTGCAGTAAATCGGCAGGTTGTAAATGCTGTTCAATCAGGTATTGCCACCTCTGATTAAAATAACATTTTCTGATGGTTTTCTGCCAGGTTTACCTTCTTGTTTTTGGTAATAGTATTCAGATTTACTGATCCCTGCTGTGGGTAAAGCCGTTTTTAATTGTAGGCCTTGGGAATTGTACTGCATTACCGTTTGCTTTTTCTCTCCAAGGCCCATTTCTTTTTTAGCAACTCATCTTTGAGTTTTCCCGCTAATCGCTCTTCTGCTACCAACTCTTTGAGCTTTTGATTTTCTCTCTCCAGTTCCCGAATTCGTTTCAAATGTGCAGGAGTCATACCATGAGAAAGTCCGTCCTCTCCCATTTCATTGAACTTCTTACGCCAACTGTAAAAGGTAGCGGGATAAATCCCGTGCTTCTCAAGGGTGGGTTGTACTCCGTTTTCTGATCCTTCTCCTAATATCGAGAGCTTTTCTTCTGTGTTAAAGGTTCGTTTTGTTTTCATATTTGACAAAATTAGTATAGTTTTATATCTGTAATCTTGTCTGATTAATTAAGGGGCTAGAACATGAAGTGAAGTAGTTCAAGAATCAGATGATTTTATTAAAAATCATTCTGAATATGATAAAAAAAAGCATGAAAAAAGATCTTCGTATAAAAAAAATAAATATGAGACTATACCTGTTTATATTAGAAATGTGATTCATCACCCAAATAATGGGAATACATTTGATGAACAAGAATTAAGAACTTCAATTAAATTTATGCTGAGAATTTTAAATAAAACTAAGCACAATAACTAAAGCGTATGTTGCGCCGGTAGGCCAGCCATATCCGACCACATCGCTCACACTTGACTTTGTCAAGTTGTCGATAACCAGCCATATATCCTTAATTGAAGTCTTAAAAATATATGAGTCAAAGCAGAAGACTCCGTTATTTCCAAAAGGAAATACACCAAAAACCTTCTCCCTTAAGAAGGAGTAGAAAAGCTGGATAGAAAAATCGCTACAAAAAAGAAGGTTCTTTTGGACATATTGTAAAAAATAAGCATCTATTTTTTGCCATTGTATTAAAATACCCCTAGAAAAGGGTATAAAAACATTGAAATGTCCACAAAAATTTTTGAAAACGTCCACAAATTAATTCAAAATACCTTTGTAAATTCGTAGTGTTCACATATTTAATACTTGTTATATGAAAGTACATATTGCTGATAACCATCCTATACTTATTGAAGGAGTCATTAGTGTTTTAGAAAAGAATAATATTGAAATAGAAGGAACATCAAAAAATGGACTTGAAGTCATTATGTGGAGTGAGAAAAATGAGGCAGATGTATTACTTCTTGATTACAGAATGCCCATATACGATGGAATTGATGTACTGAAGCATTTTAGAAAAAAAGGAATTCAACAAAAAGTATTGATGTATTCAGTCTATAATAGGTTTGAGCTGATTAACGAAGCAATGAAGCTGGGAGCAAATGGTTATGTACTTAAGGAGGATGGTTATGCTCTTGTTGATGCATTAGTTAGCGTTCATAAAGGCAGGGATTTCTTTTCGAAAGATGTGATGTCAGTAGTGATAAATAAAAATATTGATTCTAAGGATGCAGGGGTAAAATCTGAGTCAAGGCTCATACTTCAAGAATTGGCAGACAGTAAAATAACCAATCTTTCAATCCAAGAAAAGTCAATTATTAAATTAATGGCTAAAAAATACAATTCGGACGAAATACAAGAAACGCTTCAAATAAAAGGATCTACCTATAGAAGTTACACGAGCAGAATAAGAGAAAAACTGAATATAAAAACAACAGAAGAACTAATAAAATACTCAATAGCAATAAGTTAATTTTAAATAACCCAGCATCATATAACATATTGACGATCACTTGTTCTAAATAATACAAGGAAGGTCTTTTTTGCTTAATTTTAAGGATTTTAACCTTAAAATTTAGTCATCATGAAAAAATTATGTATTGTAGTAATCGGATTTTTATTAACGTCATCAGTATTCACATCTTGTACAGAAAATACCTTATTAGACGATGATCAAATTATCTTGGAAACACAGGCAATCGATAAAGACGACTCCACCAACCCAAATAATAACGGAGGAGAGGAAGTCGATAACGAGGAAGATTAGACCATATATTATTGGTTTGATCTGTTTACTCTGTTTTTACTCTTATGAATTTATTGATGATTTTAGTAATCATTATTATACAGCTCTAGATCATCATAAAAAAGCTAAAGATAATAGAACCTTGGCTCTCAATAAAGTAAAAGAGTTTGCCAAAGGTTCTATTGTTTACAGCGAATATTTAGAACAAAAATCTATAACTGATGCTACTTGGAAAGAATACCAAAAAGTAAAACAAGAGGAGAAGGTACTCGGCTTTAGATCATTGCAGCTTTTTTGGGAAAGATTTGGTTTGTTTTTAGGATTTTTTGCCTATGCCTTATTCAACTTGTTCAGATCATTTTATTTTGAAAGTAAGAATATAGGAAACAAAATTCTGCACGGTTTTATCATTTCAGTATGCATGTTTTACTTTTTTTGGATTTTTCAACAATTTCAGGACTTTCCTAAAGTTGCCTATTACGCCATGACATTTGTTTCTGCTGGAGTTGTGGTATGGACAGTTTATCTAATCACAAAGTATCAAGGACATTACATCAATAAGCTAAAAAAAACAATTAGTCAATTGGCTGCATTTTCTTTTTTAAATACAAGAGATGAGAAGAAGCCTGAAATGTTTGAACTATTTAGAGAATTATCTGAAGATTAGCATGTATGTGTGAGAAAAAAAGAAACGTAACGTAGAAAAATAACTGTTGGAAATTACCAAAATCCAACACCAAGATTGACAAAGAAGTGTTAGCAGAAACCCATATCATCCGCTTTTAAAACAGGATGTTCTTGTGGATTATTTCCAGTACTCTGGATAGCTATGTGGCTGAGTATATGCAAGAGAAAGAAGCAAGTCATGCTTTAATAGATTTACAGTTTAGTTAAGTCAGAGTTCTCTATAAAAATAAACGCATTGACATATTAGCTTATGATATACAATCCAACGCATTGATTATTATTGAATACCTAAAATTCGTACTTTTGCCCACGAGATAAAAAAGTATTATAGAGAATGTTATCAGTATCAAATCTATCTGTTCAGTTTGGAAAGCGAATTTTATTCGATGAAGTAAACACAAAATTTGTACAAGGAAATTGTTATGGAATTATTGGAGCCAATGGAGCAGGAAAATCGACCTTTTTAAAAATACTCTCAGGTAAAATAGAGGCGACATCAGGTCAAGTACACCTAGAACCAGGAAAAAGAATGTCTGTTTTAAATCAGGATCACTATGCTTTTGATGAACATCCAGTTTTAGAAACCGTTATGATGGGAAACAAAGAGCTGTTTAAAATTAAAACAGAGATAGATGCATTATATGCCGATTATTCCGATGATAATGCCGATAGAATAGGAGAACTACAAGTACAGTTTGAAGAGATGAACGGATGGAATGCAGAGTCTAATGCCGCATCCATGCTGTCAAATTTAGGTATAAGAGAAGATTTGCACTATAATTTAATGAGCGAACTAGATGGTAAACAAAAAGTCCGTGTGCTATTAGCACAAGCACTATTTGGAACACCAGATGTATTAATCATGGATGAACCTACCAACGATCTGGACTTTGAAACCATAGGCTGGTTAGAGAACTTCTTGGCCAATTACGATAATACAGTAATCGTGGTTTCACACGATCGTCATTTTTTAGATGCTGTTTGTACTCATATTTCCGACATCGACTTTGGAAAAATTAACCACTACTCCGGTAATTATACCTTTTGGTACGAATCCAGTCAGCTAGCAGCCAAGCAAAGAGCACAGCAAAATAAAAAAGCAGAAGACAAAAAGAAAGAATTAGAAGAATTTATCCGTCGTTTTTCTGCCAATGTTGCCAAATCCAAGCAAGCTACGAGTCGAAAAAAAATGATAGAAAAGTTAAATGTAGATGAGATTAAACCCTCAAGTAGGCGGTATCCAGCCATCATTTTTAAATCAGAAAGAGAAGCAGGAGATCAAATTTTAAACATAGAAGGATTGTCTAAAGAAACGGTTGATGGTGTGTTATTTAAAAATATAGACATCAATCTAAACAAAGGAGATAAAGTGGCAATCATCTCTAAGAATTCTAGAGCAGTTACAGCCTTTTATCAAATAATTTCCAAAAATGAACAAGCAGACAACGGTGTTTTTAGTTGGGGAGTTACAACAACACAATCCTATTTACCGCTCGATAACTCAGCCTTTTTTCAAGATGGAAATTTGAATCTTGTAGATTGGTTGCGGCAATATGCACAGACGGAAGAGGAAAGAGAAGAAGTCTTCTTACGAGGCTTTCTAGGGAAAATGATCTTCTCTGGTGAAGAAGCTTTAAAGAAAAGCAACGTTTTGTCAGGAGGTGAAAAAGTTAGATGTATGCTCTCTAGAATGATGATGAAAAGAGCAAATATTTTACTGCTCGATGAACCTACAAACCACCTAGACCTAGAGTCTATTCAAGCATTGAATAATGCACTAGTGAATTTTAAAGGAACAGTACTATTTACTACACACGACCATGAATTTGCCCAAACAGTAGCCAACAGGGTCATAGAACTCACCCCAAATGGTGTGATAGACAGACATATGACTTTTGACGAATACTTGGAAGATCCCAAAGTAAAGGAATTACGTGTAAAAATGTATGGTTAGCCTGAGGGTTAACACCAATCAACAAAGAACTCCTCTTCACTTTTAATCGATAAGGGATTACATTTGCTTAAGTGGACTAATAATTTTCACATCACTAAAGGAAATAGCGCCTCTCACAACACCATCTATGGTGGCCTTCAAAGCATTAATTAGTTGCATTTTTAGTTGTGATTTATGAAAAATTAAACTCACCTCTCTTGCTGGTGCTGGAGAAGAGAATTCTCTAAGATAGCGCTGGTCACTTTCGTTTAAGTCAAGCGTGTGGAGATAAGGTAGAAGTGTCATACCTAATCCCTCTTTAGATAATTTAATCAATGTGTCAAAGCTTCCACTTTCTAACTGAAACCCTTTCTGATGATCCGACTTATATGTTCTACATAAATTAATCACACTTTCCTTAAAACAATGACCGTCTTCTAATAAAAGAATATCATCTATTTCTAACTCATCTGTATTGATCTGCTTGCGATTAAATAATCGATGACCTTCTGGGATCAGTCCCACAAAAGGTTCGTAATATAAAGGTTGCTCTTTAATGGCCTCATTCTGAAGTGGAGTAGCAGCAAGGCCAGCATCAATGTGACCATCAATCAATTTTCTGATAATCTCTTCTGTGGTGAGTTCTTCGATTATTAGCTTTACTTTAGGGTATTTTTTGGTAAAATTATTCAAGAACATCGGAAGTAAGGTAGGCATCACCGTAGGAATAATACCCAAGTTAAATTCTCCACCAATAAATCCCTTGTGTTGATGAACAATATCAGCAAAACGATGACTCTCATTAACAATAATTTTTGCTTGTTCTACAATCTCCTCTCCAATACTCGTCAACTCTATAGGTTTTTTGGAACGGTTAAATATCTGAATATCAAACTCGTCTTCCAGCTTCTGAATCTGCATACTCAAGGTTGGTTGTGTTACAAAACTATGTTGTGATGCAACAGTAAAATTTTTGTGTTCTGCAACAGATAAAACATATTTAAGTTGTGTAATCGTCATTAATAATAATTTCTGATAAATTTATAAAAAATAATCAGAAAAAACTATACGGAATAGTGGCTAAGTAGAAATATGCCATTCATTTGAGAGACCTTCTTAAAATTAATACTTTGATATTCAATTTCTTATAAGTTCCAGAATTCTCTCTTTTTGTTGAGTTCTGCCTCTTCTTTGGCATATTCATCAACGGAAACTACTTTTAAAAAGGAGGGATGTTGCTCAATGGCATATTCTATCTTGGTAACGATATCTTCTACAGATTCATTTTCATAATCTATATCCATAGGAGGCTTGATAACCATAGATTGCAAAACATTGCGCTTTTTGATCATCAACCCCTTTTTATCGAATGACCGACGAAAACCATCAATTACAATGGGAATGACCATGGGTTTGTAAGTTTTTATGATATGGGCAGTACCTCTTCTAATGGGTTTAAAAGGTGTGGTAGTTCCTTGTGGGAAGGTGATCACCCAGCCATCGTCAAGTGCCTTACCAATGTTGCTAATATCAGACATTCTTACCTGACGGTTTACATTTTTCCCGGCATTTCTCCATGTTCTATCTATGGAAATAGACCCTGTGTATGCAAAAATTTTGGGAAGAAATCCTGACTTCATGGTTTCACCAGCTGCCACGTAATAAATATTAAGTTTTGGTTGCCAGATATAACCAATGTTTTTTATGCTATCCTCTCTGCCTTTCAATGCAGCATTAAAAACATGTAACATAGCAGCCACATCTGCAAAGTAGGTCTGGTGATTGGAAATAAAAAGAACATTATTTGATGGGAGCTGTCTGATAATTTCTGAACCCTCAATCTGCAGTTGATTGAAATTCCTATATCTACCATGTGATATTACGCCCAATATCCTGATGAGCCATTTTTTAATCCATAGAATATGACCAAAAGGATTTCTCTTGAACAAAGTCATTAACTCATTTTTATTGACAGTCGCTAAAATACGAAAGTATTTTTTTACAAAATTACCTTATCAATTCTTTAATTTCACTGAGTATCATCCCAGTGGCTCCCCACACAATATGATGTTGAAATTTAAAGCAAGGAACAGAGATCTTTTTCATGTAAGGAGTCGTCATAAGTACGGAGCTTACATTAGTATCATCCATTAAATGTGATACTCTAACTTCCAGTATAGAAGCAACTTCATTATTCAAACGAAACACAGGTTTTTGATGTGTATAAGCTAAAAAAGGAGTAACCAGAAAGTCACTTGGCGGAATGTATAATTGAGTAAGTTCTCTTATTTTTAAAATAGAAGTTTTCGAAACTCCAATCTCCTCGAAAGTTTCCCTTAAAGCAGTGTCGTAAGGTGTATGATCATGTCGCTCAATTTTACCACCAGGAAAACTAATCTGTGCAGAATGAACTCCCTTATAGCTAGCTCTTTGAGTCAATACAAAAGAAGTTTCACCTAGTTTATTCGGATAAAAAAGCGCCAAAACCGCTGCCTTTTTTGGATGTTGAACTTGATCTTTTTTAGATTCATATTCCAGTCGAAATTGAGGGGCAAGTTTAAACTGAGCCATTAAGCCACCTAGGGGTTTATCTTTTAATTGTGATATGTTCTGAACAAAATCATCAAATTCCATACACTCAAATTTACCCCAACTGTTTCATGTTTAAACATTCACTTTTGTTAGAGCGCAAACAACTGCTTCACTCACATACATAAGAGGACTTCTTGGAATTATTTATTTTTTTTGAATAAAAATCCAAGTCCAATCTTGCGTAAAAATTTTTTTTCAAAATCCCAGAAAAATTTGAACTGACCCAAAAGAAATCCAACAATGGGAAGCGTTACTTGATATATAGGAAAGATGAGAAGAATCCTCAATGGCCAATAAATCCAACCGTTGATGCTTTCTTTTGTTAAACCAAAGAAATTAGTGACGGGCTCTGCAACCCAAGCGGCAAAGGAACCATTAATCGCAAATACAAGAAGAATTAAAAAAAGCTGAATGTTAGAGGTGATTCCCCACCCTTTTTTTAGTCTTTCCATGGTAAAGATTTAGCCAAGCAAAAATACGAGAAGTAAAGAGTTCAAAAAAATTAGTTGATAATATTTTTGTTCAGAACTTCATGATTTTGGAGTATATATCACAATATTACCTAGAAATACTGCTATTTACATACTTGTGAGTGCCAGTATTTTAAGGCAATTAGAAATTTCTAAAAAGATTGATCCCTTTTCAAAGTATTTACAAATTCAACTAACTGTTTGTGATAAAGTAGATAAGTTTTTCAGTAATTAGTAATTATGGAGTGAAATAAGGATTTGTTAGTATAATTTTTTACCTTTCGAAGATCAAATTCAAGATGATCATTAGATGAAAAAATTAGCACTGCATTGGAAGATAATAATTGGTATGTTTTTAGGAATAGGTTTTGGATTTGTCATGAATTCTATTGATGGAGGAAATGAAATTGTAACCGGCTGGATAAAGCCCTTTGGAACAATTTTTATTAACCTGTTAAAATTAATCGCGGTCCCTCTCATTTTAGCCTCTTTGATTAAAGGAATTTCAGATTTAAAAGACATCTCGAAAATCAAAAAGATGGGATTTCGTACCATAGTAATTTATGTTTGTACGACCATTGTAGCCATTATCATTGGATTATCAATAGTTAATGCGTTGAATCCTGGAAAAGGGATGTCAGAGTCAACACTCGAAAAAATCAAGGCAAAGTATGAAACCTCTAGTGGCATAATGGATAAAATGAAAGAAGCTGAGAGTACCAAGCTGGATGGTCCCTTACAACCATTAATTGATATTTTCCCAAGTAATATTTTCCACTCTTTTAGTGATAAGGATGGAAAGCCGTCTATGCTACAAATTATTTTCTTTGCGCTTTTTGTAGGAATTTCCTTACTTCTGATTCCAGAAAAAAAAGCCGAACCACTGGTGCGGTTTTTTGATGCTTTAAATGAGGTTGTTATGAAGATGGTTGACCTAATCATGATCACAGCACCCTATGCTGTTTTTGCTTTGCTAGCAAATGTTATTGTAGCTTTTGACGATGCTGATATATTGAAAAAGTTATTATTTTACGCAATTTGTGTCGTTGTAGGATTGTTGCTTATGATAATATTTTATTTGATTCTTGTTCGCATATACACGAAGAGGAATCCATTTTGGTTTTTAAAGCAAATCAGTCCCGCGCAATTACTAGCATTTTCAACCAGTTCAAGTGCAGCCACGCTTCCAGTGACTATGGAGCGTGTTGAAGAGCACATAGGAGTAGATAAAGAAGTCTCTGGATTTGTACTCCCTGTTGGAGCCACGATTAATATGGATGGAACCAGTCTTTATCAGGCAGTGGCAGCCGTATTCATCATGCAAGTGATTTGGCCTGAAGGTCTTACCCTAACCAACCAATTGGTTATTATTTTAACAGCATTATTAGCATCAATTGGAAGTGCAGCTGTTCCAAGTGCAGGAATGGTTATGTTAGTCATCGTTCTGGATTCTGTAGGTTTCCCATCAGAGTTACTTCCTGTTGGTTTAGCACTTATTTTTGCTGTTGATAGACCATTAGATATGTGTAGGACAGTCATTAATGTGACTGGAGATGCCACGGTATCTATGATAGTGGCAAAATCATTGGATAAATTAAGCGATCCTCAACCTCAAGAGTGGTACGATAATTACAATCAGGTAAAAGGAAATTAAATGTTAAAATCCTTACAAAGAAATTAGTTGAGTAAAGGTCAATACCACCATAAAAGGAAATGATGAAATACCTAAAAGTTCATATTAATTTAAATAGATAAAATTATGAATGTCTGCTTTTTAATGTATCCATGGGAGAGTATTAAATCTCCTGAAAACGATACTTCAATGGCGCTAATTCACGAATGTGCCAGGCGAGGGCACGGAGTGGCTATATGCACTCCTTCCAATCTAACCATCAGAAATAGCGTTACCAGTGCTTTTTGTACTATTTTAAATAGAGTAGAGAAAGTACCAGCGAGTATCAAATCATTTTATAAAAAAACAACCACCCGAGAAGAAATGCTACCCTTAGCTGGTTTTGATGTGATCTTTATGAGAGCTGAGCCACCTCTAGACCCACTAATGCTCAATTTTTTAGATTCTGTAAAAGATGACGTCTTTATTATCAACTCAGTAAGAGGAATGAGAGAGGCCAACAATAAATTATATACGGCAGCTTTTGAAGATCCTAACAATGAGATTATCCCTGTGACGCACGTTTCAAAAAATAAAAACTATCTTATTCAAATGATTGAAGAATCAAACTCAGACAAAATGATTTTAAAACCACTAGATGGCTTTGGAGGCTCTGGTGTGATCTTGATTGAGAAGTCTGCCATGGGAAATATCAATTCACTCTTGGATTTTTATATTCACAAGAAAGATGGTACTTCAGACTATGTGATTCTTCAAGAATATATCGAGGGTGCAGATAAAGGAGATGTGAGAATTTTAATATTAAACGGAATTCCGATAGGAGCAATGAGAAGAATCCCTGGAGAAAAAGATCATCGTTCTAATGTTTCTGCTGGTGGAACTGTGGTAAAACACAAGTTGACACCACAAGAGAAACTGCTTTGTAATAAAATAGGGCCAAAACTCCTTAAAGATGGACTATATTTTGTTGGAATTGATGTGATAGGAGGGAAGCTAGTAGAAGTAAATGTAATGAGTCCTGGTGGAATCACATATATGAACAAAGTATATAAAACTAAAATTCAAGAAAAAGTTGTTGATTTTATGCAGAGCAAAGTACTTGAGAGAAATGCTGCTTTCAAAAGAAAAACAGATTTAAAACGAATGGTTGAAGACGCCTAATGCTCAAAGTTCCTAACAGCATCGTTGACTGTACGTGGCTCAATACACATCTGCGTCACAAACAGCTCGTTGTTCTAGATGCAACGGTTAAAAAGGGAGTGGTAAAAACCACCACAACACACTTAACCGATGATAAAATACCATTCTCACGTACCTTTGATATTCAAGAAGTATTCTCTGATCTGAGTGCCAATTTCCCAAATACTTTGCTACCAGCTGAGGAGTTTGAGAAAAAGGTTCAGAAACTTGGAATCAATAAGCATAGTTGTGTTATTGTCTATGATCGGTTGGGGGTTTATTCCAGTCCCAGAGCCTGGTTGATGTTCTTATCTGTTGGATTTACAAATGTAGCTGTATTAGATGGAGGATTCTTAGAATGGAAAAAGATGGGCTTTGATGTGACTCAATCAATAGAACACACTTATCCAAAAGGTAATTTTAAAATGAAAACAAATGTTAAGCGTTTTGTAAAATATCCCTTTGTTCTGAGTCATATTGGCGTGAGTGATTGTGAAATTTTAGACGCTAGATCCAAAGGAAGATTTACCAGTAAAGAGCCTGAACCTAGAGCAAATATTAAATCAGGGCATATTCCAACTTCCAAGAATCTGCCCTACACTGATGTGCTAGATGGACATAAATTCAAACAAGAAGAAGAGTTAAAAGCACTTTTTGAAATTTTAAACCCCCATCGTAAACCAATGATCTTTACCTGTGGATCTGGTATCACTGCCTGTGTTTTAGCTTTGGCGGCAAAAATCTCTGGGCATCAAGATGGTGTAGTCTATGACGGCTCATGGACAGAGTGGGGAAGCATTCCAAATTTACCAATAGAAGTATAAATGATGTTAAAGTTACCCGTTGAACAGATGATTCAAAAAATTAATGATCGAGAGGTATTCAATGCTGTCTCAGAAGATTATTCCTTCACCATAAAAATAGATACATATGTACCGTATGTCTGTGGTGCTGTTCATGATGGTCATCAATTCAGAAAGGAATTATGGAGCAATTGCATTCATACTGAATATGAGCGATGGTTTGAGGAAGATCCAGCAACAAAGGAAATGATCAAATCACACCCCATAGTAATCGCGGGGATGGATTCTCGCTTTGAGTATGACTTAAATAGAGCTCCAACATCTGCGATCTATGAAGATGCATGGGGTAAGCAACTGTGGCATTCACCACTATCAGAACCTATGAGAGCAAAGAGCCTTTTAAAACACCATAATTTTTACAAGGTGGTCAAAACACTGATTGCTCAGATTGAACATACTTTTGGATGTTGTATCGTATATGACATGCATAGTTACAATTGGAAACGCTGGACTCGTGAAGTTCCTACTTGGAACCTAGGCACCGCAAATGTGGATCAAAAGAGATTTGCTCAGGAAATTGAATCTTGGAGAATGATTTTAGAAAAGACGCCATTACCCAGCAAAATCCCCAAAACAGCAAAAGTGAATGACACTTTTCAAGGCAATGGATATTTTTTAAAATTCATCACAGAAAATTTTCAAAACACCTTGGTGCTAGCAACAGAAATAGCTAAGGTTTACTGTGATGAGTTAGAGCAAATTATGTATCCAGAGGTTGTAAATGCTGTTGAGGTTTACTTAAAAAGAGAATTAAAAAATCACGCAGAAGCCTTCTATAAAAAGTATAAAGCCTAAATTTGTGATATCTTTTTTGTGGACATGTATGATGAATAACTCCTCCGTAGCAACAAAATCACTTTTTGAAATTGACAAGTATTTAGATGAACTTGTTAAGAAAATTGAGGTATTAAGTTATGTAAATCCAATAAATATTGAGTCCGAAAAGGTAAAATTCTTTGCTTCAAAATACCTTACAGATCCAGTTTTTATTTATCCTGATATCGATTTTGACCGATTTCGACTGCATAGAGAATTTTTTTCACAACCTTTAGAACTCATTCATAATGATCGATTGAGAAACCTATATGAAGATACAATCTACACATATTCCGGTTTGATTCAGTGTATTGAAACTATTGGGAATGGTAAGAAATTTTATTATAACAGTTTGCGCTCTTTCGGAACTCCCACAGAACAGGATGTTGAAAATGCAAAATTTATTTTGCATTTCCACGATGATAAAAGCTCAGAATGTGAGGCCCCAAAATACAACTCCGCACAGGCCGAAGAAATTTTTAGAGCGTACTCCAAAAATTACGACTTCACCTACGACATTAAGCACTCATCAACCATGGGAGCTATTGCCATGGTGTTGAATAATATTAAATCATTGGTTGTTAATTCCAATCATACATTTTCAGATGTTGAGATGAATATCTTAAAACATCATGAGATTGGAGTCCACATGGTAACAACTATGAATGGGTTGTTGCAACCTTTAAAAATATTTTCGAATGGTTTCCCGAATTGTGAGGAAACACAGGAAGGATTAGCTGTATTTAGTGAATACATGTCAGGGAATCTATCTATCAAAAGGTTGAAAGAGCTGGCATATCGAGTGATTGCTGTAGATAGCTTGGCAAAAGGCTACTCTTTTTCAAAAACTTTTCGCCTTTTACATAATACTCACGATTTAAATAGAGAAGATGCTTTTTACATCACAGTTAGAGCTCATAGAGGAGGAGGATTTACAAAAGATTATTTGTACTTGTCGGGACTCAAAAAAGTATATAATTACTACAAAGAAGGTAAAGACCTAGGGATATTACTTACTGGAAAAGTATCTTTAGATTATAGCGACGATATTCAGTTCCTTTTAGATCGCCAATACGCTACAAAACCAAAACATCTAACAACGTCATTTCAAGAGAATGGCAATACAAACGACAGAGTAAATTTTATTTTAAACAATTTAAAATAAAAAATGCCTGAAACAACAAAGCGTTGTATTCAGGCATCCAACTAACCAACTGCTGTTATGCAAATTAGGATTGTTTGATCGTCAAAGGAACAGTATAGATTTTTCCTTTTTTAAGTCCTTTAACATCAATTTTTTGATAATTTAATTTTGCCTTCACATAAGATGCTACAGAGCTGCTTTCAGAGTTAACAGATACAACAATCACCTCATTATTATTGTTTAGCATTAGTGAAATCTTAGCTTGTATGTCTTTACCGTTGGTAAGATGAGCAGGCGCTTCTGCCCCAATTAAAGATGCAATTTCATTTCTAAAGTCTCGATTCGTGGTATTGGAATTGATTTCTTTAGCAAAAGAGGTCATTGTTATAGCAAATAACGCAATTGCTGTAACTACTAATTTAAGTTTTTTCATGATTATTTGTTTAATTTATATGATATCTAACAGACTACTTAAAAACAAAAATGTTCCATTAGTTTGTAGATTTTAATAAAAACTTAACAATTTTAGATACAGCTTAAACCAGCTCATTCAAGACCTCCAGCATGATTTGACAAGCCATTTCAATTTCCTTATTGGAAATGGTCAGTGGAGGAGTCATACGCACAGCTTTTTTTTCGAATAATAAGAAAAACAAGATTAATCCTCTCTCCATACAATGGTGTACTACCTGATTAGCAATTTCTGAATTTTTCATGATGGCAGACAACATCAGCCCTTTGCCTCTTATTTCTGTAATGAGCGGATGCTGTAGTAGTTTTCTAATGAGCTTTTCTTTTTCTAATGTTTCCTGAATCAACGAAGAATTTTGTAATATTTTTACTGTTGCAACTCCAGCTGCAGCAATAACAGGATGTCCACCAAAAGTTGTGATATGCCCTAAAACAGGATTTTCTTTCAATAAATCCATGAATTCTGATTTAGCAATAAAAGCACCAATAGGCATCCCACCTCCTAGTCCTTTTCCAGTAATAACGATATCTGGAACAACTTCGTAATTTTCAAAACCCCAGAAAAGCCCCGTTCTGCCGATTCCTGTCTGAATTTCATCCAAAATAAGCAAAGTACCAACTTCTCTACATCGCTGTGCTACCTTTTTAAGGTAATTATTTGTTGGTTTTATAAAACCTGCCCCACCTTGAATGGTCTCTAGAATAACAGCAGCTGTGTCATTTGTGATGTTAGTAAGATCTTCTAATCGATTAAATTGTATTAATTTTATTCCCGGAATTAAGGGTCTAAACGCCCGATTCTGTTGCTCAACCCCAGAGACACTCATTGCTCCCTGAGTATTTCCGTGATAGGAATGATGAGCAGCAATAATTTCATATCTTCTGGTAGCGCGCTTCGCTAACTTTAATGCTCCCTCACACGCTTCAGTTCCTGAATTTGTCAAATAAACACGATAATCATCCTCAAAGGTTTCAGCCAATAATCTACAGAGTTGTAGTTGAGGTTTCTGAATAAACTCTCCATAAACCATGACATGAGCATAGTGGTCTAGTTGATCTTTTATCGCTCTGGTCACTTCGGGATGTTGATGTCCTAAACTATTGGCCGATACTCCAGCTACAAAGTCTAGATATTCCTTACCACTAGAGTCGTAAATAAAACTACCCACTGCATGAGATATTTCTAAGGATAGAGGATACGGACTCGTCTGTCCTTGATATTTAAGGAAATCAGATTTCACAGGCTCAAATTTACACGAACTGTTGGGAATTTAATCATTTCTTGAATAAGGTGTTACTCTTTGGCTAACTCATCCGTTGACAACGGTTTTTGTCAGATCATAAAGTTAAGAATTCGATTTTTTTTCATTCTTTTTTAACGTCTCCTCTTTGTTCTTAGGAGCAAACTCTCTAGGATTGTTCACATCACTTTTAGGAGTGCTATTGGTTCTCTGAGGTTGAGGTGGAGAACTTGGAGATGTCGTATTTGATCTTGTTTTCGGTTGAGGAGGTTCTGGCTTAAAGAGAAGAGTTCTCACTGTGGGAGGATCCTCCTTAAAAATATCTTCTTTCCTTTTCGGGCGTTCCTCCTCACGCCAGATGAACCCTTTTAATTTTCGATCATTTTCAGGGAATTGAGAAGGAGGGAATGTGTTACCATCAGACTGCATCAAACATTTGATTTCATGAATCTCATTATTTTCCAAGCCAAATTCAATATTGCTACAAAACTGTTTGGTAATAGTCTCTAAAACACCGTCATTATTTCTATTGTAATTAATAGCCTCTCCGTTACCCTTGACTAGCAGTGTTTCCAGTTGGTTTTCTATAAACTTACCATACGTGTTTTTCCCTTTAATTTGATTGAAATTATTAGGATCTAAAGAGTCTTTTTGAATGATAAATGAATTGCCTAATACGTTGAGTGAATCTAACTTCTCAGTCTCTTTGTTGTTTAAAAGCTGAATGCTGTCGCCAGTAATTTGACTACCATCAGACCACAAAACAGGATTGTAATACATTTTAGTAATACCTGAAGCCTGATCTGTATGGAGCGAATCGCACTTTCCTTGTAAATCTGTTTTAAAAATCTTGACACCTCGATATCCCCTTATAATACGCTTATTTTTAGGTCCTGTAACCAGTAGGGTATCACCATGGATAAACATAGAGTCTAACTCAACCACGGAGATAGCTACCGCTTTTTTTATGAGAAAAATGGAATCTAATTTTTGAAAATACTCTGCATAATTTCCTTCAGCAACAAAATTCTGTGCGGTATCTTTTAAGCGAATATGATTGGTTGCCGAGGCAAAACCTCTCGGTTTATCATAATACAGACTGTCACCTTCTATAGTGCGTTCATCAAGATATAGTGTTGTATTTTTAACAAAATATGAAATGTCTGTTTTTGTATTGTAAAACCCTCTCTCTGTGTAAATTTTATTTTTGTCTTTTAGACTGGTTATTGTAGAGGCTCCATACAAGTATGCGTGACCAGAATCTGCAAAATAATCTAAATGGTTGGATGCTATAACATTGTCTGGATTAGTGATATTCACTCGAGTTGTAGCCGTGAATTTTTTTGATTTTAGGTTATAATTCCCATTTTTACTTTTCAGAGTATTGGTCTCGTCCTTAATAGTAGCATGATCTTGGTAAAATAATTGTTGCTGTTCCCTGTTAAAGTATAAAGTATCTGTGGTTAAGGTCATTTTAGGATCTTTTAAGATCACATTTCCCCAAGATATAGCTTGTTTACTATTAGCATCATAATCAACATAGTCACTTGTTTGGTGAATGGTGTCACCTTGATTAATATAAACCTTTCCAATAGCCTTAAAAAAATTATCGTCCTTATAATAAAATGCTCTGTGACAGTTGAGTATGGCACCAGCATGACTCATTTTAACCTTGCCAAGTAAAATAGTAGCACCAGGGTATGTATCCTCGTCGGTGTAACTTATTTCACTTTTTAGTATCTTGATTTTTCGCTGTTGAGAGGAAACATTCAGTGAAATACTCAGTAGGAAGTAAAGCAACGCTTTCTTCAAAATCGATTAATTTTTGTGCTAAAATACCACTTACAGAATGTCAAATTCTTAAATTTAATTTAAAACTGTCGGATAATGGTCTGTTTTCTGTCTGGTCCAACAGATACAATTTTTATAGGAGTCTGAGTTTCTTTTTCTATAAATTCGATATAATTCAATAAGTTACGAGGTAACTGGTCTTGTTCAGTCATCATCGTTAAGTCTTCTTTCCAACCTTTGAATTCAGTAAACTTGGGAGTCACATTTTCAGGCTCTATACTATAAGGAAGGTGCTTAATTTCCTTGCCCTTGTACAAATATGATGTACATACCTTAATAGTTTCAAATCCAGAGAGTACATCTCCTTTCATCATCATCATTTGTGTAACGCCATTCACCTGAATAGCATATTTTAGCGCTACTAGGTCTAACCATCCACACCTGCGTGGCCTTCCAGTAGTAGCCCCAAACTCATGACCTATCTTAGCCATTGTAGCCCCGTCATCATCAAATAGTTCCGTTGGAAAAGGGCCAGAACCCACACGAGTAGTGTAAGCTTTAAAAATCCCAAAGACATCTCCTATTTTGTTAGGAGCGACTCCAAGTCCTGTACAAGCACCAGCCGCAGTAGTGTTAGAAGAGGTAACAAAAGGATACGTTCCAAAGTCGATGTCCAACAAAGAACCTTGAGCTCCCTCAGCAAGGATGGTTTTACCTTCCTTGACAGCATTGTTCAGAAATTCTTCACTATCAATAAATTCTAATGACATCAGTTTTTCAACTCCCACATAAAATTCGCTTTCCAGTTCATTAATATCATATTGGATATCAACATCAAAGAAATCCAACATACGAATATGTTTCTCAGTTAAAGCTCTATATTTTTCTTTCCAGTTGTCTAATTCTAAATCACCTACCCGCATTCCATTTCTTCCTGTTTTATCCATGTAGGTAGGACTTATTCCCTTTAACGTGGAACCGATTTTTGCTTTTCCCTTGGAAGTTTCTGAAGCAGCATCTAAAAGTCGATGCGTAGGTAAGATTAAATGTGCTTTCCTTGAAATAAGGAGTTTTGAAGCATAATCAATATGATGTCTGTCAAGATTTTCTAGCTCTTTTTTAAAAATTACAGGATCTATAACAACGCCATTTCCAACGATATTTAATGCAGAATGATGAAAAATACCAGACGGAATGGTGTGAAGGACATGTTTATGTCCATCAAAAATTAACGTATGCCCCGCATTTGGCCCACCCTGAAAACGAGCAATAATAGTATATTTTTGAGTGAGAACGTCAACAATTTTTCCCTTTCCCTCATCTCCCCATTGGAGTCCTAGTAATAAATCTACCGCCATGTATATAGTTAGTTGTGTGTTAGTTAAGAGTTGTCAGAAGAAACTTCTGATTTTTTGGAAGTGCCGTAAAAATAAAGCGAATGGTTGTGAATATCAATATCAAAGACTTCTTCAATAGTTTTTTTTATGACCTGAATTCTGGGATCACAAAATTCTTTAACTTCACCAGTATCAGTAAGAATCACATGATCGTGTTGTTTGTCAAAATAACTCTTCTCATAACGAGCCATAGAATGACCATCAAACTGATGCTTCCTTACCAAACCACAATCTAACAATAATTCTATCGTGTTGTACAAAGTAGCTCTACTAACTCTGTAATTTTTATTTTTCATTTTGATGTACAGAGACTCAATATCAAAGTGTTCATCCACATCATAAACCTCCTGAAGAATTGCATAACGTTCGGGTGTTTTACGATGCTTTTTTTCCTCTAAATAACTAGTAAAGACTTTTTTTACAATTTCTTTATTTTCATTAGAACTCATAAACTATAATTCACAATGGACAAATTTAAGGCTATTATTTTGAAAAAATGCGGTTTTAGAAGAAGGTTATTTACATCGTATTAACACGTTCAATTTTTTTCACACCATCAACTTTTTTAATACGATTAATCAGCTTTACGAGTTGCGCCTTATTTTTGATACCTAAAGATAGTTTCCCTTCAAAAACTCCTTCATTACCAGCAATATTAATACTGTGGATAAACACGTTCATTGTGTTAGAGATAATTCGTGTCAAATTATTAACAATTCCCTTGTTGTCCACACCACTTACATAAAGGATGGCTTTAAACTCTTGCTTAGAAGAATCTATCCATTTTGCTTTAATAATTCGATACGCGTAATTGGATTGTAGTGAGATGGAATTAGGGCAGCTTTTTTTGTGAATTTTAATACCATCATTCACTGTGATAAACCCAAAAACTTGATCGCCAGGAATAGGATTACAGCATTTAGCAAGAGTATAATCAAATTTTTCATCATCGTTTCCAAAAACAAGATCATCATACTTACTGGTAACCTCCTCTTTATTAATGATTTCCGTCGGAGGTATTTTTTTAAGTCCTCGCTTAAAGAAATTCATAAACCGATTGTTGCGCTGAGCTACAAAGGCTTTTAGCTGCGAGTTATCTATAGCTCCATTACCAATTCTATAAAAAAGATCAAGACTTGTTTTAAGCTCAAAATAGTTGACCAGTTCGTTAACGGTTTTCTCAACAAAAGGAATCTTTAAATGCCTCAACTTTCTGGCAAGAATAGCTTTACCTTCCTCTGCGATATTCTTTTCTTCTTCTTTAAGTGCCGTTTTTATTTTAGACCTTGCTCTAGCCGTAATTACATAGTCTAGCCAACGATTATTAGGCTTATTAGCTGCAGTTGTTAGAATTTCAATCTGATCACCACTATTGAGCTCCTGACTTAAAGGAACTAGTTTTCCATTGACCTTGGCACCACGACAATTCAGCCCAACATCAGTATGAATAGAAAAAGCAAAATCCAATGCCGACGCCCCCTTGGGTAAAGATTTTAAGTCCCCTTTAGGAGTAAAAACATAGATTTCTTTGGCGTAAAGGTTTAACTTAAAATCCTCAACAAAATCAACGGCATTAATATTCTCATTTTCAAGAGTTTCTTTAAGCTTGTTAAGCCATCCCTCTAATCCGTTTTCATTCTCTTTTCCTTGCTTATATTTAAAATGTGCCGCATATCCCTTCTCGGCAATTTCATCCATTCTCTCAGAGCGAATCTGGACTTCTACCCATTTTGCCTGTGGTCCAATAACAGTAATATGGAGCGCTTCATAGCCCGTAGTCTTGGGTTGAGAAATCCAATCACGTAACCTTGAAGGATTGGGTTTAAAAAAATCAGTCACAATAGAATAGATTTTCCAAGCATCAAACTTTTCGTCCTCAGAATTGGGTTTGTATATGATTCGTATGGCAAACTTGTCATACACCTCGTCAAACAAAACATTTTGCTTTCGCATTTTGCGCCGAATAGAAAATATAGACTTAAACCTACCTTTAATCTCGTACTCAAATTTTTCTCGGTCAAGTCCGTTTTTTAACTGATTTGCAAATGACTGTATATAAGCATCCTGTTCCTCCTTGCTTTCTTCTATTTTACTTGATATATCATCATAAACTTCTGGTTCCGTATATTTTATACCTAAATCTTCTAACTCCTGCTTAATATTATAGAGCCCAAGTCTATGAGCAAGAGGGGCATAAATATACAAGGTCTCAGATGCTATCTTCAATTGCTTACCTGAAGGCATGGCATCCATTGTTTGCATGTTGTGAAGTCGATCTGCAATTTTGATCAAAATAACTCGAACATCATCATTAAGGGTGAGTAGCATTTTACGGAAATTCTCAGCCTGAATAGAGTGATCTTTATCTTTTTTCAGACTTGAAATTTTGGTAAGACCACTCACAATACGTGCGATAGTTTCACCAAAAAGACGCTCTATATCATCTACTGTATAAGGAGTATCTTCAACAACATCGTGCAGCAAAGCCGAGATAATCGACGTAGCTCCTAATCCAATCTCGTTAGCCACTATTTTAGCTACAGCAATAGGATGATAAATATAAGGTTCTCCAGTTTTTCTCCTCTGTTTAGAGTGAGCCTCTACTGCAATATTAAAGGCTTTACGAATTTTTAACTTATCCGCTCTGGACAAAGTTTGATAAGAATCCTTAAGCAAGTCTTTATATCGCCTAGCAATCTCCTTATTCTCGTCTTCTATGGTTGCTATATATCCCAAATACCAATGTTAGTTTTCAATTATTCTTAAATATAGTAATGAAATTAGTACAAAAAAAAGGTCTATACAAGTTTTAAAACATGTTTATCGGTTCAAGTTAGTACATTATTTCTATGGGCGTTTCCCTGCGGGTCGTGCTATCCGCTATATCTTTTTTGCCTAGTATGATTCCTAATTGAAACTAACTCACCAAATTGATGGTGTTACTAAGTGAGTTTTATGACTAGAAATGCTATAAAAATATCAAAAAAGGATGCCGCTACTATCACTAACGCAACATCCTATCAATTTTGAAACCAAGGTCACTACACCAGATAATCCAGTGTCAAAAAAACCTTGATGCACAGCAAAAACAATGAAATCAACAGAAATAGATGCGTTTAGCTTATATGTCTATGATCTCAGATTCTGTACCCTTTGCAGCAATGTTGGATGAGAATAATGAACAAACACATAAATGGGGTGGGGAGTTAAATTACTCAAACTATGCTTGGAAAGTTTTTTTAAAGAAGAGATTAAAGGAGCTGCTCTAAAGGTTTCCTTAGCATAATTATCCGCTTGGTACTCAAAAGCTCTGGAGATGCTGTTCATCATCAACCCTAAAAATTCAGAAATTGGAGAGTACAGAATTCCAAAAGCAATGAAACCAACGTGAAAGCTGTGAATGTTAACACCCAAGGCTCCAGATAGAATAGGATAATTTATAAACAATGAAAGCAGAAAAAATGTAAGTCCAGTCATTAGAATAGAACTAATTAAGTTGAAAATAATATGTTTTCTCTTGTAATGTCCAACTTCATGTGCCAAAACAGCTACAATCTCTTCCTCATCTAAATCGTGAATTAAAGTATCATAAAGTGTAACTCTCTTTTGTGCTCCAAAACCTGAGAAATAAGCATTTGCCTTAGTTGATCTTCTAGAACCATCAATCACAAAGATGTTATCAATCTTAAACCCAACGTTGTTTGCGTACTGTGTAATCGACTGCTTCAACTCACCATCCTCCAGTGGAGTTTGTTTGTTAAAAAGAGGAACAATCAGCTTGGAATAAAACATATTCATAAAAATGGAAAAGAGTGTTACCAGTCCCCAAGCATAAAGCCAGAAATTTTTCCCTGTAAGTTGATAAAACCAGATGATTAAAGACAAAATCCCACCGCCTAAAACAGCAGTTATAAAGAATCCTTTTATTTTATCTAATAAAAACAGTTTTTTGGTCGCCTTATTAAAACCAAAGCGTTCCTCAATCACAAACCTGTTGTAATAAGAAAAGGGTAGGGTGAGTATCGTACTTACGATCAGTATAATTCCAAAAAAAATCAATGCTACAACAATCGTATTATTACTCAACGAGCGCGCAAAATTATCAACAAATTCAAACCCATCAAGAAAGAAAAAGGCTAACGTTCCAGAAAAAGAAACCAATGAACTGATGTTTCCAAACCGATAATTTGTTTTTTTGTAATCCTGAGATTTTTTGTAATCCTCCTCCTGATAAACATCTTTTAATTCTTTAGGAATTTCATCATCAAAACGTTTTGCATTCAGAAAATCAATCATTTTATTGACTAAAAAACTGAATGTTAAAATACCAATAAAGACGTAAAAGAGGGTTGAGGATAACATTTGAATTATGTAATATTTTGTCTGTAAACTACTTCATTTTTTTTCTGGCATACATGGCAGCACCAATAATCCCGGCATTGTTTCCAAATCTAGCAACTTTTACTGGAATATCAGTTGTTAAATACGCTTTAAAATGATCGTATTTTTTACTAATTCCACCTCCCAGAATCACTAGGCTTGGGGAGATAACCAGTTGAATATAATGCAGTAAAGAGTCAAAACGAATTGCCCATTCTTTTAATGATAATCCCTCTTTTTTTCTTACAGAATCGGCTGTAAAAAGTTCGATGATCTCCCCATTAGAGTGAAGCATTTTCCCAACTTCTAGGTTTGGAATTAATTTTCCCTTGTAAAATAAGCCCGAACCAATTCCGGTTCCAATAGTGATAAGCAATACCACACCTTTCTCTTTCTTACCAGCTCCTAAACTCATCTCAGCAACGCCCGCCAAGTCAGCGTCATTACTCACATAAAATGGAAGACCAGTGATTTCTTCAAAAAGCTGATCTATCTTAACATTCAACCACAAAGGATCCAAATTACCATAGTGAATACATTTGCCATTTTTGATAGTTGTAGGAAAACTACAGCCTACGGGATTTTTCCATTCAAAATGATCTATGAGTTGTTTAACTACTCTAGCAATTGCCTTTGGTGTTCTGGGTTGTGGAGTCGCTATTCTATGTCTCTCGGAGATTAACTTCCCCGTATTTACATCTACTATTGCAGCTTTGATACCCGAACCACCAATGTCTATTCCTAATACTTGCATGTTTAGTTGTTGGTTTGTCTTTGTCTTTTCGCTTCAAAAATCAATATCGCTGCTGCAACCGAAACATTCATAGAATCTACCAGTCCCTCCATAGGAATGTAAATATGTTGCTTTGCCGATGACCGCCAGATCTCTGTTAGTCCAGTCGCCTCCGAGCCAACAACCAAAGCACATGCTTGCGTGTAATCTTCTTGCGTATATGTATTTGAATTTTGCAAAGTGGCACTAAAAATAGAAATATTTTTTTCTTCCAGAAAATCAATAATTTCTTGCGAATTTCCGATGGCTATTTGATTGGTAAATACAGAACCTAGACTAGACCGAATGACATTCGGATTAAAAACATCAGTTTTTGTATCTGCAAGAATTACAGCATCAATATCTGCAGCATCAGCAGTGCGAAGCATTGCTCCGATATTACCGGGCTTTTCAATACCCACAGCAATAAGAATCAAAGGGTTTTTATTTTGAAATACCAATTGATCAAGAGCTGTTTTTTCTGAGCTTACTAGCGCCATCATACCCTCCATAGATGCTCTGTATGCGATCTTTTGATATACCTGATGAGAAACTCTAACAACCTCAAATTCATTTTTATAGAAGCTAATATCTTCGTCAATACTGTCCGATACGGTAAGGATTGTATCAATTGTGTATCCACCTTTAATCGCCAAACAAATCTCTCGTTTTCCTTCTACTGTAAATAAGCCTTGCTTTCTGCGCTCACGCGATTTATCCTGTAACTTCAGAATATTTCTGATAAAAGGATTATGAAAACTTTCAATGTACTTCATAAAAAAAACGATCATTTCTAGTGGGCTAAAGTACTATTTTTATCTTTTTCAGAAATGCCTTTGTGTATTTGTTGAACGTTAAGAAATCACAGCGTAAAATAAGGCGATAGCAAAGAGTCAAGATGAGTTTAAAATAACAATCAACTACCACGGAGCCAGTCCCATAAGTATTCAGAGGAAACTATGTTGATCAATTTGAGACAAGCCTCGGGGAATTAAACTCTTTGGCTATTGCCCTGAGATTAAAAGAGGAGTCAGTTGCTCATCAGCATTCACCTTTATCCTCCGTTAATCTTTTTGTGATATCGTTTCCAAAGTGTTGTTTGGTGCGATTCCAAACTAATTTTTCGCCCTTGGATAAAAGCATCGCTAATATTGTTGGTACGCATGTTTAGCGCATCTCCTTCAGAGATGAATAGGGTTGCGTCTTTCCCAATTTCCAGTGTTCCAGTAAATCCATCAATCCCCAAGATTTTAGCAGCGTTACCAGTAATCAACTGTACTGCCATTTCTTTATCAAGGCCAAAAGCGGCATAAGTTCCAGCATAAAATGGTAAGTTACGCGTGTTCATGCGTTCCATTTGTCCTTCCATACCAATAGCTACTGTAATGCCTTTGTCGATTAACATCTTTGCATTTCTGTAAGGTAAGTCGTAGTCGTCATCCACAAGGCTTGGAATCCTGTGAGCCCTGTTGATAACCACAGGAATATCATTTTTTACCAGAAGGGAAGCCACTTTATCCGCATCTTCACCACCCACAATAACAATGCGATTTACACCTAATTCCTTAGCCATGTGTATAGCATCTGTAATTTCTTTTTGCCCATTTACGTGGATAAAAAGTTTTTGTGTTCCTTTAAATAGTCTTTCCATAGCCTGATAGGCAAGGTTCATTTCAGCACGATTACCTGATAAATAGCTTTTTGCTTCTTTAAAATAATTAGTGATTTGTTGAATATTTTTAGAGTAATTTTTATCGGGTTTAAGACTAGGATCTTCATCAAGCCACCATCGACCGCTTGTAAAACTGTCTGGCCAGTTAAGATGTATTCCGTGATCTACCTTCACGGCAGCATCTTCCCAGTTCCAAGCATCTAGTTGCATAACAGAAGCTGTGCCCGAGATAGTTCCACCTCTGGGTGTTATTTCTGCCATTAAGACCCCGTTAGGCCGCATAGACTCAATCACTTTGCTTTCTGCGTTGTAAGCGATAAGACTGCGTACATGCGGGAGCATAGGTCCAACTTCGTCAACATCTCTCGTTGCCCTTATTGCGTCAACTTCAGCCAATCCAAGAGAGGCGTTGGCAGCAATAAATCCGGGATAGACATGTTTTCCTTTTGCATCAATGGTGGTACCCTCATACATTCGTTTCACCATAGACGTGCCAACATACACAAGTTTCCCATCTCTGAATATGATTAGTGAGTTCTCTACGACTTTACCGTTTCCAATATGAGCAGTTGCCCCAACAATGGTGAATGCTTTAGTTTGCTTTGGTGCTGGAGTTTGTTGAGCAATAAGGCTTCCAGTGAAAAAGAAAGCAATCAGATGATATATGCATTGTTTTTTCATGATTTTCGTTTTATTCCGTGTCGCAAGTAAAATTCTTCAATACTTTTTTTTGTGGACTCTGAAGCTCACCACCATTGAGTTTTTCTGCAAGCATCATCTGAATCAATTTACTGCGCTCCTGTTTAATTGCAGTCCGCTTTTTCTGATCTTCTTCTAGATCGAAAAATATACGACCCTCAATGATTGTTTTTTCTGCTTTGGCATAAATCGACAAGGGATGATCGCTCCATAGGACAACATCGGCATCTTTTCCAACCTTGATACTTCCAGTCCTATCATCGAGGTGAAGAAGTTGAGCAGGGTTAATAGTAACGGTATTCCATGCATCTAGCTCCGACATGCCTCCGTATTTAATGGTCTTAGCAGCTTCTTGGTTCAGTCTTCTAGACATTTCCCTGTCGTCAGAATTAATGGCTACTGTCACTCCAGCGTCGTGCATGATAGCCGCATTATAGGGAATTGCGTCAATCACCTCATATTTATACGCCCACCAATCGGAGAAAGTAGATCCTCCCACTCCGTGTTCTTTCATTTTATCTGCCACTTTATAGCCCTCTAAAATATGTGTGAATGTATTGATATTAAAATCGAACTTCTCAGCAACCTTCATAAGCATATTAATTTCACTTTGCACATAAGAGTGACAGGAAATAAAACGCTCTTTGGCAAGAATTTCTGCGAGTGTTTCAAGTTCAATATCTTTCCTGTAAGGTTTTCCACTTTTCTTAATCGCATCATATTCTTTTGCTCTTTGGAAGTAATCTACAAATACTTGTTCGGTACCCATACGTGTTTGAGGAAACCGTACGGTGTTGTGATCACCCCAATTCGATTGCTTTACGTTTTCTCCTAAAGCAAACTTGATGAATTTAGGACTGTTGTCGTAGATCATCTCATCCGCATTTTCTCCCCATTTTAACTTAATAATGGCAGAGCGACCACCAATTGGATTTGCTGATCCGTGTAGAATTTGAATGGTGGTGACCCCCCCAGCCAAATTTCTGTAAATATTCACATCGTTAGGGTTGACCACATCTTCAATACTGACTTCTGCACTCGAATTATGACCCGCTTCATTAATGGCAGATGCAGCAATATGAGAATGCTCATCGATAATACCAGCAGTTAAATGCTTCCCAGCTCCATTAATAACTCTCGCTCTTTTTGCTCTTAGATTCTTCCCTATTTGCGAAATTTTTCCATCTTTCAAAAGAACATCAGTATTCTCAAGGATTCCGTCTGCTTCGCTCGTCCATACGGTTGCATTTTGTATTAAGATAGTTTCTTGCTCAGGTTGTGTAAAGTTACCTAATCCTATGTTTGGATAGCTCACAGGCATTACAATAGGAAAATCTGTATAAGATTGCTTTTTTTTGCTTCCTTTCTTGCTCTTTTTTTTATTGAGTGCTTTTTTGGTTGCCGTGAATGTAGATGGGTGTTCATTAATGTCAAAAGCCGTCCCAGTAAGTCCAACCTTGGTGGGTTGAGCAACCACTCTGGTAAAGCAGCCATGATCATTCACTGTCATTTGAACCCATCCATCTACAAAACTAAACTTTGATGTTATTTTTTGATCTCCCGATGTTAAACTTCCATTTTGTTTGGATCCCTTACCGGCTATCGACAGGTTATAATCTTTATCATTCACAGAAAAAGAATAGTCTCCAGTAATATCTTGAATACGCATATCATTGATAATGTAACGATCTCCCTGAACCCAATTTTCGTGTATCATACTTCCTTTATCAAAAATATCGCCATTGGTTATCAAGAAGTTGGCATGACTCCCAGTATTCAAATTTCCAATGTCCGACCTATTTAAAATCTGTGCGGGGATGGTGGTCAGAGCCTCTAGAGCGTTGGTTTTGTCATACCCGAAATACATGGCCTTTTGAAGATTTTTATGAAATGATTTTAGTGATTTTAACTTATGAGTAGTCAATGCGAAAGTCACACCATTTTTGTCTAAGACAGCTAAATTAGAAGGCTCTTGATTCCATTTTCTCAGATCACCCAGTGAAATTTGACTTGCAAGCAAAGGATTACTCACATCATAAGCCTTTTTAAAATCAATAGGAATAATCATAGTTGCGTTGGTTCTTTTAATATCTGCAATTTTTTCATATTCGTCACCACCCCCTACAATTGTATATTGAATTCCAAATTCGTCCCCTATCTTGTCTGCTCGTAAGACATCTAATTGGTTTCCTCCTTCAAAAATTTGTACTAGGCCTTTATGATCGTTTAAGACCTTTAAAGAAGCATCCTTATTCTTTGCATTTCCACCAGCATACCATTGCGCATCCAAATATACCTGTCTAAGCAAAGCCATTGCTCCCATACGAGAGGTGGGGTAGGCTTGTTTGGATTGAATACTTTTACTAAAAGATAAATATTGAGCCGACTCTGTATCTAATATTCGGTATGCATCAGAAGTGTTTGTATTCAGGGCAACCAGCACACCATTTCCTCTTATAATACCGTCATGTACATGTGTATTCACCACTCCAAACCCTGCATTTAAAAATTCTTTTGCTTTTTTGTCATCAAAGGTAAAATGATGAGTGGCATCAGTTTCGGGTCGGATATGATCGTTCCAATAATAGCCCGTCCTACTCGCATCATATTGAGGTCTTTGGTTATTACCTCTAGACCTTTTAGGTTTTTTTACTCCAAAATCTGTGTAAATATCAACAAATGAAGGGTAGACCACTTTTCCAGAAAGATCAATGATCTTTGCATCCCGAGGAATTTTTACAGAGTTACTCGCTTGTACTACCTTTCCATCTTTTACAAGCAATGTTCCTTTTTTTATGATGTTAGTTGGGGTTATATAAATTTTTGCATTGGTGAATGCCACAGTCGTATTCTTAGTTGTTTTAACGCCTTTATTGGTAGGAAAGTACACCTGTGCATGCAACAGCGAAGTTGCAAACATCACCAGCAACAGAAGTTGTTTTTTCATGTGTTCATCATTTGAATTCCTAATAAAAGTATTGATAAGCATTATTTTACCCCATATTTCCTAGATTTTTAACATAATTTTAAGAATAGTTCATCCCTATTTTGGGCGTTTCCCTTCGGGTCGCGCTATCCGCTATATCTTTTTTGCCTGTTCAGGACAAAAAAGGATGCCGCTTTTATCGCTAACGCGACATCTAGGCTACAATATTCAGAGAAAGTAAATTTAAACAAGGGAACAAGTGTATCATATTTTTGTACAGCCCAGAGATATATGTAAGTTTCCAAAAAATATTTCTATTTCACTCAGTTTTATTCATGAATTTTAATACCATCTTGCCATATTCCAGTAGATATCTAAAACAGTAGTTGTAGACGATTACCTATTTTCCGACTTTTAATTCGTACTAAAACATTTAGTTTTAAAAAGTAAAAAACCCATTTTTGTAGTACAGTATTTTTTCCCCTTCAGGGTTATTTGTGACCGATCGAATTATAATACTTGTTTCAATAATTGTACAAATAACCAATTTCAATAAAAATATAAGTGCTATTTTTAACTGATTAAGCAAAACTGAATATGACCATAGAGAAGTATATTGATCGTATTAACCAACGTTATCAATTAGGAAATGCAACCGAACATACTTTTAGAGGCGATTTACAGCAACTTTTAGAAAGTTTACTCACAAATGTACAAGTCACCAATGAACCTAAAAGACGATCCTGCGGTGCGCCCGATTACATTCTCACCAAGAAAGACATTCCCGTAGGTTTTATTGAAGCCAAAGACATAGGCGATCCCGATTTGGCAGGAAAGAAAAAGGCAGATAATAAAGAGCAATTTGATCGTTACAAAGCTTCATTAACCAACTTAATTTTTACTGACTATTTAGACTTTCACATCTATCAAGATGGTGAGTTCATTACCAAAATTGCCATTGCAGAGGTTGTAAATAGACAGATAGTACCATTATCTAACAACTTTGACACGTTTACCAACCTCATCAAAGATTTTACAACTCATATTGGGCAAACCATCAAAAGCCCCATACGATTGGCCAAAATGATGGCAGGAAAGGCTCGTTTGCTATCTGATGTAATCGAAAAAGCCTTAACGAGTGATGAAGAAAATCAAGATGATAGTACGCTTAAAGAGCAAATGACGGCTTTTAAAGAAATTTTGATACATGACATCACACCCGAAGGATTTGCCGATGTGTACGCTCAGACCATCGCTTATGGATTGTTTGCTGCTCGTTTACACGACCCAACTTTGAATAATTTTAGCAGACAAGAAGCTGCTGAACTGATCCCAAAATCCAACCCATTTTTAAGAAAATTATTTGGCTACATCGCAGGAGCAGATATTGACGACCGTATCAAATGGATAGTAGATAATCTAGCCGAAATCTTTTTGGCGTGTAATGTAAAGCAAATCTTAAAGAATTACGGAAGGGCTACTAAAATGGAAGATCCGATTATCCATTTTTATGAAACCTTCTTAGCCGAATATAATCCTAAATTGAGAAAATCACGAGGAGTTTGGTACACCCCTGCTCCAGTAGTGAAATTTATTGTACGAGCGGTTGATGATATCCTTAAAACTGAATTTGGTTTGTCTAAAGGATTGGCAGATAGTTCTAAAACCAAAGTAAAGGTAAAAACAGATATTCCCAACAAGAATTTTAAAAGTGGCTACAAAGAAGTAGATAAAGAATTTCACAAAGTACAAATATTAGACCCTGCAACGGGTACAGGAACATTTTTAGCGGAGGTAATTAAAAACGTTTATAAGAAGTTTAAAGGACAAGAAGGGATTTGGAGCAGTTATGCAGAAAACCATCTCATACCTCGTTTAAACGGTTTTGAGTTATTAATGGCGAGTTATGCAATGGCACATTTGCAACTCGATTTATTACTGAAAGAAACAGGTTTTAAACCTACTAAAAACCAGCGTACAAAAGTTTATTTAACCAATAGTTTAGAGGAAGCCCACCCTGATACGGGAACGCTATTTGCCAACTGGTTGAGTAGTGAAGCCAATGAAGCCAACCACGTAAAAAGAGATACCCCTGTAATGTGTATTATTGGAAACCCTCCCTATAGTGGTATATCTTCAAACAATGGTAAGTGGATAAGTGATTTAATTGAAGATTACAAATATGTTGATGGAGTTCATTTCAACGAACGTAAACACTGGTTAAATGACGATTATGTGAAGTTT
>CAXRAW010000095.1:0-12001 GCA_964228785.1 Flavobacteriaceae bacterium
TCCAAATCTTCCTCTCTTGTATAATACATACTCCCATCAACACTTACATAGTGAGGCTTTTCTGAGACCTCTGGCAATACTTCTTCATAAGCATTAACTTCGATATTACCGAGTAAATCGTCTTCTAAACTTTGACCATAATAGTGGCACAGATGTTCCATTTGTTTAGCGTTTATATCTGCACTAGTTAGCGTATTAATCACTTCTTCGGCTTCCTTGAATACTAGGTGTTGCCCCATATAACACATGGTCTCTTGTGCATAACTGCTAATATTCATCGAAGTAGGAGAGTCAGATAAAATATGTGCTTTACTGAGTTCTATCATTCCAAACCGGGTTTGGAGTTTTTTTTTAAGTTCTTGCTCTTAGGTACTTTGCCTGTGGATAGTGCTAAAAGCTCTTTCTCAAACTTATGTAACATAGTGGCATAACTGAGCTCATAATGATAACCGCTCTCCATACGGATGGGGTCATTTTCCCATTCTGTTAAATACTTCTCTAAAATTGATGTGGCTTGTTGCTTAAAATCCATGGTTTATTATAAAGTTACAACCTTTTTCTTAAAAAGGGAAATTTGTCGTGCACCCTTTCATTATTTACATGTTTAATAAGTAAGCAAAAATTAGAGGGGCTACAATTGTAGCATCACTTTCAATGATAAACTTAGGTGTATTGATGTCTAACTTACCCCAAGTAATTTTTTCATTGGGCATAGCTCCTGAGTAAGAACCGTAACTTGTCGTGGAATCTGAAATTTGACAAAAATAACTCCAAAATGGAGTTTCAGTTTGTTCTAAATCTTGATACAGCATAGGAACAACACAGATTGGAAAATCACCAGCTATTCCACCTCCAATTTGAAAAAAACCTATCCCATCGCCTGAGTTCATCTGATACCAATCTGCCAAGAATGTCATATACTCTATTCCAGATTTCATTGTACTAGCTTTTAGTTTTCCCTTAATTACATAGGACGCAAAGATGTTTCCCATTGTACTGTCTTCCCAACCTGGGACGACCATTGGAAGATTCTTCTCTGCAGCAGCATACATCCAAGAGTTTTTGAGATCAATTTCATAGTATTGCGCTAGTTCTCCGGATAACAATAAACGATACATAAACTCATGTGGAAATAATCGTTCTTCCTCTTCTTCTGCATCTTTCCAAATCTTGTAAATATGTTTTTGTAAGCGTCTAAAAGCCTCTTCTTCAGGAATACACGTATCAGTTACTCTATTCAGTCCCTTTAAGAGTAACTCCCACTCATCAGAAGGGGTTAAATCCCTATAATTGGGAATTCTCCTGTAATGAGAATGAGCAACTAGATTCATAATATCCTCTTCTAGATTAGCACCAGTGCAAGAGATAATATGCGCTTTGTTTTGTCGAATTACTTCAGCAAAAATTTTCCCCAATTCGGCAGTACTCATAGCACCTGCTAATGAAACTAACATTTTAGAACCTTTTTCTAATTGTGACTCATACCCTTTTGCTGCATCTACTAGAGAAGCAGCATTGAAGTGTAAAAAATACTTTTCTATAAATTCCGATATAGGGTGACTATTTGTATTTATCATAAAATTTCTTCAATTAAATTTTTATCATCGTTCAAACTTCTAAAGAGCTTTCTTTTTAAAGTTCCTTTTGAACTAGTAAGCATTAGACACATCCTATCAATAGCAATCATAGATAAGGCAGATTGGATAAAAGCATCTATTAAATCATCTATTCCTATTCCTAATGAATTAAAATCTTTGGTGTCCATCAAGACTAGGCGATTGGTGTCACTTTCCCAGACACCATTATCTCTGTATGATAAGTTAGTACCTAAAATCTCCCAACTGTTGGTTACTTGTTCGATATTATTAGGTAATTGCTTTTTAGCCCTTCTTGCATAAGTGCAAAGAGGTTTTATTCCTTTTTTAGTAGCACTAACCATCATTCTTATGTCGCATACATAGGTTTCATTCTTTTTGTTTGGAATTGTACCAACATGATAAAGCTTTTGATTTTTAAAAATGCTACTCCATTCAGAGTTCCCTATTAAACTTTGTACAATAAACATATCATAATCAAAGTTTAAGGACATGAAATCATCTAAATCTTTTTGAGTTACAATAGTATATACTCCTTGACCTGCATTTGAATAAGGAACTTTAATTACTGCTCGACCGTTCATTTGTTTCACCCAAAGTGGAATTTCGTTTTTGCGAACTTCCCATACAGTATTAGGAATATTAATTTTTAAGCCAAAGTCATCTATTTCAGAGTTAAATAACTCATAGGCTTTTGCTGCTATTAATTTATTTCTCCCTCCTGCTAAGCAACATATTATTGGATTAATAATTTTGGTTTTTGACAATATGGGAAATCTGTTCCAGGGTTTTTGAGTTACATATCTGAAACAGGCTCTAATTTTAACCCATTTCATATTAGATAAGACGATCATAGTGTCGTTTTCAAACTTAACTTTTGGGGAGGGTTCATCATTGCTGAACGGAATAAGGTGCACTTCTTCATTCATTACATCAGCAATTGCACATGCGTAGCCAGATGCTTCCATAAAGTTTTTGTCGTAGATAACGGCTAGATCACCTTTTATCCTCACATTTTTAAGGCTGGTCTTAAAAGTGTTTCTTATAAGTTGATGATATGTGGTGTCTTCACTATACTCATTAACTAAAGGCATGGACTTTTGACCTGAAGGGCAAGAATTATTTTCAATAACTACCATTTGTCTTTTTCCAGAGTTTGATGTGACATTGATTAAGTCAGCTCCACTCCAAACAAAATATTTTGGATGGTAGTTAAGCAATTCTTTTAGTTTTCCTTTTTTGGCTTTAGGGTTTAAATGGCAGTATCTAGTAACTATTTGATCTTGAGACATGTTTAAAAAATGCTTTACTATAGGGTGTATGGTAGCATTTAAAACTTTTTCATACCAATGATTCTGAAACTCAAAACTATGAGGTTTTATGTTCTTTGAAGTTAACATTAGTCCTCTAATTTGTCTTTAAATTTTGAAAGTTTACTAAATGGGCTTTCTATTTCTTCTTCCATTTCTTGAACTTCTTCTTCTAAGAGAAATTTATAGCTCAACATCTTATAATAAAGCTTGGCTGCTAAAAAATCAGAGGATTTGTCGATTTGATTAGGACATAGTTCTACCATATCAAATCCTACAACATTTTTGTTTTCAAATACTTTTTTCAAAAACTCTAAGATCTCATAATAGAACAACCCTCCTGGTTCTGGAGTTCCTGTTGATGGCATAATGGATGGGTCTAAAGCATCCAAATCAAATGTGATATAAACTGTATCCGTTAACTCCTCCAAAACATCATCCATCCAATATTCATTTGTAGCCATTTCATGAGCAAAAAAGACGTTATCCTTATTCATTTCGTCACGCTCTGAAATGTCCATACTTCTAATTCCTACCTGGACTAAGTTGGTAGTTTGATTTGCTTCATACATAGCGCAGGCATGACTATATGGATTCCCTTGATACTCTTTTCTTAAATCTGAGTGAGCATCTATTTGTAAAATAGTTAAGTTTTGAAAACACTCATTGAAGGCTCTGATACTTCCAATTGAAATTGAGTGTTCCCCTCCAAATAAGGTTACAAATTTATTTTTTTTAATAAAGTGCTTCACCTTAGAATGGACGGCATTAATCATATCTAAAGAAGTGTCTTCTTCAATAGACTCTGAAAGAAAGATGCCATTTTTGTAAACTTCTGAATCTGTTTCAATATCATACAATTCCATATTTCCAGCTGCTTCTAAAAATGCAGTTGGCCCGTAATCCGCTCCTTTCTGCCATGTTGACGTTTGGTCAAAAGGAACTGGAATCAATACAATCTTAGATTGGTCTTCCCGAGTGTATTTCTGGGATATCCCAGCGAAAGTTTTCATTATTTTCATTTGTTTATGATTATCGCTTATTTAGATTGGATGAAATCTGCCTGTGAAAGGTTTTATCGATCTTAATATCATCTTCTTGACTTATTCCGTATCCTAAAATTGAGAGTAATTCCTCACTCGTTTGTTGTTCTTTAAATAGTTGAGTTATAATGTCTCCTTGTTTATTCTTTTGTATTAAAATATGCCTTGGATTGGGAATTAAACAATGTTGTAATCCTCCAAAACCACCTATGGTTTCTTGATACGCTCCTGTATTAAAAAAACCTATATACAAAGGCTTATCCTTATTGTATTTAGGCAAATAAATAGCATTTACATGTTGTTCAGAATTGTAATAATCATCACTATCACAGGTGAGTCCTCCTAACAATACACGTTCGTATTCGTCTTCCCAAAGATTAATGGGAAGCATAATGAAACGCTTGTTAATCGCCCAGGTATCCGGAAGCGTTGTGATAAAAGATGAGTCAATCATGTTCCACCGTTCACGATCATTTTGCTCTTTTTGATATAATATTTTATAAATGACTCCGCCTGCCTCTCCTACTGTAAAACTCCCAAATTCGGTAAAAATATGAGGAACAGGAATATTGACTTCATCACAAGTCTTTTGGATTAAAGCAACTATCTCATTGATCATGTATTGATAATCATAATCAAAACCTAGTGTGGTCTTAATAGGAAATCCACCCCCTATATTAAGACTATCTAATGTTGGACAGATTTCCTTGAGTTGCACATAGACTTTTAAACATTTTGTAAGTTCATTCCAGTAATATGCATTGTCTCGTATTCCCGTATTGATAAAAAAGTGCAACATTTTTAGTTTCACGTTTTCATGGTTCTTAATTTCTCTTCGATAGTAGGAGAGAATATTTTTGTAACCAATTCCCAATCTACTGGTGTAAAATTCAAACTTTGGTTCCTCCTCGGAGGCAATTCGGATTCCTACCTGAAACTCGTCATTAATTTTGAACCTCAAAGATTCAAGCTCTTCATAATTATCCAGTATCGGTATGCAATTCTTATGTCCAGAATTAATAAGTTTAACTATCCGACTGACATAGTCATCTCTTTTAAAACCATTACAAAGTATATAATTCGAATCCTTAATTTTTCCAGTATCTTTAAGAATGCTAACAATATCCAAATCAAATGCAGAGGATGTTTCAATCTGGATGTCATTTTCCAATGCCTCATTTAGTATATGACTAAAGTGAGAGCTTTTTGTACAGTAGCTGTAAAAGTATTTTCCTTGATAATTGTATTTTTGAAATGCATTAGAGAACCACTCTTTAGCTCTTCCAATGTTATCAGATATTTTGGGCAGATATGTAAACTTTAGAGGTGATCCATACTGATATATCAGTTTCATAAGATCAACTTCATGAAACCATAGAGTACCCTCTTTAGTTTGAAATTCTTCTTGTGGAAAATCAAACGTTTGTTCAATTAGATCAACATATTTTGTATTCATTTCACTTTTATTTAAAAATAAGAGACTGAAGTCCTAAGATTAATACTGCGTACTATCCTAAATCGATAATAATGAAATGAAAACTAAATACGTAATTCTAGATATACTCCCCGAAGTCGAATAATCTGGAGTACTCTATAAAAATGTGCAATGGAAGAAACCTTAATTTTTTCGGCGTATTTCCCAAATACTTCGCAAAGATCTCTCTTCCAAAGATAATTGCGAACGAAATAAGAAAAACATAACATTTTACTTACCTAACAACAATTCAAATATAAAACTATTTTTGAATGAAAAAACTTTTTCAACAAAGATTTGAGAATTATGGAAAGTGTTCCACTTTCAGGTCTATTTACAAGGGTAACAAATTTCTTTGTTAAGATTAATATGTAATGCGAATCAAGGGTTAAGAATAAATATTGATTATCAGTGAATTACAAAACAGTTTTGTATTAATTTCTAGTTATTGAAACTGTAACCTTCTGGAAATCAAAGGTGTTTGAAATTCAACCCTTGATTCGAATATGTAACTTTTCTACAGTGATGTGTTGAAGTTAAAAAGAGTTTCTAAAACTCATCAACGAAACTAACTTAGTTATATCTGTCGAAATATGATACCCATCCTTATTTACTATTGTTCCACACCAATAAGGCGTTAATACCTACCGTATATGATACAAAGGAGCTTGCCATCCTGCTCCTAGCTCACTTAACTATCTGATTCTACATTTTCTATGTTAATGGTTTTTTGAATAGTCGCCCTTTAGCTACAGGAAACTTTTTTCAAAAAATATACAATATTAAACTCCCTCCATTGAATGATAGACCTGCTGTATATCATCATCTTCTTCTAGCCTTTCCAATAATTTTTCAACATCAGTTTGCTGTTCCCGAGAAAGTTTTGTTGTTGAAGTAGGAATCCGTTCAAACCCAGAGGAAATAATTTCTACACTGTTTTCTTCAAAGAAAGCCTGGATGGCTCCAAACTGTTCAAAAGGAGCATAAACAACCACACCCTCATCATCCACAAAAACTTCTTCAACATCAAAATCGATCAATGCCAGTTCTAGCTCCTCCATATCCACAGAAATGCCCTCCTTTTTTACTGTAAAGTTACACGTATGATCAAACATAAAAACAACAGATCCAGAGGTTCCCAAGTTTCCGTCATATTTATTGAAAGCAGCCCTAACGTTGGCAACAGTTCTATTGTTATTGTTGGTAGCAGTCTCTATCAATACGGCAATGCCATGAGGAGCATAACCCTCAAATAAAACCTCTTTGTAGTTTGCAGTGTCTTTATCAGAAGCCTTTTTAATGGCACGCTCTATATTGTCCTTAGGCATATTCGCTGCCTTAGCATTCTGGATCACAGCTCTTAAACGAGAGTTGGTCTCAGGATTGGGACCAGCCTCTTTCACAGCCATCACAATATCCTTCCCTATCCTGGTAAACGTTTTTGCCATCGCTGACCAACGTTTCATCTTACGCGCTTTTCTAAACTCAAATGCTCTTCCCATTAATTATTCTTTTTATTCCAATTCAATATTCAAAATTCAATACACTACATCTAAACCTGAATGATACCTAAATTAAACTTTTTTTCAATGGGGGCGTGATTCGCAGCTTCAATACCCATAGAAATCCAAGTCCTCGTCTCTAGTGGATTGATGATAGCATCCGTCCAGATGCGGGCAGCAGCATAATACGGAGAAATCTGATCATCATATCTCGATTTGATACGATCAAACAGTTCAGCCTCCTTTTCCTTGGTCATCTCTTCCCCTTTTTTCTTCAATGCAGCAGTTTCTATTTGCAATAACACCTTAGCTGCCGAGTTTCCACTCATTACTGCTAGGTTGGCACTTGGCCAAGATACAATTAGCCTTGGGTCATAAGCCTTACCACACATCGCATAATTCCCCGCTCCATAAGAATTCCCAATGATTACGGTAAACTTAGGAACCACAGAATTACTCACAGCATTTACCATTTTAGCACCATCTTTGATAATTCCACCATGCTCAGACTTAGACCCCACCATAAATCCTGTAACATCCTGTAAAAAGACCAAAGGAATTTTTTTCTGGTTACAATTAGCTATAAATCGAGTTGCTTTGTCCGCAGAGTCGGAGTAAATAACACCACCAAACTGCATTTCACCCTTCGCATTTTTGACCACTTGACGCTGATTGGCAACAATGCCAACTGCCCAACCATCAATTCGCGCATAAGCAGTGATGATCGTTTTCCCATAATCTTTTTTATACTCCTGGAACGCAGAATCATCAACCAGACGTTTGATAATTTCCTTCATGTCATATTGTTCATGGCGTGCTTTGGGTAAAATTCCAAAAATATCATCTACCTTTTCTCTGGGCTTTTCTGGACTCATTCGATGAAAACCAGCCCTTTCAACATCACCTAACTTATCCATCAGGTCCTTAATCGTATCCAAAGCATCTTGATCGTCTTTTGCCTTGTAATCGGTAACACCAGAGATCTCACAATGCGTTGTTGCCCCACCTAGTGTTTCATTATCAATGTCCTCACCAATGGCTGCCTTTACAAGATAGCTCCCAGCCAAGAAAATACTTCCTGTTTTATCTACAATCAAAGCCTCATCACTCATAATAGGCAAGTAAGCACCACCAGCCACACAACTGCCCATAACCGCAGCAATCTGAGTAATTCCCATACTGCTCATCACCGCATTATTACGAAAAATTCTTCCAAAATGCTCCTTGTCAGGAAAAATCTCATCCTGCATAGGCAAATACACCCCCGCACTATCCACCAGATAAATAATAGGCAACCTATTTTCGATAGCAATCTCCTGAGCACGTAAATTTTTCTTTCCCGTAATTGGAAACCAAGCTCCCGCTTTTACCGTAGCATCATTTGCCACCACAATACATTGCCTTTTTTGAACATATCCTATTTTTACCACCACGCCAGCAGAAGGACACCCACCGTGATCCTCATACATCCCATCACCAGCAAAAGCCGCGATTTCAAGACTTTCAGAACCCTTATCCAACAAATAATCAATGCGTTCACGAGCCGTCATTTTACCTTTCTCGTGATGCTTGTCAATGCGTTTCCGTCCACCACCTAGTTTTACTTTGACAAGCCGAGTGCGTAAATCAGAAGCTAAAAGTCGGTTGTAATCTTCGTTTTTATTAAAGTTGATATCCATAAGATATATCTTTCTTTTTGCGAGCTAAATTAAGAAAATTTTCAGTCTAAGGGCGTTTCCCTTCGGGTCGCACTATCCGCTATATCTTTTTTGCCTTATCAGGACAAAAAAGGATGCCGCTGCTATTGCTAACGCGGCTTTAAAAAAGCAGTTTTTGTAAAACAACAAACTAAAATCATTCATTTTTGTCCAATCGTTAACCATTCTAAAAAATAGCCAGGTACAATAACACCATTTCAGAGGTTGAGTAATCCATAGAAATATATAACTAGGTTATCAAAAAGTACCTTCATTTTCATCAAAAAAAATAGAATATCACTATAACAAACACCATAAAAAAGCAATAGAAGTGGGAGAAGTGCAAATCATGTCCGCAGGAACAGGGATCACACATTCTGAATTTAATGATAGCCCAACTGATGAGGTTCATTTTTTACAGCTATGGATTATACCAGCACATGAAAATGTAACTCCTAGTTACACACAGAAGCGGTTTGACCTTGACAAGCGAGATCACGCTTTTCAGACCTTGGTATCTCCTAACAATGCATTGGTATCAGATTCCTTAGGAATTCACCAACAAGGGTATATCCATGTAGGAAATTTTTCAGAAAACTCAGTGGCACACCATCGTGTAAAACCAGGTAAAGGGAGCTATATTTTTCTGTTGGAAGGTGAGGTAGAAGTTTGTGGAGAGTGGCTTTACAGAAGAGATGCGTTGGGTGTCTGAGATACGGGGTAAGCTTCATGTAAAAGTGAATAAAGACAGTGAAATTCTAATTATTGATGTCCCAATGTATTAAAAAAATTGTCGTACTCACGCTTGTATTTTGAACAGTGCAAACCCTTATTGAACTCTAAAGCCATATTCTTTGCTATCAAAAAATTGACTATCTTGCCAACTATTATGCATGCATAGTAATTTATTGAGACAACTCATCAAAACACCAGTACAAAAAGCATATATGATATCCTCACAGAGGAATTGGCTAAACAAGCGTCCATATACCAAATAGTTAGTGTAAATTTAAACAAATGAAATATCCTCATATTTTTGAACCATTGGATTTAGGCTTTACCACCATTAAGAATAGAATTCTCATGGGCTCTATGCACACGGGTTTAGAGGAAGAAAAAAATGGAATTGATAAAATAGCAACCTATTACGCAGAACGTGCCAAAGGCGGAGTTGGATTAATTGTAACAGGCGGAATTGCACCCAATATTCAAGGTTGGACTGGTCCTTTTTCGGCAAGAATGTCCACAAAAAAGCATGCCAAAGAACATCAAAAAATAACGAAAGCGGTACACGAAGCAGGTGGAAAAATATGCATGCAAATCCTTCACGCTGGTCGTTATGGATACCATCCGTTTAACGTGGCACCATCAAAAATAAAGGCGCCTATCAATCCCTTTAAACCTTTTAAACTGAATAAATTTGGGGTCAAGAGAACAATCAACGATTTTGTAAATTGTGCCAGACTATCTAAAATGGCAGGTTATGACGGTATTGAGATTATGGGATCTGAAGGGTATTTAATTAATCAGTTCATTGTAGAACATACCAACCGAAGAAAAGACAAGTGGGGAGGATCTTATCAAAACAGAATGCGGCTCCCTATTACCCTTGTTAAGTCAATCAGAGAGGCTCTTGGTGAAGACTTTATTATTATCTACAGACTTTCTATGTTAGATCTTATAAAAAAGGGAAGTACATGGGAAGAGGTCGTTGAACTCGGAAAAGAAATTGAAAAAGCTGGAGCTACCATTATCAATACAGGAATAGGCTGGCATGAAGCTAGAATTCCCACAATAGCCACCTCGGTACCGCGAGCGGCGTTTACATGGGTTACCAAAAAAATGAAAGAGGAAGTGTCTATTCCACTAATTACCTCAAACCGAATTAACATGCCAGACGTTGCGGAAGAGGTGTTAAAGAGAGGAGATGCGGATATGATTTCGATGGCAAGGCCTTTTTTAGCCGACCCAGAATGGGTGAATAAGGCTGCCCAAGAGAGAGAGGAAGAAATTAACACCTGTATTGCTTGTAATCAAGCTTGTCTAGATCATGTTTTTGAACAAAAGGTTGCCAGCTGTTTGGTAAATCCAAGGGCTTGTCATGAGACAGAACTAAACTACACTCCTGCTGTGAATAGAAAAAAAATTGCAGTTGTAGGGGCAGGACCTGCGGGATTAGCAGCTTCTACCATTGCTGCGCAAAGGGGACACAGGGTGACCTTATTTGATGCAGATAAGGAAATAGGAGGTCAGTTTAACATGGCAAAACAGATTCCGGGGAAAGAAGAATTTTATGAAACTATTCGCTATTTTAACAAACAACTGGAACTACACAATGTTGATGTACAACTCAACACAAGGGTTTCAGCGAAAGATCTTGAAGGTGATGACTTTGATGAAATTATCATAGCAACAGGGATCAAGCCCAGAACACCCAATATTAATGGAATTGAACACCACAAAGTACTGAGTTATTTAGATGTGCTAAAGTATAAAAAGCCCATAGGAAAGAGAGTGGCAATCATTGGTGCAGGAGGAATTGGTTTTGACCTATCGGAATACCTGCTCCATTCTGGTGAGTCCTCGGCGATGAATCTGGATCTGTGGTTAAAAGAATGGGGTATAGATACTAGTATTAAATCTAGGGGTGGAATCGATGGTATAAAACCTGTGATTCACTCTGGGGAACGAGAAATTTTCATGCTCAAGCGCAGTAAGGGAAAATTTGGAGGAAAACTAGGAAAAACTACTGGTTGGATTCACCGTGCCAACTTAAAAAAGAAGAATGTACAGTTTATGAATGAAGTTGCATACACTAAAATTGACGACCAAGGATTGCATTATGTACAAAATGACAAAGCAAAAATATTGGATGTTGATCACATTGTGATCTGTGCTGGTCAAACACCACTCAGAGAACTATACGATGCATTATACGAGCAAGGAAAAAAGGTGCATATGATAGGAGGTGCAGATGTAGCTGCAGAACTGGACGCTAAAAGAGCCATTGATCAGGGATGCCGATTGGCTGCTAAAATCTAATCAGGGACAGCCCGTAAAGGTGGTTTGTTCGAAGCTAGACGGTGAATTATTGGTCCCTTTTTTTGTATTTGATATGATCTAAAAATCCTCGTTTGTGAATTCTTATCTTAATTTCCTATCCTAGTACAAAGGCTTATTTGGTGCCGCGTTAGCCCTTATGTTTGTAATATCTAACCCAAAGTTAAGTGTTTATCTTTCCATCAATATCACATAAACACGACAATCATGGAAAAAACAGTTACAAAATTAGATTACAGCGGACAAAATATTTATATTGGACTAGATACGCATTTAAAGAGTTGGAAAACGACCATACGAGTAGGCGATACATTTTACAA
>CAXRAW010000096.1:0-32067 GCA_964228785.1 Flavobacteriaceae bacterium
TTTATACTAAAACATTTAGTTTTAAAAAAAAAAGACATCTCCGTTGTACAGTATTTTTTCCCTTTCAGATACCTTTTCATCATCACCAGATTGAATGAGAGGAAAATGTATAGATTGGTCATAAGAAATTAACTTCTTTCTTAAGTCAGTTTCGTGAGAGAAAATTCTAGCCAAGTTGGCGTGAAGTTCGAAATGAGCTTCATATTTGGCCTGTTCGTTTTCTAAATCTGAACGTTTCAGTAATTCAATATAATTACATTTTTCAGAATCAAGAATGGTTTTTAAAATTGTTTTATCTGTTAAATCTAACGAATGTCCTACCACTAGACAATCGTAATCATTAAAAACAGCTAATTTATTCAGCATAACTTTGTATGAACTACTCTTGAGATAGCCATAAGTTTTAAAGTTACGAAGGAGCTCTTTATTCCGTTCATTCTTCATTTTTAGATATGTTTCATCGGTATCATCTCCATAACCAAAGATGATTTCATTGTCTAGCTCTCCATGAATATGGATTTTACTAAACCTCTTGTCAGTACCGCTCATTTTACTGTCATATAAGTCTAAAGTTTTAGTGTAGTTATTAATAAAGGTAACTTCCTCTTCTATCTTTAAAATGCTTAGTAAAAGAGTGGTTAACATGCTCGTTAACATTTGGTCTTATTTCATGAGTCAGATATTGCTTAAATGATTCTTTAATCTCGCTTAAATTATCATTTAGTCTTTCTATCGCATCCCAACTTTTTTTTGAAAAAAAATCCTTTAGCTTACTATAATATGCCTGTTCAATATCAAACCAATTAGGAAAGTTATCTGAATACAATGTTTTTAAAAAAGAATTAGTAATAATGTTTGCCACAAACCCCTTTCTCCTCAGCAGGGATAAAATATTTCCGCTTTTGTCCCCGGGAGATTGAGCTAAGTGACTTATTTCGAATTGAACTCTCTTATTATCTGTTAAATTTGTAGTATTCCTAAAGGCGCTACTATCAGGAAAACGGAGTATGTTAATGAAAGTTTTCTCAAGGATTGAAGAATTACCAGTTTTTAGTGCCTTACCTATTTCTGGGTAGATAATTTTGTCAATGTAATACTTAGCAAAATGACTAAATCTAGTTTCTAATCCATGGGCTACATCAAAACCATTGCCAATAATTACAACTAGATTTCCGCTTTTTTGTTTTTGCATACAACACTAGTATTTGTTAAAATTTAAATTTAAGCAAAATATTTCTCTTCCATCCCTTGCACAATCCAAAATTTATTTGCAAAGTTTGTGCAGAAATAAGAACGATATGACATCAATTCATCTACATCATCACTTGATTCCTCTCACTCAAGCGAGTCCATGATGCATTGAATAAATTCACTATATGACAAAAACCCGTTTGAGATCCTCAAACGGGTTTTTTTTGTTTAATAGGATAAAAAACCAAAACAAATAAATACCATACATAAAATCCTTGTCAAGGGATTGGTCAAATAAAGGGTAGTGACTCAATCAAAGGAAATGATTCAATACTCCATAGTTAGCGTAAATATAAACAAGTGAAAAAATTAAATATTGCCATACAGAAATCAGGACGACTCCACGATGATTCGCTAAAGATCATCAAGGACTGTGGTATTTCTATCGACAACGAAAAAGACCAGCTTAAAGCTTCTGCCAGAAACTTCCCCCTAGAAGTGTTTTATCTGCGCAATGGTGATATTCCGCAATACCTCCGTGATGGTATTGTGGATATCGCCATTATTGGAGAGAATATTTTGGTAGAAGAAGGAGAAGACATCCATACGATCGAACAACTAGGATTTTCCAAGTGCAAGCTAGCTCTAGCAGTTCCTAAAGATCAAGAATACTCTGGAATAGAATTTTTTGAGAACAAACGCATCGCTACTTCCTATCCCAATTCCCTAAAAAAATACCTAAAATCAAAAGGCATTAATGCAGATATTCACCTGATCAACGGTTCTGTAGAAATTGCCCCCAATATCGGACTAGCAGATGCCATCTGCGATATTGTTTCTTCGGGAAGTACACTCTTTAAAAATAACCTAAAAGAAGTAGAAGTCTTAATGAAATCTCAAGCTGTCTTAGCTGTTTCTCCTAATATTTCTAAAGAGTCTCAAGAGATTTTAGACAAGCTGCAATTTCGTATCAAGTCAGTACTAAAAGGAAGAAATTCTAAATACGTACTGCTAAATGCTCCCAACGATCAACTCGATGAGATCATTCACGTATTGCCCGGTATGCGAAGTCCCACAGTATTACCCTTAGCAGAACCGGGGTGGAGTTCCGTGCACTCTGTGATCAGTAGAAACCAGTTTTGGAAGATTATAGACGAATTAAAATTAAAAGGAGCCGAAGGAATCTTGGTTTGCCCTATAGAAAAAATGGTTATGTAAGATGAAGAGCATATATTATCCCGAAAAAGAAAAATGGTCGGTCATCTTAAAGCGCCCTACACCCACAATCGATACTATAGAAGCGACTGTGAATCAGGTATTTGAAGATGTAGAAAAAAACGGCGATAGGGCCATACAATACTACACATCTAATTATGACGGAATTGAATCGGATGATTTCCGTGTGACAGAGAAAGAAATTGCAATTGCCACACGTAAAGTGCCGCAGAATTTAAAAGACGCCATTCAGCTAGCCAAGACCAATATTGAGAAATTCCACAAAGCACAGCAAACAACCAAAGTGTTACTTGATACCATGAACGGTGTCACCTGCTGGCAAGAAAAAAGACCCATTCAGAAAGTCGGTTTGTACATTCCCGGAGGAACCGCACCGCTATTTTCAACGGTGCTCATGCTTGCAGTTCCCGCTACAATTGCTGGATGTACAGAAATTGTATTGTGTTCACCTCCAAACTCACAAGGGAAGATCGCAGACGAGATTCTATACGCTGCCTATCTTTGTGGCGTAACTACAATTTTTAAAGTAGGCGGCATCCAAGCGATTGCCGGGTTGACTTTCGGAACCACTAGTATGCCGCAAGTCTATAAAATTTTTGGGCCAGGGAATCAGTATGTCACGATAGCAAAACAGCTAGCGACTAAGTATGGTGTGGCCATTGATATGCCAGCGGGTCCCAGTGAACTACTCATAGTAGCAGACGATTCTGCAATTCCCGCCTATGTTGCCTCCGATTTATTGAGTCAGGCAGAACACGGCACTGACAGTCAAGTCATCTTGGTATCCACTTCAACAAAACTCATTGATACCGTCAAAAAAGAAGTACAACGTCAATTAGCATTGTTGCCTAGAATTGACATAGCCACTAAAGCCATCGAAAATTCACGCGCTATTTTGATGAGGAATGATGTAGAAGCGCTGGAGCTCATCAACGAATACGCTCCAGAGCATCTCATTATCTGCACTTACAATAATGATTTTTATATTGAAAATATTGCCAATGCTGGGTCTGTGTTCATAGGAAATTATACCCCAGAGAGCGCTGGCGATTATGCTTCGGGAACAAACCACACATTGCCCACCAATGGATTTTCCAAGACCTACTCAGGAGTCAATTTAGACAGTTTTACTAAGAGCATTACCTTTCAAAAAATCTCAAGAGAAGGCATCAAAAATATGGGGAAAGCTGTAGAATTAATGGCAGAAGCAGAAGGTTTACAGGCACACAAAAATGCCATAACACTGCGACTAAACGATTTGTAAGATGGAGCTAGACAGATTATTAAGAGAAAACATTAAACGAATGACAGCGTATTCATCGGCAAGAGATGAATATAACGACGTATCTTCCAGTATGATTCTTATTGATGCCAATGAGAATCCATTCCCCAATGGACTCAATCGCTACCCAGACCCACAACAACAGGCAGTAAAGACCGAGTTATCCAAGATCAAAGGGATTGACCCCTCCTGTATCTTATTGGGAAATGGAAGTGATGAAATATTGGATTTAATTTTTAGAGCTTTCTGTGAGCCTAGAAAAGATACGGTGATTACACTACCACCAACTTACGGAATGTATCAAGTCTTGGCAAATACCAATGATGTGGAATTGATGAATATTCCGCTGTTAAAAGAGTTTCAACCCAATGTTAAAGAGATTATTCAGCGGCAAACTTCTAAGACAAAACTGTTGTTTCTCTGCTCTCCAAACAATCCAACTGCCAATAGCTTTGATGCAATTAAAATAGAAACCTTGATAAATGAATTTCAAGGAATTGTGGCCATTGATGAAGCTTATATCGACTTTTCAACGCAAGAAAGTTGGGTAAATCAACTGGATGAATTTCCAAATTTAATAGTGACACAAACCCTTTCAAAAGCCTATGGTTTGGCAGCAATTCGATTAGGGATTTGTTATGCATCTAAAGACATCATCACCGTATTAAATAAAATTAAACCACCGTACAATGTCAATCAATTGACGCAGGAGGTGGCTTTGAAAGCGTTACAAAATCAGCAACAACGTAAAAAAGAGGTGATGACCATTGTTGCAAATAGAAACTTGCTAGTCAGTGAACTGCAAAAAATTTCATTTGTAAAAAAAATATATCCTTCAGATGCTAATTTTTTATTGGTTCAGGTGGATGATGCCCACCTCAGATATAAACAATTAATCAAAAAAGGAATTATTGTTCGTAACAGAAGCAATCAGCCGCTGTGTAAAAACTGCTTGCGGATTACAGTAGGGACAGCCAGTGAACATAAAACACTTATAAAAGCAATCAACGATCTCGAGCTAAGCTCACAGGGATTCTCAAAGGAAACTATTTTAAATAGTTCGTGGTAAGCATCAGATAATAAAATCTTTAACTACCAAACAGCACATAAAATTACGATCAATGAAGAAGGTTCTTTTTATCGACAGAGACGGGACTTTGGTGATAGAGCCGCCACAAGACTATCAACTCGATAGTTTTGAAAAACTGGAGTTTTATCCCAACGTATTTCAGTACTTGAGAAGAATTGCCAAGGAATTGGATTATGAATTGGTAATGGTCACCAATCAAGATGGACTGGGAACAGCAAGTTTTCCCGAAGACACCTTCTGGCCTGTACATCATTTTTTAATCAAAACATTTGAGCAAGAAGGCATTGTATTTAAAGAACAAGTCATAGATAGGACTTTTGCCAAAGACAACGCGCCAACAAGAAAACCTAGAACAGGACTGTTAACACAGTATTTTTCTGAAGATTACGACCTATCTCATTCTTTTGTGATTGGAGACCGATACACCGACATGGAATTGGCAAAAAATCTTGGGAGCAAAGGAATTTTGATTGAAAATAATTCAAGCGTAGGAGTAGAAAAAGTGTCTGTTCAACCAGAGAAATTACAAAACGTCATTGCCCTAGTGACCAATCACTGGGAAGAAGTCTATCACTTTCTAAAAGTGCAAGACAGAACAGGAAGCATGGTTAGAAATACCAACGAGACACAAATCCAAATCGATTTGAATCTAGATGGAACAGGGAAAAGTGCGATAGATACTGGTATTGCTTTTTTTGATCACATGCTAGATCAAATTGCACGTCATGGTCAGCTGGATTTGAAGATTCAAGTGAATGGTGATCTAGAAATAGACGAGCATCACACCATAGAAGATACTGCAATTGCCTTGGGTGAGGTTTTTGCCAAAACCTTGGGAAGTAAGCTGGGTATTGAACGCTATGGCTTTTGTTTGCCCATGGACGATTGTCTGGCGCAAGTAGCTATTGATTTTGGCGGTCGTAACTGGCTGATCTGGGAAGCTGATTTTAAACGCGAAATGATTGGTAAGATGCCCACAGAGATGTTTATGCACTTTTTTAAATCGTTTACCGATGGGGCAAAATGTAATTTAAACATAAAAGCAACAGGAACCAACGAACACCACAAGATAGAGGCCATTTTTAAGGCTTTTGCAAAAGCCATTAAAATGGCAGTTAAAAGAGATGTAGAAAAAATGATCTTACCGACAACCAAAGGAATATTGTAATGGAATTAGCAATTATAGACTATGGTGCCGGAAATATTAAAAGCCTTCAGTTTGCCTTCCAACGATTAGGTATAGACGCGATACTGACAAATACCATTGAAAAGATTGTGAGCGCTGATAAGGTGATTTTCCCAGGTGTGGGAGAAGCGAGCACCGCCATGGAAAAGCTCAAAGCCTCTGGTTTGGATGTGATAATCCCACAGTTAAAGCAGCCTGTCTTGGGAATCTGCCTAGGAATGCAGCTCATGTGTAATGCTACAGAAGAAGGAAATACAACTGGCTTAGGTATTTTTAAGACGAGAGTAAAACGATTTTCCAATTCTGTAAAAGTGCCTCAGATGGGTTGGAATACTATCAGTAGCTTACAGTCTATGCTGTTTAATGGGATTAAAAATAACGATTATATGTATTTGGTACACAGCTATTATGCGGAAAATTCATCAGAAACAATTGCTGAGACAACGTATGATTTGAGGTATGCATCTGCTTTGCAAAAAGATCATTTTTACGGAGTGCAGTTTCACCCAGAGAAATCGGGTAGGTCTGGAGAAAAAATTTTACAAAACTTTTTAGAACTATAGTATGAGAATCATTCCAGCGATCGATATAATAGACGGAAAATGTGTCCGACTTACCAAAGGTGATTACAATACTAAAAAAATATACAATGAAGATCCCCTAGAGGTTGCGAAGCAGTTTGTGGATGCTGGAATAAAATATGTTCATCTAGTTGACTTGGATGGGGCAAAAGCCAGTCATATTATCAACTATAAGGTGTTAGAACAGATCGCCACAAAAACGAATTTAAAGATTGATTTTGGTGGTGGATTAAAGTCTGATGAGGACTTGCGAATTGCCTTTGAGTCTGGAGCAGATCAAATTACTGGTGGGAGCATTGCTGTTAAAGCCCCAGAAATTTTTGAAAGTTGGATTCAGCAATACGGAAGTGAGAAGATCATTCTCGGAGCCGATTGTAAGGATGAAGAGATTGCGATTGGTGGATGGCAGGAAACAAGTGAGTTACAAGTGATTTCCTTTGTTCAGGGTTACCAATCCAAAGGCATTCAGGTTGTTATATGCACTGATATTGCTAAAGATGGCATGCTACAAGGTCCGTCGTTTGAACTGTACCAACGCATGTTAAATGAGGTTATAGGGATCAAATTGATCGCCTCTGGTGGCATTTCACAATTTGACGATATTCCTCGGCTCTCAGCATTGGGCTGTGAAGGTGTAATTATTGGAAAGGCGATCTATGAAAATAAGATTAGTTTAAAGGTATTGGAACGTTATATAGTCAATCGTTAGCATGCTGACAAAAAGAATTATTCCCTGTTTAGACATCAAAAACGAACGAACCGTTAAAGGAGTTCATTTTGTGAACTTACGCGATGCAGGAGACCCTGTAATGCTGGCAAAATACTATGCGGAAGTTGGAGCCGACGAGCTGGTTTTTTTAGATATTTCTGCTACTATAGAAGGAAGAAAAACCATGCGAGACATGGTGTTAAAAGTAGCTGAGCAAGTCAATATTCCATTTACTGTAGGCGGAGGAATTTCCTCTGTGAATGATGTAGATATGATGTTGAAATCGGGAGCTGACAAAATAGCGATTAATTCATCTGCTGTAAAAAGACCTGCACTCATCAACGAGCTATCACAAAAGTTTGGCAGTCAATGTGTGGTGGTAGCGATCGATGCGAAGCAGATTGAAGGAAAATGGCTCGTCCATTTGGCTAGTGGCAGTATTCCTACAGAGCTAGATCTATTTGAGTGGGCACTAGAGGTTGAAAAGCGAGGAGCAGGTGAAATTTTGTTTACTTCTATGGATCACGATGGTACCAAAAGTGGTTTTGCAAATGAAGCCTTGGCAAAACTTTCAGATTCGGTACACATCCCCATCATTGCTTCTGGAGGTGCTGGTGAAGTTGAACATTTTATTGAGGTGTTTAAGTATGGGAAATCGGATGCTGCTCTGGCAGCCAGTGTTTTTCACTTTGATGAAATTCCCATTCCAGCGTTAAAGAAAGAATTAAAAGAAAATATGATTGAAGTTAGAATCTAACGCTTGTGACAAAGAAATGTAATGACGAAGTCATTTTTTTAAAGATTAGTATAGCCAATAAATTCCCTTTACAATGATAACAAATATGACCATCAACTTTGCAAAAAGTCCCAACGGACTTGTTCCTGCCATCATTCAAGATGCTCAAACAAAGAATGTATTGATGTTGGGGTATATGAATCAAGAAGCTGTCGACAAAACCTTAACATCGGGTAAAGTGACTTTTTTCAGTCGCTCTAAAAACCGTCTATGGACCAAGGGAGAAACTAGTGGTCATTGTATGCACCTAGTCGATTTAAAAGTAGATTGTGATAGAGACGCAATTTTGATCAGAGTCAATCCAACAGGACCTGTTTGTCATACAGGTACCGACACTTGCTGGCACGAAGAGAATAATTCAACGTATGGTTTTATCTCAAAGTTAGAAGGTACCATCACCAATCGTATACAAAATGCTGAGACCACAACATCGTATATCGCCAGTCTTTTTGAAAAAGGAATCAACAAAGTGGCCCAAAAAGTAGGAGAGGAGGCCGTAGAAATGGTGATTGAAGCAAAAGATAACAACAGCGATTTATTTTTGAATGAGAGCGCCGATTTGTTATTTCATTATTTACTATTACTCCAAGCCAAAGGATTTAACCTGAATGATGTGGTTGATGTACTAAGACAAAGAGAAAAATAGTGCATTCATTGTTATTTTTTAGTTTTAAATAGCAACCAGATCTAATGTAGTTTCATATAGTGATCTTCGTTCCATTTTACTTTTTAACCAAGCGTAAAAGCTCATGACAAAAATATCTTCGTATGTGGCTCCGACCCATTGAAAGGATTGTTCCACACGATTTTTAAATTCTTTGGATGTGACGCTATTTGGGTCTTTGTAATAGTGTTCTACCAGTGAAAGGTAAGTGATGGCTCTTTCTTGGCCTATTTTTCTGAGGTAATCGACATAGCTGAGTTAAAACTTAGCAATCGAGATTCAAATAGTTCTAGATGTCCCAATTCTAGGTGAAGGAGTATTTCTATAAGGTTTTTCTTTAGCGTCCATTCTTGTCCACCCTTTTTGATATACCAGTTTGGCGAAGGCAGAGGTACTCACGATTGTAGCGAGTTGGTATAGCGATTTATACGACAGGATTTTGTGGAGGCTGATATTGTGTTCTGTAAAAACGTCTTCTACAAGTTCGTTAAAGGGAATCATTTTTGACTCTTTTGTTGCTTCGTGTAAGGCTTTTCGAATCTTGGCATAGGCTATGTTTAGCTCTTCGTCTAACATACAGAGTTGTTGATTGGTTTTTGTCTCTAGCTTTCTTAAGTATATAAGCTAAGTCTTCAATTTTTGCATCTCTCATGTTCTGTTGTGTCTTTATATAACAAGTAGCATAAGCAATTTTAACGCAGTATTCTCATTATTAATCCAAACGAAATATATAAAATTCATTAACAAAGAACAAAGAGCCAGACATGTTTTTTGTAATTTCACATCATTAAATACATGACCATGCAACTGAAGAGGTCTAGCTTACAATTTTTAATAGACTTGAAGGAAAATAACAATCGCGATTGGTTTGCAGATCACAAGTCAAATTTTGTCACAGCCCAAGATAATGCAAAAGCTTTATATGGAGCGGTACGAAAAGGTTTGGAACAGCACGACGAAATAGAGAGATTTAAACTCTTTAGAATTTATAGAGATGTTCGGTTTTCTAAGGATAAAACACCTTATAAATCCCACTTTGCAGGATCTTTTTCTAGACTCGGTACGTACTTACGTGGCGGATATTACCTGCGTATTCGTCCAGGAGAAAGTTTTTTAGCAGGGGGATTTTGGGAGCCTAATAAAGAAGATTTGTTCCGCATCCGAAAAGAAATTGAAATTGATGCTTCAGAACTAAGAGACCTTCTTGCAGAGGAAAAGTTTACTCGCTATTTTGGAGGAGTTTTACAGGGCGATGAGGTAAAAACTGCTCCTCGTGGATTTGATAAGGCACACCCAGATATTGATCTATTGCGAAAAAAAGGATTTATTGCGGTACGCAATTTTAGCGATACAGAAGTACTTGATAAAAACTTTGTCCAAGAGGTGACCCTAAGTTTTAAAGCGTTACGACCGTTTTTTGACTATATGAGTGATGTGCTTACCACCAATTTAAATGGCGAGCGAATTGTTTAAATTGATGTTCAAAAACCACCAGATTCAAATGACTGCTCTATGACTCCTTTTGAAATTGAGATGGTTGTTTCAGAAAAAGATATTGATCATTTGAATCATATCAACAACGTTGTGTATCTGCAGTAGGTACAAGATATTGCCACGAAGCATTGGAATCAGTTAAAGGAGGGTCATGACACCTCTAACGATGTTTGGGTGGTGATTCGTCATGAACTCGATTATTCCGGCCAAGCTACACTCAACGACGTGATCAAAATAAAAACGTGGGTAGGTGAAACCACAGGAATTAAATCCATTCGTCATGTAGCGTTTTACAAAGGAGAGAGATTGCTCGTTAAAGCTAAAACTTTTTGGTGCTTGGTTGATGCGAAGACACTTCGGCCTAGAAGAATTACAGGTGAAATTTTGAAGATATTAATTCCTTATCAACATAAAACATAACAATGCATATTACAAGCGATAAATACATCAGAGATCATGAACACCATCAGCATTACTAGGAAGCACAACTACGCAATTCTTCAGTTAAACAGAGGGAAAGTCAACGCCATTAATCACCTTATGGTTCGAGAAATTCGGTCTGCAATAGCCTCTTTCCGTCTAGACAGTGAAGTTAAAGGGGTGATTCTTACTGGAATTCCTCATTTTTTTACTGCAGGTCTAGACGTTATCGAACTGTACTCATACAATAAAGAACAAATTACCGCATTTTTTGCTGATTTTGGGGGGATATTCATAGATCTTGTCACCTTTAAAAAACCATTAGTTGCAGCACTTACAGGATACGCTCCAGCGGGTGGTTGTGCGATGGCGATTGCTTGCGATTACAGAGTGATGGCTAAGGGTGACAGATATACTATTGGACTCAATGAAATGGCAGTAAGCATACAGATCTCAAAAAACCTCACCGATGCGTATGCATTTTGGCTAGGCTCTGGAAGCGCATATAAGTATATTTTAGAGGGGAAGCTCCTGAAGGTTGATGAAGCACTAGAAGCAGGGTTAATTGATGATGTAGTGATACTTAAAGATGTTCTCCCAACTGCAGAAAAGCAAATGCAAAAGTACCTTTCTTTTCACGGAGAAATATTTAAGAGCACGAAAGCTAAATTACGCCAAGATTGGCTGAGTAAGCTAGAAAAAGATCCAGAGAAAAGTCTAGAAGAAGCTTCAACAATGTGGTGGGATCCAGAAGTAAGAGCACGAATGCAAGCTTTTGTGGAACGTTTACAAAAGAAGTAAAATGGGAAAACTGTACTTTGAAAACCTGTCTGCATTTCAATCTATGCCGGGAAAACCACTACCTCATTCCAGATGGGTGACTGTTACATAGGATATAATTCACAATTTTGCCAAGGCGACTTTAGACGTGCAATGGGTCCATGTGGATGTAGAACGTGCAAGGAAAGAATTACCTTTTAAGAGTACCATAGCTCATGGATTTAGGTCGCTGTCGCTTCTTTCAAGAATGCTTATGGATTTGTTTTCTGTAAAGAGCGAAAGAATGAGTTTAAACTATGGCCTAAACAAAATGCGTTTTCCACACCCTGTCCCTGTGAACAGTCGACTTCAGTTGCAATCTGTCATCAAAAGTATCGAACATCAGCACGGAGGGGCAAAGATTACATTCTCTTGTACTGTTGTTATTGAAGGTATTGAAAAGCCTGCCTGTGTTGCCGAATTTTTAGCGATGATATTTGAGTAAAGCAGGAAAGTCGTTTTGGGTTTGATTGGTATTTACTTTTAAACCGTATTTTTGCGGTGCTAAAAATCTACATATTTTATGCTAAAAAAGTTTTTCACGCTCATAATATTGTTGCTTATTTGTGTGGCTGTAAGTGCGCAAATCAAAGTTATTATAAAGGGCAAGGTGTTGGATGAAAAAGGTGCTCCTATTTTTGGAGCGACGGTTTATTTGAATACCAATCAAGGGAATTACACCGAGGAAGACGGTAGTTTTGAGATTAAAGATGTGATACCAAGTTCTTACAACTTAACGGCAAGTTTTGTGGGATATGAGGCACAAACAAAATTTAATATCATTGTTAAGTCTAAGGGGAATCCTTCTTTTAGTTTTACCTTAACAGCATCTAGTGAAGAGTTAGAAGAGGTTGTCATTAGCAACCAGAATACCATTAGCAGACCTAAAGAAACACCGCTTTCAACACAGTCGCTTTCGGCTGTAGAAATTGCAACTTATCCTGGAGGAAACAATGATGTAGTTCAAGTAGCGCAAACATTGCCGGGGGTTTCACCATCTGTGGGAGGTTTTCGCAACGATTTAATTATTCGAGGAGGCGCCCCCAATGAGACGGTCTATTATTTGGATGGTATGGAAGTTCCGAACATCAATCACTTTGCCACACAAGGAAGTGCAGGTGGGCCTGTTGGACTGCTAAATGTCTCTTTTATCAGCGATGTCACTTTATCCACCTCAGCTTTTGGCGCACAATATGACAATCCGCTTTCAGGAGTCTTACAGTTTAAACAACGAGATGGCAATCGATCACAATTAAACACCAACCTCCGTGTAAGTGCTACAGATGCTGCACTCACTTTGGAAGGTCCCTTGTTTAAAAAGGAACAGAAAGAGGGTAAAACAAGCTTTTTACTATCTGTAAGGCGTAGTTATCTGCAAGCACTTTTTGAACTCATCGGACTGCCTATTCGTCCTAATTATTGGGATTATCAGTATAAAGTATCACATCAAATAGATAACTATAATAATCTGTATATATTAGGATTAGGTTCTATAGATGATTTCACTGTGGAAGTACCTAATGAATTTGATGAAAACGCTCAGGCTATCTTAGAGCAAGCCCCATTCATTGAACAAAAAACCAATTCGATAGGGGTTACTTGGAAAAGACGTTTCAAGGATAAATCTGGTTTTATGCACACTACCATAAGCAATAATAGATTAAAAAATATATTTACGACGTATCAAGACACTCAGAATCAAACAGGAGTTATTTTTAAAAATGATGCTGTAGAATCAGAGACAAAATTACGTTATGCACTGACTAAGTTTGTAAATGATTGGAAGTTTGTCGGTGGTTTTAATACCCAATATTCTTACTACACCAACAACACGCAGAATACCACAGGTGGCATCTTTTTTAATACTGAAATTGACTTTATAAAGTATGGTTTGTTCTTTAATGGAACTAGGTCGTTTTTTAATGATAAGCTAGATATTTCACTCGGTTTTAGGATGGATAATGACAGTTTTACCACCAATGACAACCTATTTTCAACATTTTCACCACGTTTGTCACTTTCTTATGAATTTATAGAGAACTGGCGAATTAGTGCTGCTGTGGGAAGGTATTTTAAATTACCTCCTTACACCATTTTAGGGTTTAGAGATCAAAATAATTACTTGTCTAACCAAGATGTAAGCTACACACAAAGTGATCATTATGTAATTGGTTTACAATACATTCCTAGTCCGTCTGCTATTATTTCTCTAGAAGGTTTTTACAAGCAATATCGAGATTATCCAGTTTCTGTTTTAGATCGAGTATCTTTGGCAAATAAGGGGGCAGACTTTGAAGTTTTAGGAAATGAAGATGTAGAAACTATAGGTAATGGAAGGAGCTATGGATTAGAATTTCAATACCAACAGAAACTAACCAATCACTTTTATAGTATATTTTCATATACCTATTTCTACAGTGAATTTACAGGTTTTGACACCTCTGTGTACCGACCTTCTGTATGGGATAGCCGACATCTAGTATCATTTGTAGGAGGATATAAATTGAAGAAGAACTGGGAGATTAGCTCTCGATATCGATTTGCAGGAAAAACACCTTTTGTTCCTGTAGATTTGAATCAAACTTTAATCAGCTATCCCGAAATTACTCTAGATTACAATAGACTAGGGAAGGAGAAGCTTGCCATTTTTAGTCAGTTGGATGTTAGAATAGATAAGAAATGGAACTGTCCTGCATGGACTCTTAATATCTTTTTTGAAGTACAAAATATGTTAGCTCAAGAAATCCCCACACCACCAGAATACGGCTTGTCACGTGATGATAGTGGAAATTTAATAACTCCCTTAGCCTTAGCTCAGTTAGAGCAAACGACCAACACCCCCATCCCCAGTATTGGTATAGTCGTTGATTTTTAAAATTTACCATCTTTGACTGAGATTATAGTCTTTAGATTCACAAAAAAAGAAAATATTGGTTTATTGAAGGGAGATACCATAGAGAAGATTAATACCTTGGTGATAGAGATAGGACAAGAGTATTTAAAAAAAAGACCGTCAAAACGTTAAGCTTAAATCCGATAGTTATGTGGTAAAAACGAATGTTCATTTTCCAACAGACGATAATTTATTATGGGATGCTGCTAGAAAATGTATTGAGACGATTTGTAAATTAAATGAGCCATCTCACTTAAAAGGTTGGCGTAAAGCCTCCAATTGGAAAAAACGTATAGAAGCAACCTTTAGACAGCTTCAAAAGGTTAAAAAGTCTGGCGGTAAAAATAAAGAAAGCCGTTTAAAAGTAGCCACACAAAACTACTTGAATTTAGCACAAAGGTTAGACCAAAAGACACAAGAGTTCCAAGCTATTTTCAAGCCTACCACCCTTAAGCAACACGTATTACAGCTTGAATTAGAGTACTATCATGGCATGCTAGTCAAACATATAGATTTAGTGGAAAGAAGGCTGATTAAAGGGGAATTTGTCGTACACCCTAAAATAGTGTTGATAAAATTATTGCGAAGCGAACACACCAGCAATGAAGCTGCAATTGCGACTTAAATCTATTCGTAAAAATTCTTCGATAATTACTTTTATTAACTTATTTTTTAAGATATCTTTAACGCCTAAAATTTTTTTATGTATAAATTGTTGATCCCAATTTCTTTGACACTCATCTGTAGCTTAGGATTTGCACAAAACATTCCTGATGAAATCAGACCACCAAGCTGGAAAAACAGATTAAAAAAAGATGTTCCTGCGCATGTTATGCCCGAATTTAACCTACAAAAATTAAAGAAAGAAGATGCAAAAAATGATTTGGATAAATCAAAGCCGTGGCGTTTTGGATTTGTGCATCATGTATCTCATAACCTGACTAATAGCGGAGAATGGACTACTTTACCAAACGGCGATCGCATATGGCGTATCATGTACCACTCACCTGGTGCGTACTCTCTAAACTTTATGTTTTTTGACTTTGAAATGCCAGAAGGAGGAAAAGTTTACGTTTATAATCAAGATAAATCAGATATTCTAAGACCTTTTACTTCTGATAATAACAATTTAGAGCGTATTTTGGGAACTTGGCTAGTAAATGGCGATAAAGCCATTATTGAATATTATGAGCCCGCTGCCGTCACTGGACAGGGTCGTTTAGAGATTAGTGAAGTCGTTCATGGCTACAGAACAGCAGAAACATACAAGCAAACAAAAGGCTTAAATGATTCTGGCGACTGCAACGTAGATGTTAACTGTAATATTGGTATTGGTGATTCTATGAAAGAAGATGTTAAAAAATCTGTTGCAATGCTAGTTTCTGGAAGTAGCGGATTCTGTTCTGGGGCACTTATTAACAATACAAGTAACGACGGGACACCATATTTTCTAACTGCTAACCATTGTGTTGGAGGATCTGTTGCTGGATGGGCATTCCGCTTCAACTGGAGAAGTGCTGCTGATGTTGCTGATTGTGCTACGACCAGCCCCAGTATAAATAGTTCCTACGATCAAACTGTCAGTGGGGCTATTTTAAGAGCTAGTAGATCTCAGTCTGACTTCGCTTTAGTTGAAATTACTGATACTGGCTTCTTTGCTAGTAATCCAGACGTAGTATGGGCTGGATGGGATAGCTCTGACACAACTCCTGACTATACTGTTGGTATTCACCATCCTGCTGGAGATATCCAGAAAGTTTGTCGTGATGATGATCAACCTTTAGCAATTGATGATGGTCAAGAATACTGGCAAATAACATCTGCTGGTAGTGGATGGGAAGTTGGTGTTACTGAAGCAGGGTCTTCTGGATCACCTTTGTTTGACCCTAATGGACGTATCATCGGTCAATTATGGCGTGGTGCGGCTGCTTGTTCTGGAACCAACGATAACAATGCTTATGATGATTATGGTCGGTTTGGTGTTTCTTGGGACACAGGCACTTCGGCTGCTAATCGTTTAAAAGATTGGTTAGACCCAACTAATACGGGAGATTTAGTTCTAGACCAGTACCCCCCTGCGGCTGTATATGCCTACGATGTATATCTAACAATCAATAATACAACATCAAGTCACTGTGGTGGTGGTGCTGATTTAGATATAACCATAAGGAATAATGGTACTACAACATTAACATCTGCTACAATTACATATAATTTAAATGGTGGGGATGATCAAACAATCAATTGGACAGGTTCTTTAGTTCAGGGTGCCTCTGAGGTCGCTGGAACTGCGAGTTATACTGGCTTATCTGGTGGAGATCATACACTAAATACATCTGTTAGTGATCCGAATGGTGTTACAGATGAGAATAATTCCAATAATAATTCTGCAAACACATTTAATGTTCCACATACATTTGACACGGAAACAATAGAATTAGAATTAACCACTGATAATTATGCTTCAGAAACTGGATGGGAGTTAAGAGATGCGAATGGCACAGTGATACAAAATGTTACTGCTGGTTACTATACTGCCAATAATAATACAACTACAGAAACTATTGATTTACCAGTAGACAATGTATGTTACACATTTGTTCTAACAGATTTTTATGGTGATGGTATCTGCTGCGGTTATGGTGATGGAGCCTACACTTTAAGAGATAGCTCTGGTAACATTATTACAACAGGAGATGTTTTTGGTTTTGAAGACGCTACAGAGTTCAATGTATCATCGTCTTTGGGAATTGATGATGACGCACTAAACCAGACGACAATCTTTCCTAACCCGTCATCTACAGGTATTTTTACTGTTAGGACGACACAATTAGATCTAAAGTTTGAACTGTATAATATGTTAGGTCAGAATTTAATGAAAGGTACATTTAATAACATTGAAAACACAATTGATTTAAATAACCAAGCCACTGGGATGTATTTATTAAAAATATATGATGGTAAAGCTGTTTTGAATATGAAATTAATGAAAAGATAACCCATCATAATTCTCCCATTACTCTTCAATTCGGGATATCATATCACAAAAGAAATGTAAAAAATAGTATTGTTGCAAGATGTTTATTCTTCGTCAGCAATACCCTTTATATTGTATGACTGTGTGGCTTTGGAATTGATTTTCAATCGTTATCACAGAAAAGGTTTTGTATTCATCATCTTATTGTGTAGAACGATATTCCTGAAAAAATTTTAACCAACAGAATATTTGGAAATTGAAAACAGTTGTTACGGATGATACTGATTTACGATTATGGCTTAATGGACAAAAATAGTTCCTCAAAAAAGACAATAGCTTTCGATGAATAAAAAATAAACTTTGGGTTAGATATTACAAACATAAGGGCTAACGCAACATTAAAAGTGATGTGAAAGTCACTTTCCAAATATCAATCTGGAAAGGATCCATTTCAATAAAATCCGCAACTATCATAAGATGATCTGGTAAAATGAAATACATAAAAATGTCCTATCAAAAAAAAGTTCTATCTAGGAGTCAGAACATTTTCAGTCAACAAAGAATACTCGGATCTATTTCTAAATAATTTAATAGCAGAAAAAAGAGCTTCTTTAAAAGAGTCAGGATTTGCTTTTCTCTTTCCTGCGAGATCAAAGGCAGTGCCGTGATCTGGCGAAGTTCTTATATGACTTAGCCCAGCGGTAAAGTTAACACCATTACCAAAAGATAGGGTTTTAAAAGGTGCCAAACCTTGATCGTGATACATGGCTAAAACACCGTCAAACTGCTTATATGTTTCAGAGCCAAAGAAACCATCAGCAGCATAAGGCCCAAAAACTAGTTTTCCAGTAGCTTTAATACGCTCAATAGTGGGCTTGATAATTTTCTCTTCTTCTTTTCCAATAACTCCGTTATCTCCAGAGTGAGGGTTTAACCCTAAAATAGCAATCTTTGGAACATTTATGTGAAAGTCCTTCACCAAAGAATGATGCATGATATTAACTTTTTCCTCAATGAGTTCAGGAGTTATAGTTTCCGACACTTTTGCAAGAGGAATGTGACCCGTAACAAGACCAATACGTAGCTCATCAGTCATTAAAATCATCAAACTATTACCCTCTAACTTATTCTCTAGATATTCTGTATGTCCAGAGTAATGAAAATCCTCGGATTGAATCGTATCTTTATTAATAGGAGCAGTAACTAAGACATCTATACTTTTGTCTCTAAGAGCTTTAGTTGCACTTTCTAGTGAGAGATGAGCATATCTACCTCCTTCCTTGGTAGGCTTTCCCATTTGGATGACAAGGTCTTCATTCCAAATATCCAGTACATTAATCTTACCATGGGTAATCTTTTCAAGACTAGAAATCTTATAGATAGGTAATTCCATCTCAAGGATTTTTTTATGAGCAGAGATTATTTTAGAAGAACCAAAAAGTATAGGAGTACAAAAGTCAAGCATTCTTTTATCCGCGAAAGTCTTAAGGATAACTTCAATTCCAATCCCATTGATGTCTCCCAAGGAAATGCCAACAGTTATTTTCTGAATTTTACCCATACTTCGACTTTAATTATACGTATTTTTGTACACAACAAAAGTAATTAAATTTAAGAGATGTTTACTGGAATTATTGAGACTTTAGGTGTGGTAAAAAAAATAGAAAAAGATCAAGAAAATCTGCATATAACTATTCAAAGTGATTTTACTAGCGAGCTAAAAGTTGACCAAAGTGTTTCTCACAATGGAGTCTGCTTAACAGTTGTTAGCATTTGTGAACCCCTATATACTGTGACAGCTATCAAAGAAACCTTAGAGAAAACCAATTTACAACAGCTCAAAGAAAATGACACCATAAATCTTGAACGTGGTATGAAACTAGGAGATCGTTTAGATGGTCACATCGTTCAAGGTCATGTAGATCAAACTGGTCAATGCATCAACAAAAGGGATAGTAATGGGAGTACCTACTTTACATTCACTTATGATGCTTCCTTGAATAACATAACCATAGAAAAAGGATCCATTACCGTAAACGGGGTGAGCTTAACAGTAGTTGACTCCTCTGAAAACCAATTTAGCGTTGCAATCATTCCCTACACACTCGAACATACAACGTTTAAGAATTTAAAAAAAGAGGCTATTGTAAATTTAGAATTTGATGTAATTGGAAAGTACGTAAGTCGTTTACATCAACTCAACCTTAATGGGTAAGTCCCTAAAAATGGATATAGTTTTGTTTAGTGTTTGTAATGGAGATGATTTAAAATTTCGACTTAATTATTTGATTAATAGGTTATTATAAAATATCATAACTTTCGTAAGTATTTGATATTGAGTAATTAAACCAAAAAGTTTAAAAAGCTTCGTTAGTAAAATTTCAACTTAAACAATGGTTCAGTTTTGTCGAGGTATTTTAGAATTAAGTATGGCAATAAATTTTTACCACTTTAATCTTTAATCTTTTTTATACCATACAGAACCCCCGCAATCAACAAAAATATTAAACCATTACTAATAGGGGTTCCTGGAGGAGGGGGTGGACTTGGAGGACCTTGTGCGACAAGACTAATACTTGTGCTTATCAAGACTGTAAGAACAAATTTTGAAACTGCTTTCATTCTTTAGGGGTCAATAAAAGATTTTAGTAAACTAAGTAAATATAGTTATACTTTTTTAAACAATGACTAATACATGTTACTTTGTGGACCCAGAAGGGTTCGAACCTTCGACTCCCTGATTATGAGTCAGGTGCTCTAACCAACTGAGCTATGGGTCCATTCTATGGTCAACAAATGTAACAACTTTTTAGAAAATAGATTAAATTCTGTGACGAATTATTTACTTCTACTCATTAAAAAAGACCCGAAAGCTCGGAGTCTTTTCTTATGCTCTGAATCAATATTCATCCTTTCTAACGAAGAAAAAGAGGTTACAGTGTGATCTTTTATGAGCCCTTGAACGAAATAGGGAATATCATATTTTTCGAAAATTCGCTTTACTTGAGCTATTTTATCAGTATGATCCTTTAATTTTTGCTCGTAGAAAAATAATAATTTATGCTTATCATCTTTACTTGCCAATTCTAAAGCCTTTAGATACAAGTAAGTTTTTTTATTTTCAATAATATCGCCACTAACCTGTTTCCCAAAAGTTTTGGGATTGCCAAAGGTATCTAGATAATCATCCTGCAGTTGAAATGCTAACCCTAAATTAAGACCATAATCGTATAGTAGATTCGCATTACTCTCTGAAGCTTTTGCTACAATAGCTCCCATTTTTAACGACGCGGCCACAAGTACAGAAGTTTTTAAACGAATCATATCGAGATACTCTTCAATAGTTACATCATTTCTGGTCTCAAAGTCAATATCTAGTTGTTGACCGTCACAAACTTCCAATGCGGTCTGACTAAAAAGCTTTGCTAATTTTTGAAAAACTGGTGGATCGTAATTTTCAAAAAGCTGATAGGCAAGAATTAACATCGCGTCTCCAGAAAGAATTCCTGTGTTTATATTCCATTTTTCGTGCACAGTTTTTTGCCCTCTCCTTAGAGGAGCATCATCCATAATATCATCATGTACCAACGTGAAATTATGAAAAACTTCTACAGCTAGCGCTGCAGGAAGTGCAGTTTTGTATCTGCCCGAAAATACATCGCATGCCATTAAAGTAAGTATAGGTCGAATCCTCTTTCCTGAGAGTTGAAGAATATAATCAATAGGCTCATATAAATTTTTGGGTTCTCTAACCCAATCTTTAGACCTTAAATACTCTAGAAATTCTTTTTGATAAATTGACGTATCCAATGGATCATAATTTTTGATAAAAATAAGCTTAAAAAAGAGTTTGTAATAACCAAATGTTAAAAAAGTGCTAAAACTTTAGAAACTTTTATTGTTTCCAGAGTTTCCAAATGTATCTTTGTACTCTGATTTTATGAAAGTTAAGATTTTAAATAATGCTGCAGATATGTTCTTAAGCTTAGGTTTTAAGAGTATTACTATGGATGATATTGCCAGATCTTTGGGCGTATCTAAAAAGACGATTTACACTCATTACAATAACAAAACAGAATTGGTTGAAGCCGTGACTAATTACCTGTTCGATACCATTTGTTGTGGAATGAATACCATACATGAGCGTCAGCAAAATCCAATTGCAGAGTTATTTGAAATCAAAAAACTTGTGATGCAACATTTAAAAGATGAAAAGTCATCACCACAATATCAACTTCAAAAATACTATCCTAAAATTTATTCAAATCTGAAGAAAAGACAATTTGAATTCATGCAAGACTTCATAAAAGATAATTTGATTCGAGGAATCAACCAGAAACTATACAAAACGACTATAAATACAGATTTTGTTACCAGAATTTATATTCATGGAATCATGGGAATCAAAAATAAAGATATTTTCCCTTTAAATAATTATTCTGTGGGAACACTAATGAACTATTATTTAGAATATCATTTGTACGGTATTTGTACAGAAAAAGGGATACACGAGTTAGAAAAACAATTAGATTCCAGTCAATCAACAAAGCTATTACATATCAAATAAACTTTAGCCATAAAAAAATTATACAACAAAAACACCAACACAATCAACACATGAAAAAGCACTTTATCATTATTGTCGCTATCCTTTTCACCTTGTCCTCAAGTAGTCAGGAAAACTCTATGACACTTTCTCTAGATCAAGCAATAGATTATGCAATAAAAAATAGCTTTAGCAACAGGATTGCCAAAGAAGATATTAAGTCTGCAAAGAAACAAAAATGGGAAACCACGACCATAGGATTTCCTAGTATAGACGCTGGTATAGACTATCAGAATTTCTTAAAACAGCAAGTTTCGCTTATACCAGCTGAGTTTTTTGGTGGAACTCCAGGAGAATTTACCGAGGTAATCTTCGGCACCAAACAAAACCTAAATTTCGCAATAACATTAAAGCAATTATTGTTTGATGGTTCTTATTTTGTAGGGTTAGAATCTGCAAGAACCTTCTTAAAAATTTCAGAACAAGCAAAAGAAAAAACAGAATTGTTGACTAGAGAGGCCGTCATAAATGCTTATGGAAATGTATTGATATCAGAAGAAAGTATAAAAATATTAAAAGGAAATATTCAAATTTTAGAGAACAGTTTAAATGATACTCAAAAGATTTTTGAAAACGGATTAACAGAAGAAGAAAATGTTGAGCAGCTAGAGATTACCTTGGGAAATATTAAGAGTCAGCTGAGTAGTGTAATACGGTTAAAAGCGATTGCATACCAAATGCTCAACCTTACAATGGGGAATGATACAGATGTGAAACTTACACTTACAGACACACTAGATTCGTTAACTAGATCAAATATTGATTTGAAACTTATTAGCGAATCGTTTAATCTAAATAACCATATCGACTACAGGATTGCAGAAAATGACAGAGAGTCCAAGAGACTTTTGATGCAACTGGAGAAAAGTAGGGCACTACCTACGTTAAACGCATTCATTAACTATGGAACCCTGATGAACTCCAACTCAACATCGCTGCTTGATTTCTCGGGCCAAAGAGGATTTAATTACTCCTTGCTAGGAGTGAGTTTAAATGTCCCCTTGTTCAGTAGTCTTGCTAGAAGTTCTAGAACTCAACGAGCAAAAATAAATCTAGACATTGCAAACATCCAGCTAAAAGAGACTGAAGAAAGATTAAGTCTTGAAGCTAAAATGGCTAGGAGTGACTACCAATTAAGTATTGAAAACTATCAAACAGCCAAGAAAAATTTAGATCTCGCAGAGAAAATAGAGAAGAAACAGCGGATTAAATTTGTAGAAGGAATTTCTTCTAGTTTTGACTTAACACAAGCTCAAAACCAGCTATACTCGCAACAACAAACATTTATTCAATCAATGCTTGATGTGATTGCAAAAAAAGCAGCACTAGAAAATGCATTAAACATCCCACTAAAATAATCCATCATGAGAACGATTTACTCACTACTTATCATAACATTGGTATTGGCATCCTGTTCTAAGAAACAAACAAACTCACTGAATGAGGTGTTAGAATCTAACGATACCAGTACACTCCAAGAAAAGAAGGTAGAGCTCGATAAAGAACTGCAAAAACTCAATAAGCAGATTAATCAACTAAATGAAAAACTAGAAAGTCTAAACCCAGACAAAAAGATTCCATTAATTACGATCTATCCAATAGAAGAAGAAATATTCACCCATTATCTGGAGTTGCAAGGAAATGTAAAAACCAAACAAAATGTACTCATCTATCCAGAAGTGTCTGGCTTACTACAAAAGATTTTAGTCGAAAAAGGACAGCAGGTAGCCAAAGGACAGCTACTAGCGGTAATTGATGATGGTGGTATGCAACAACAGCTAGCACAAGCGGAAGCAATGGCTCTATTAACAAAAACGACATATGACCGTCAAAAAAGACTCTGGGATCAGAAGATCGGTTCTGAAATTCAATACCTACAAGTAAAAACAGATTATTTAACTAGTAAGAATCTTGTAGAACAATTGACTAAGCAACTAGAAAAGTACAAAATAACAGCACCTTTTGCTGGTGTGATTGACGATGTGATTAAAGATGAAGGAACTATTATAGCTCCAGGTCAAAGTTCTGAGGTGTTTAGAATTGTGAATTTGGATAATATGTACATCGAAACAGACGTCCCTGAAACGCACTTAAAGAATGTCACCAAAGGAAAGGCAGTTGTGGTAAACTTTCCAATCCTAGGTACTACAATCAATTCAAAAATACGACAAGCAGGCAACTTTATCAACCCGTCCAACAGAACCTTTAAGATTGAAGTTCCGGTTCCAAATAAGAGTGATAATATAAAGCCCAATTTAACCGCTAGATTGAAGATCAATGATTATACAAATGGAGGAGCAATATTAATCCCATTGAGTATCATTTCTGAAAACGCAGCAGGACAGCAATACGTATATGCAATCTCAAACGAGGTAAATAAGGAAAAAGGAACTTATGGGAAAGCGGTACAGAAATTGATTGCTGTAGGAAAGACACAAGGAGATCGAATAGAAGTTTTAGATGGTATTAATGTTGGTGACAAGATCGTTCTAGAAGGCGCCAGAAGTGTTAAAAATAATCAAGAAGTAAAAATCGCCCACAAAGATCAAAAAGTAAAATAATGACCAATCAACAAAAGAAAGTAAACAAAGAGTTTCCTATTGCATCGTGGGCAATTAATAATAAGACAACCATGTACGTCTTAATGTTGGTGATTTTTTCTCTTGGCTTGTCAGCCTTTCTTACCATGCCTAGAGAAAGTTTCCCAGAAATCAAGGAAACCAAAATATATATTAGTTCACTATTTCCTGGAAATACGGCAGAAGATGTTGAAAAACTCATTACAGATCCGCTTGAAGACAAGTTAAAAACCTTGAGTGGCGTGGTAGATATCACTTCAATATCGCAAGAAGACTATTCTATGGTGGTAGTTGAATTTGAAGAAGGGATCTCGGTAGGAACTGCAAAGCAAAAAGTGAAAGATGAAGTAGATTCCGAAGTGTCTAGCGAAGACTGGCCAACGTTTAATGGAGCAAAAGTAGATCCAAACATCTTTGAATTGAGCATATCAGAAGAAGTGGCAATCCTCAATATCAACATTAGCGGAGATTATCCCGTAGAGAAATTAAAAGAGTTTGGGGAATATCTACAAGACGAGATTGAAGATTTACCTGAAATTAAGAAAGTGGATATCCGTGGAGCTGAGGATAAGGAAGTTGAAGTTGCGGTAGATATTTACAAAATGATGGCTGCCCGAGTGAGTTTTGGTGACATTATCAATGCTATCAATAATGGCAATTTAACCATGTCTGCTGGAAACCTTGTGGCTAGCGGACAAAGAAGAACGATCCGTATTGTAGGTGAAATTGAGAAACCCAGTCAGCTAGAAAACTTTGTGGTGAAATCAGAAAATGGAAATTCGATTTACCTCAGAGACATTGCTAAAATATTTTTCAAAGACAAAGAAAAAACTACCTATGCGCGTGAATACGAGTCCTCACTAAAAAAAGGGACTCCAGTAGTAATGCTGGATGTAAAGAAAAGAGCAGGGCAAAACATGGTTCGAGCTGCTGAGCAGATTCAAGAGATTGTAGAAGACACCAAGACTAAAGTATTTCCTCCCAACTTAAAAGTAACCATTTCCAATGACCAGTCCTCAAAAACTATCGGACAAGTAGATGATCTAGTAAACAACATTATCTTCGGGGTAATCCTAGTCGTCATGGTATTGATGTTTTTTCTTGGCTTTAAGAATGCCTTATTTGTAGGATTTGCCATACCAATGTCTATGTTTATGTCATTGATGATTTTGAACGCGATGGGATACACCATGAATACCATGATTCTATTTGGATTAATTATGGGACTAGGGATGCTAGTTGACAACGGAATTGTTGTAGTAGAAAATGTTTACCGTTTGATGGATGAAGAAGGGATGTCTAGAATAGAAGCTGCAAAGAAAGGGATTGGAGAAATCGCATTTCCAATTATTATTTCTACATTAACCACAGTAGCTGCATTTCTCCCACTAGCATTTTGGCCAGGTGTGATGGGACAGTTTATGATTTATTTTCCTGTAACATTATCAGTCGTTCTAGGATCGTCACTCTTTGTAGCCATTTTCTTCAATTCGGTCATGGTATCTCAGTTGATGACTACAGAAGATAAAAACATGCCACTGAACAGAATCATTATGATTACATCCATTCTTGCTGTGATAGGAATCCTTATCTACTTCTTCGGAGGTTCCTCTGGAGCACTGGGAACTATTATGGTCTTTACTGCAATCATGTTTTGGGTGTATAGATTTGCACTCAGACCAATGGCAAATAGGTTTCAAAACATAGTCTTACCAAGGTGGGAACGTTTCTATGAAGGGATGATTCGAGGGGCTTTAAAAGGATGGAGATCTATTGCTGTAAGTCTGGGAACTCTCGTTTTATTAGTGATCTCAATATCTGGGTTCATAACATCCAGCAAATCAGGTAGAACAGAAGTTGAATTCTTTCCTACTAATAAACCCAATCAAATTATCGTCTATATCGAATATCCCGAAGGTACAGACATCGAAAAAACCAATGAAATTACCAAAGTAGTAGAAGATCAGGTATATGGAATTCTCAACGACTCTGAATATGTAGATGATAAAGGGTATAACTTTTTAGTTGAAAGTGCTGTCTCTCAAGTAGGTGCTGGAGCTGGGAACCCACAGACAGACGGGGGTTCATCAGCGGGAATGCCTCATAAAGGGAAGATTACAGCAACCATGCGAGAATTTAAATTCCGAAGAGGAGCCAAAAGTGAAGAACTTCAAGCGAAGGTTCAAGAAGCCTTAAAAGACGTTTATCCTGGAGTCTCTATCTCGGTAGAGAAAGACGCGGTTGGTCCCCCAGCAGGATACCCAATTAGTATTCAATTGCAAGGAAATGACTATGACGAATTGATTAAGACAGCTCAAAGGATGAGAGACTATATCAATGCCAAAAGCATTGCTGGAATTGATGAATTAAAGATTGACGTGAATAAAGCAAAGCCCGCAATGCTGGTAGAGGTAGATCGTAAGAAAGCAGGGGAGCTGGGAATAGGCACCATGCAAGTTGGGCAACAATTACGGAATGCTGTTTTTGGTGCAAAAGCGGGCATTTACAAAGAAGATGGTGAAGACTATGATATCTACGTGCGATTTAATCAAGATGAAAAGTACAATACAAGTGCTATTTTTGAGCAAAGAATTACCTTTAGAGATCAAGCTTCAGGACAGATCAGAGAAATTCCCATATCAGCAGTTGCAAAGAAAAAAAACAACTCTGGATTTAGTGCCATCAAACACGACAAGGTAAAGAGAGTTGTATTGCTCTATTCAGCGCTTGCTCCGGGAGGAAACGCAACTGCTATCGTAAATCAAATTCAGAAGGAAATGGAGAATTTTCCTAACCTTCCAGCAACAGTTGATGTAGATTACACTGGAGAAATCGAAGAACAAAATAAACAACAGTCGTTTTTAATAGGAGCCTTTTTTACAGGTTTGGCATTGATCTTCTTTATTTTAATCTTTCAGTTCAATTCAGTTTCAAAACCAGGAATCATCATGCTGGCCATTTTCTTGAGTTTGATCGGAGTCTTTGGCGGAATCGTAGCCACTGGAGACCCATTTGTCATTATGATGACCATGATGGGGATTATATCCCTTGCGGGAATTGTCGTTAATAACGGAGTGGTACTGTTAGACTATACCCAGCTCTTAATCGACCGTAAAAAAGTAGAGAAGGGACTGGAAGAGGACCAGTACTTAGAAACAAGTGATTTAAAAGATGCAATCATCAAAGGAGGAAAAGCACGCCTAAGGCCAGTATTATTGACGGCGATTACCACAATCTTAGGATTGATTCCATTGGCTACTGGATTGAATATTAACTTCTTTACTCTGGTAAATGATTTTAATGCCAATATTTATTTCGGAGGAGATAATGTGATCTTTTGGGGTCCACTGGCTTGGACAGTAATCTATGGATTGCTGGTAGCAACATTTTTAACCTTGATTGTTGTACCTGCATTATTCTTTATCGTTACGAAGTGTAAAATGTGGTTGAGAAAACAACTTTCAGGTAAAAAAGTGGTTGAATTAAACGATGAGATGGCAATGCAAATCGATAAATAAGCAAAAGAGATGATGCAGTATTCACAAAGAGTTTTGAACATTATATTCAAGACTCTTTTTTTATTTTAGCTCAATGAACCAGAAGGTCTTTACTGTTGATGAAATTAAAAAAAAGATGGAATATTATTGCTCATATCAAGACCGTTGCCATCAAGAAGTAGAAAAGAAACTTTCTACATTTCGACTCATCCCTGAAGCTAAGGAACTCATTTTAATTCACCTAATTCAGCACGACTTTCTAAATGAACAGCGATTTGCCCAAAACTTCGCACGTGGAAAATTTAGGATTAAAAAGTGGGGGAGAAAAAAAATTGTTCACGCATTGAGGTTGTTAGACATCACCGATTACACCATTAATTCTGCTCTAGAACAACTAAATGAACAAGAATATCTATCAACACTTCATGCACTTGCACTCAAGAAATTGAACAATCTGAAAGAAAAAGAGGTCTATCTAAAATATCAAAAGGTATATCAATACTTGTACAGACAAGGGTTTGAATCTGACAGAATTCAAGAAGCGATTAAAAAGATAAAAAAAGAACTATAGTATATGATAAAAGGATACTTGTTACTTTTTCAATGCTATTCTTACACTTTTCAAAAATAGTGAATCATGATCTTTTTTGAGCTCAATAAGCGTTTGAATGTGATTATTTGGAACAGTCACAGACAGGACATAATGCTTCATTTTTAAATGACCATCATTATTTTGAATAACACCAGAACCTCTACACAAGCCCATCCATGTATCTAAAAGCTCATCAAACCACACCAATGAGCCATCATTATTTGTGTAAATGTTTCTTTCAACAGCAGAAAAACTCCAAGCTTTCCCCAGATCAAAATAAGGCTTACTAAAGGATTCAAACGCATCTTTAGACCAGTTTTCACGGGCATCTGTTCCGATAAAGACCGATACACTATCCATCTGACCAAAGTAGTTTTCATAATCGGCTTTAGCAGCATGTAGGTGCCAGTCAGATAAAAATATGTCTGCTGATGAAATGAGGAGATCTTTTTCACCCACAGACAGGTCAGATTGTCGAGTCTTACAACTAAAGAGCAAACCCACTAAAAAGAAAAAAATGATCTTGTATCTGAAATTAATGATTTTTGCTTTCAACATTTTTATTTGTTATTTTGTTTTTCTACTCTTCTTCCTCTTGTTCTCATCTAAAATGATCTTTATTTTTTGCTCTTTCTCTCCCGCCTTTATGCTCTTTCTCTTCACTTCTTTAAACTCAGGAACATCCTCTTTAATCAGAAGAGAAGGTTTTTCTCCTTTTCTAGAAAAAGAAATGGCATCTAGTTGCGCCTCTAGATTGGCTTGCTGTACTAATGTACTTATCTTAGAATTTAATGAGGAAAAGGCCTCCATGATTTTCAGCACCTGATCATTGATCTCAAAAGACTTGATTGTGGAAATCGATGACATATCAAATAACCTAAGTGTTTCGTTGTGTAGGAGATTTATACGAGCAGCAAAAGAGTGGGAATCCAAAAAATTAGGCGTTACACTATCTTTTAAAGCTTTGACCAAATTATTTAACTCCCTTGAATTGTTCAATGCTTCATTGGGAGTGATAGAACTATATTGATTTAAGAAATCTTTTACAGCTATATACTCTTGCCAATGATCAACTTTTTTAGCAGCGCCCCCTGTTAGAGGATCAATAACCATGTGATTTTGCTCTTTACTGAAATCCGATTTTTTGATCGTATCAGCCTTACCCGCTTTATCATCTTCACAGGAAACAAACAGGACAATAAAAAACAGAAAACTAAAAAATTTCATTCATAAGTTAAAAATTCAAAAATACATAAATCAATGAGATATGAATGTTAATGATTTACCAGAGTCTAAAAGTAAAATTTTTGTAAATACTATAAATTTATCTTTTTTAACGATTGTCTTTTTATGAAAAGCGAAATTAATTACTTTTGAAATTATGAATACTGTAATTCTTAAATGAATCAAACCATACTTGTATTAGGAGCTGGCGGACAAATCGGTAGTGAATTGACATTAAAATTAAGATCAATCTACGGAAATAAAAATGTTATTGCCTCTGATATCAAAAGTTGTGAACGTCTTTTCAATTTAGAAGGACCGTTTGAGATCATAGATGCTACCAGTAGAGATGACGTTTTAAAAGTCATCCAAAAATATCAAGTAACCCAAGTATATCTTCTTGCGGCCATGTTATCTGCCACTGGTGAAAAATTCCCACAAAGGGCATGGGATTTAAATATGACTTCTCTTCTGGTCATATTAGACTTAGCAAAAGAAAAGCACATCAAGCAAGTCTTCTGGCCAAGTTCCATCGCTGCTTTTGGTCCCACAACACCCAAGCATAACACGCCACAAAAAACAATGATGGAACCATCTACTGTATATGGAATGAGCAAACGATCGGGAGAGTTTTGGTGTCAATACTATCACGAAAAATATGGGGTAGATGTGAGAAGCCTGCGCTACCCTGGTGTGATTAGCTGGAAGACAAAACCAGGAGGAGGAACCACGGATTACGCTGTTGATATTTTCTTTCATGCCATTAAAACCGAATCCTATGAGTGCTTTTTAAAGCCTGATACACGGCTGCCGATGATGTATATGGATGATGCTGTAGATGCAACTATCAAAATCATGCAGGCAAATGTCAAAGACATACAAATAAGAACCTCGTACAATATTTCGGCGATGGACTTCACCCCAGAGGAATTAGCAAAGGAGATTCAGAAACACATCCCAAAGTTTACCGTGTCATACCACCCAGATTTCAGACAAGCTATTGCTGATAGCTGGCCACAGACCATAGACGACTCCCATGCAAGAAGAGATTGGAACTGGAATGAACGCTATGACCTCTCCCTAATGACTAAGGATATTATAAAGAATTTACAAGCTCAAAAGAATTTTAGATGCGGCGTTTAAAGAAGAACTGCAGCTATGGTATAACAGAGATAAAGGAATAAACATACAAGAAGATATCATAAAATTGTTACAAGATGAATCGTCCTTAATTTTTGATTAGGAGGTTTTTCTTTCAGTATCTTTACCCTATGTTAGTTTCCTATGAATCATTGTCAGGATTAGCAAAAGTTTGGATTTATCCTGCAAGTAGAAAGTTTTATAAGCACGAAGTAAATGCTGTAGAAGAGAAGATCAAAAGCTTTACCTCTCAATGGAAAAACAATGACCAAGAATTTAAAGTATCCTATCAATTTTTGTACGACCGCTTTATTATTATTCTTGCCGAGGATCTAGAGGGAAAAATCACCAACAGCGATTTAGACCAAGTTGTTAAATTCATTCAACACCTACAATCAGAATATCATTTAGAGCTTCTAGATCGAATGAATGTGCATTTTAAACAAGGAGTCTATGTTCAGCATAAAGAGCTCAAAGAGTTTAAAAAATTACTAAAAAATAAGTCGGTTTCCTCTAAAACTATTGTCTTTGATCATCTAATTCAAACCAAAGATGAACTTGAAAACTTTTGGGAAATCCCCATCACAGAGAGCTGGTATCACAGATTGTTATAAAGAATTTTTTGTTACGTTTTTAGAAAACTACTGTCCAGTAACAAAAAACAAATGGCAGGAGAGGGCTTTTCAAAACATGCTAGCATCAGTTTACGTGAAAACAGAAGTTTAATGCGTAAGAAAAGGATGTTTAAAAAAGAGCGAGTGTTTCTCAATCAAAAAAGTCACGATATAAAAACACATATTAATCAAATTTCTACAAAAAAAGCTTCAAAATATCAGCTATCTAAAATCAGAGAAAAAATTGTTGATGAACAAAGAAAAGAGACCATGATACTATTTGTCATTGCGCTTCTCTGTTTTCTTTTCACTTGGCTAATTGTCAGTAATACTCTTAACCCGCATTAGTCATTGGCAATAGAATTTTGAAGATGTTCTGATTTTTAATTTTACCATTTTGATTTTGCTTGATTTTTGAAGATTGGTTTTAAATATTTGAAGGACTTTAGTGTTATTTTTGTTGATTTTAGAGTAAAA
>CAXRAW010000097.1:0-9123 GCA_964228785.1 Flavobacteriaceae bacterium
TACAAAAAGAGCCCGTGTTCGCTCAATGCTACGAATACTCACATCGAACGCCTTGGATATTTGAATGTCTGTCATCTTTTTCCCTCTTAATCCCTCATCAGCTCCTAGCAATATTTGAGCACGACGGTAGCGTGTTAATGAACCTGTTCGGCTGGATATGACAGATACTAAAAACAAACGCTCTTTATTCAGTTAAGGTTACTCGGTATTTTCTCATATATATAAATTTTGGGCTAAGATATATAATACCCGTCAAATCTATTGCGGTGGAACACTAGATTGTCGTTTAACGGTAACGTTTTTTAAATGTCGCGTTAGGGATCGCAGCGGCATCCTTTTTTGTCCTGTACAGGCAAAAAAGATACAGCGGAGAGCCCGACCCGCAGGGGAACGCCCCACAAAATGGTATTCTTGTGAGGCTGTTCTATTGTATGCCACCTTATGTGTTAGTTTGCAATTCTGATATGGTCTATTTCATAGGTTCCATCGAAATCTGAGGCTCCGCTTCCGGTGTATTTGAATGCGAAATGGAGGACTCCTTCTCCACAGGAGAGGTCCACAATTCCTGAATCGAACCATGCGCCGTAAAAATCGGAATCTTGCGTGATGTACGCGGCGGGAACAACACCCCATGTTGCGCTTGAAATCCCATCTGTGGTTCCGTCCCAATCGTTGGAAAACATGAGTTCTAACTTGCTGTTGTCTGAGAAGCTATTGGATGTTTGGAAGGTAATGGTGGCATTGGGATTTGCGGTGAGGTCGATGCTTGGGGTGATTAGCCATGCGATGGAGCTTGCATCTCCAGATTGGTAGGCTCCTATTCTACAGGAAACTCCTTGTGAGGCATTGGCACCTCCTGATGTATAAGCCTCAAAACTCTCGGTACCTGCTTCTATGTGGTTGGTCCATCCGTTTCCTGTAATGGGTGAGAATGGTGTTTGCGATTCGAAATCGTCTTCGAATAGCACTGTGGTTCCTTCTGCACTGGCCAGCCCGCAATCTAAAAGAATGGGGTCGCATCTTTCTTCGTTATCGAAGTTGATGTTTTCGGGCGAGTTGATGACAAGTGTGTAGAAATCATCAAAATAATCTCTGGTTAAAATACCATCAATAGTTCCTCGTGTTGTGGGTAGTGAAAGGGATTTAAAATCTGAGAATGTGCTTGTGCTTAGGATCACAGTAGCGTTGCCTGCACAGGATGCTAGGGTTCTCTCACCGTCAAACTCATCGGATGCTTCACCAGCAAATGTTAGTGGTCTTCCTGCTGGGGTAAACACTTCTTCTCTAACAAACTGAGCATCTGCAAGACGAATGAATAGGTTTTCCTTGTCGTTTGTAAATTCTGCAACGCTTAGTTCTAAGGGAGAAATACTTGCAATTTCTGCATCTCGCATGATAAATTCATTTCTAAATGCGGATGGTATTTTCTCTAGATCGTTTCCGTTTCTAAAGCCTATTTGGATGACTCCGTTACTTTCTGCAACTGATAGTCCGTTGAGTTTTATCCATATTTTTCTACCAAACTCGTAGTAGGTGAATAGCGGGTTGACATCTACTTGAACTACGATACCAGCACTGGGATTGCTTGGGCTGTCTTGTATGACAATTTCTTCAAAGAAATTTCCTCCTTCATCGCTAGATATGACATATCCTGATAGGTAGATATTTCCTCCGTTGGTGGGATCTTCGTAGGTAAAAATTTCACCTTGCTGGGCGTATTCTCCAAGGACAGCGCTAATATCTGTTGCAATGTCGTTCTGCCCAAGCGTAAAGGGTTGGTCCAGCGAAATAGGTGTGTTAAAGTCGTCATTCTCCACGCAAGCATTCAAAGTGATTAAAGCGGTAGCGAGGATGCATATTTGAATTTTTTTAACTGTTTTCATTTTGTCTTTATGTTGATATTTTTTAAAATCTAAGGTATAAGTTTACAAAGTAGGTAGTTCCATTTCCGAAGAAATAGCGATTTCCGAATACGGGTCCGTTGGGATTGGTCTGTTCTTGCAGTTGGTCTCGATATCCGATGCGCCTTGATTGTTCAAAACCTCCAGTTCTGTATTCTTGGTTTAAAAGGTTGTTGATTGTGGCAAAGAATCCAACAAAATAATCTCCAATCTTCCACGATTTTCCACCTGTTAGGTTGACGAGAAAGTAGCTTGGGAATTGTTCTTGTTGGAGTAATTCTCTTGCAACGTCTTGGTCGAAATCATTGTATGTAAATCCTTCTATTGGTCCTCCAAAATCTAATCGGCTTCTGTACGTTCCCTGATAGAGAACGTCGGAGGGGATCACCTCAAAATCAGTACTAAAAGCATCGGATCTTTTTAAGGCGCTGGGATCTACAAATGTTCTGGAAAAGTGATTTACGGTAGCTCCAAACCACCAAAAATCGGGATCTCTGTATTCGAATCCTAACTGGAACACTCTTTCTGGTCCGCCAGATACATGCAGACTTTTTAGTTTTGCTTTTCCGTCTCCGTATGTTCTTCGGGTTTCGCCAGTAGAGGGGTTGGGAAGGAAATCATCACTGGCATAGTACAGGCTGGGATTGTTGTTAAAGGTAAATTGCCCCATGGCTGCAATACCTTTTAACTTAATGGTTGGTGTGATCTGTGCTTCTATTCCCAATTCTCCACCAAAGTTTTTTCTATCGATATCGGTTAGCACTTCTTGGGTGAATGTGGAACCGCTCTCTGTAAAGAAAAAGTTGATGTCTGTTCCATCTTTAAAACGGGTATAATACCCTGTTAGACGCCCTCTAACCTTGGGGGTTCTTAGAATATAGCTTGCGTCAATCGTGTAAATTTTCTCGCTATCAATGTCTAGGACTGTGATGTTGTTCTGTCTGGCATTCTCGAAGGAGTTTCGGATGTTGGGTGCTTTTGTGATGTATGCTGTATTAAAATCCAGCAAATGTTGACCTGAAATTTTATAGGTGAGTCCTCCTTTAAGACCGTAATTTTGGAAGTCTAGCTTCTCACTTTTGCCATAGGATAAGTCACCCTGAAAGTATCCATTTTCGTACAAACCGTTTCTTTGATAGGAGGTGGCACTTATACTTGCCCCTAGATAAAAATCGAGTTTTGTATAGTTAAATTGGGCTTGGACAAAAGACTTAACTACCGTAGCATTCATTTCATAGTTGTACTTATAACGCTCTCCCTGGGCTGCAATTCTGTTGGGGTTTCTCACATCGCTTTGTGCGATGTTACCAGCATCTGTACCATCAAGTTGTGTTTCGGCAAAGAAATCAACGTCAAGAAACCCTGTGCCGTCTAGTAAATCTTTGATCTTTGCATAGGTTTCATTATTTAAACTTCTGTAGGATACAGATGCGTTTAGCTTGATGTTCTCATTGAGCTCTGTAAAGAGAATAGAGTTAAGTGAAAGCATACTATCGTCCACACGATCTTCTTGTACGGCATAGATAGAATTTCCTCCTAGCGCAGTGGCATTTTGATTGGCTAGGAATAGTTTATCCCAGTCAAACTGACCATTGTTTACAAATTCTTGTTGGGCTATGTATGCCAATTGATAGTCGTATGCTGTAAGGTTGTCCCTATTTAGAAAGTAACTGGGTAAGTTTTGATAGTAGTCCGGGGAGGGATTTCGTGCTCCTCCAATATATACGTCTTGTCCGCCAAAACTGACTAGCCTGGTTCCTCCGTTATCAATTCTTGTATTTCCAATGTAACCTGTTTGATAGGATATATTGGTATTTAGTGAGGTTTTTTCTGAAATATCCCAGTAGTGATTTACCATAAAAATTGGCTCCACAATACTTCTCTCTCGAGTATTTTTTTGAACTCCGTTTATTCCCCCCCAAAAAGGGTTGTATTGCCTTCCTTTAAGTTGATAAATTTCATTGGTGAGGGCTGTAGAACGACCTCTTCTGTTTTGGGCATAGATCACGTTAACATTCAAACTATGGTTTGCTCCTAACTGTTTTTCAACAGTTGCAAAGAAAGAGTTGGAATCGTACAGTGTACCGTTGATATATCCTTCTCTACCAAATCTTCTGGAGGCAAGGAATGCGTAGGACCAACCATTGTCTAGAGCTCCAGAACTGTGACTAGCCATGACTCTTCCCTGATAGCTTCTGTTGGCAGAAGCATAAGAAATTCTGGTTCCTTCTCCATAGGAAGATGCACGCATTGTAATGTTATTGACCCCTGCGATATCTCCGAAGGTATTTTCGTTGGGGCTAACACCTCTGGTAAAGGCTTGATTTCTTTGCAGGTCGTTTAATCCGCCCCAATTACTCCATTGCGGTCTTCCGTTGAGGAGCTTATTCATTTCAATCCCGTTGATTAAAACTTTACCGTTGGCATTGTCTAAGCCACGAGGTCTAAAAAACGTAGCACTAAAGTCAAATGCAGCAGCGCTTAAGAATACATCTCTAGATGATTGTAAAAGACCAGCAATATTATCGGTAAATCCGTCATCAGCATTTAACTCATCGTCTGTAATATTGATAATACTGATGTCTTGCTCTTCTGTAAAATCCTTGTAGAGGTAGATCGTAGAGAGGTCTATATCACTTTTACTAAGTTCTACTGGAAAATTTTGGGTTTCATAATTGGGATGGCTTATCTTTAGGATATAGTTCCCGTCAGATAAGTTTTTAATTAGAAAAACTCCTTTATCGTTGGTAAGAATACGAACTGTGGAGTTCTTAATGGCTACGGTTACGCCTTCGATAGGGTTTTCGCTGTCGCCGTCAACAACTACTCCTTTAACACTATTTTGGGCTGTAATGCCCCAAACACAGGAGAAAAAGAGTAAAAGGTTTATAAGGTTTTTTTTCATTGAACGTATGATTACGGTTTGGCGGTTTATGTGTTGATAAAACAGATATTAAAATTACCAAAATTTAACATAATCAAGCGTTTAGTTGCCATTAATTAAATGTTAGCCGATAAAATGTTGCTATGTTTGTAACCTAATTATAACTAGATCATGAAAAGAATCGTTTCTGTTTTATTATCCCTCACTCTTGCTGCATTAGTTCATGCTCAAAAAAATGAGGTTAAGAAATATAAAATTAGAACAGTAGCTTTTTACAATGTCGAAAATTTATTTGATACAATTAACGACGTATCTAAGAATGATGAAGCAAGTCCAATTATGGAAATGAAGGGAGATCGAGGGGAGGTTTACTGGGATAAGATTCATAAGCTAGCTACAGTCATCGCCCAAATTGGAGAGGAAAAGTCCAATACGAGCCCTGCCATTATTGGTTTAGCTGAAGTTGAAAATAGGAGTGTTTTAGAAGATTTAGTTAAATCTGAGCAACTCAAGTCTAAGCGATATGAAATTATTCACTACGATTCACCTGATAAAAGGGGTATAGATGTAGCTTTATTATACCAATCACGGTACTTCAAACCCATACATCACGAGTCTTTTAACCCAAATATCTACAGTGATGGGAGGAAAATATTTACGAGAGATCAGTTATTGGTTAGCGGGTATTTAGATGATGAGTTAATCCATCTGATTGTAAATCATTGGCCTTCGAGGAGGGGTGGAGAGGCCTGGAGTAGGCCTATGAGGGAAAAGGCAGCATATCAAAATACAAAGATTATCGAGATGCTAAAAAAAACTGAAGATCATCCCAAAGTCCTTATCATGGGCGATTTTAACGACGACCCAATTAACAGTAGTTTTAAAAATGTCTTGAAGACCAAAGCAAAAAGGAGTCATGTTAAAGAAGGGGATCTCTACAATCCTTATGAGAAAATGTTTAAAAAGGGCTATAATACTGGTGGGTATAGGGATAATATTAGCATGTTTGATCAGATCTTGATCACCTCACCTTTGTTGGATGTAGCAAATAAGGACTTTTCCAATTATAAGATGTTTAAAGCGGCAGTATTCAATAAAAGCTTCTTAACTACTAGCAAAGGGAGGTATAAAGGGTATCCATTTAGGAGTTTCTCTTATGGATCATATACTGGAGGGTATAGTGATCATTATCCTGTATATGTGTACTTAATAAAGGAACATTAATTACCTAATATCTTTTAGTACAAGCTGAACAGACTTCACTCCATTCCACTCATTTTCATCGAGGGTATATGCAATGTCAAAAGTATTTTGAATGTGATTGATTTTTTCACCTAGCCCAAACCCGATCGCATTGTAGGTTTTCCTATCGGCTCCGTGAATGATATTGAGTTTTAGATGGTTTTTTTCTGGTCCAACTAGTCTTCCGTATCCATTGTCTCTAACTGCACTTGTTTTAAACACAGGTCTCATGTTCTTGGGTCCAAAGGGTGCCATCTGCTGAAGAATTCTAAAGAACTTAGGTGTGATAGTTGAAAGGTTTAGTTCTGCGTCTATCAAAATTTCTGGAGTACATAATTTTTTATCAATGGTGGTAGAGACGACCTCCTCGAACGTATTTTTAAATGCCTGATAATTTTCTGGTTTTAAGGTCAGTCCAGCGGCATATTTATGACCTCCAAATTGATCGATAAGCTCGGAGCACTGCTGAAGAGCTTCATACACATCAAATCCTTTGACAGATCTTGCAGAGGCAGTTAAGACATCTTTACTTTTAGTAAACACAAGCGTAGGTCTGTAATGGGTTTCTATTAATCTAGATGCGACAATTCCAATCACACCTTTATGCCAATTTTCATCAAAAACAACCGTAGTATGTCTTTCCTGCTCTCCTAGATTTTTGATTTGATCTAGTGCCTCTTTTGTCATCTGCTGATCTAGTTCTTTCCTTCTCAAATTGTATTCGTTAATAGTGGCTGCAAATTCTTTTGCTGCTTCAAAATCCAACTCGGTCAATAGTTCTACAGCAGCATTTCCGTGTTTTATTCGTCCTGCAGCGTTGATTCGTGGAGCGATGATAAAGACAACATCAGTAATGTTCAGGCTATTTTTTTTTAACTGGTGAATGATGGCCTTAATTCCAGTTCTTGGGTTGGAGTTAATAACTTGTAATCCATAGTGTGTCAAGATCCGGTTCTCACCGGTAATCGGGACGATGTCTGCTGCAATGGCAATAGCAACGAGATCTAGATATGGAACGAGGTCTTCAATAGACTGTCCTTTTGCAGAAGCAATAGCTTGGATCAATTTAAAACCGATGCCGCAACCACAGAGCTCTTTGTAAGGATACTGGCAATCTTTCCTTTTTGGATTTAATACCGCTAAGGCTTTAGGGACTTCTAATTCTGGTTTGTGGTGATCACCAATAATGAAGTCGATTCCTTTTTCTGAGGCATAGCTGACTTTCTCTATCGCTTTAATTCCACAATCTAAAGCAATGATTAACGTGATGTTATTATCATCTGCGAAGTCGATTCCTTGATATGAAATGCCATAACCTTCTTCATAACGATCTGGGATGTATGTAGCAAGGTTTTGGGTGTGTGTTTTAAGGTATGAAAATACCAAAGAAACAGCAGTAGTTCCGTCTACATCATAATCTCCATAGATAAGAATATTTTCTTTATTAGAGATCGCTTGATCTATCCTTTTTACAGCGATATCCATATCCATCATCAAAAATGGATCGTGGAGATGCTCTAATTTTGGGCGAAAAAAAATTTTAGCATCATCAAAAGAAACAATACCTCTGTTAACTAACAATGTAGCTAACGTTGTATCAATAGAGAGTTCATCAGAGAGTTGATTAATAATTTTTTGATCTGAGTTCTGGTTTATTGTCCAACGCATAGCAATTTGTGTTGATTGGTTATCACTGTCTTATTGCTCGTGAAGATACACTTCTGTAGTTACATCTGCAAATCTCCGAAACATCTCCATGACACCACAATATTTCTCAACAGAAAGGCTTACTGCTTTATTGATTTTTTCTTCCACTAAATTAGACCCGTAAAAGTGGTACTCAACCTTAACTCTGTGATAGTATTTTGGATGTTCGTCGGTTAATTCTCCATGTACAATTAGTTTAAAATCATCAACTTCAGAACGCATTTTCTTAAGAAGGGAAATCACGTCCAAACCAGAGCATCCTGCTAGTGACGATAGCATCATGGCTTTGGGTCGTAATCCTTTATTTTCAACCCCATCATTTGGAGCATCCATGTAAAAAAAATCACCACTTGGATTGTCAGATTCAAATAACATGTTTTCTTTCCATACTGTTGTTGTCTTATTACTAATCATGAACTAAATTTTTTCAATTAAAGATTGAATTTTTACAAATATAATTATATCAATTTAAACTAATTATTTCCAAAAATATGGGGATTTTTAAGGTCAGGTTTTTGTCTTTAATTTTTTTAAATATGATGTGGTTAGCATTACACACTCAAACAAACTTACCTCCTGAAATTTCAGTTAGCGGAAGATTTCCGTACTGCCCTCTTGAACAAATTCTCATTGCTGAAAATTTTAATATTACCGGCTCTGACGATACAGGAATCAACCAATTTTTCATCCAAATTTCCTCTGGATATGCATCAAGTTCAGATGTTCTTTCTCTCACTAGAAGTCACCCTACCATCAATGCTTCTTGGGATAGTACCGAAGGAAAACTGACATTAAATCCAGTTTCAACCACAGAAATTTTATATACTGACCTGATACTCGCAGTCCGTTCTGTCGCCTTTGAAAGCACAGATGCTTTAGCCTCCGGTGAAAAATTCTTTTCCTTTAATATAGGTGACGCCAATTACTTATCATCTACTGACCATTACTATGAATACGTACCACAGAACGGAATTGACTGGGAATCTGCACGAGCCGCCGCAGAAAATAGAACCTATTTTGGTGTACAGAATTATTTAGTCACTATCCTTACTGCTGATGAAGCACAGCTTTCTAGTGAACAGGCAGCAGGTACAAGCTGGATTGGAGAAAGTGATCAGGCACAAGAGGTTGTCTAGCGCCGGGTTACAGGGCCAGAAGCTGGAACTATATTTTGGAATGGAGGAGCTAACGGAACAACTTATGTTCGAGTACTTAATACAGATACTGGGTGTTTTAATCATGATGTTTCCTGACTTGTCCGCTAGTTATTGAGTTCAAAAAGGTAGTTTTGATAATCAGCTAGTTAAGTTCAAAAATTTGTAATTTGACCGCACTAATAGGGTCAAATGCTACATGTCAGAGTCATCAAAACCAAAGGGGATTCTAAAT
>CAXRAW010000098.1:0-36587 GCA_964228785.1 Flavobacteriaceae bacterium
TCTTTTCAAAATAGAAACAGATGTTTTTTTTGCATTATAATAACTATTTGATTATCAATTAAATATACGAAATATAATCCAGAAAATCAAATGCATGATGCTGAAAATCAATAATTTAAACCCTTAAATTAATGACATTGGTCGAGCGCTAGCAGAGGCAACAGTTACCGTTGTTGTATACTGGCTTTTTTTCAGATTGCTTTTTTTAGCGATTCATAATGTTTTTCGTCGAGTTTCAAAAGATTAATCAGTTCATTGCAAGCGGTCGGCAGAACCATAATCAGTTCATCGTGTCTCGTTGCCTTTTCAAATGTTGTAAAGTGTGAGAAGTGATTAAGAGTTTTGAAATTATTTACATTATCCACCAATTGAACAATTCTATTTTCTACGCTATCGGGTTCATTAGGTATTTTCATTAAAGTATATATCTCTAAAAACCTTCTTAAGACATTTGGAATAAGAAAATCGTGAACATCTCCACCGTTGTCAACAGTTTGTTTGTATTTGTAAATAAGGCTAAAGAGATAAATATATTCTGATTTGTATTTCTTTAATGCTTTATCCAAACCTTTAAGAACAGAGTTGTCAGTGTCTATTTTTTGAACTTGATAAAATCCAAAATTTGGTATTTCTTGCTTTTTTCCAGTCGTTGGATTCGTTATTTTTTTCTTTTTATTGAGCTGCGTTGAATCTCTTAAAAATGAGAAGAATTCAAAATTATGAGTCGAGATAAATAATTGTTTAAAACAGTTTACAACCTTTTTTGGATTATCCGCATCTATATTTTTTCTAAAAAAATAAGAGTTTATTAGAGAGTAAACTTGTGAAATATGATTGGTATCTAAACTTGAAATTGGGTCATCAATAAATACGATTGTCTTTTGCATTTCTAGTAAACCAAGGCTTTCTAGTTCTACTAAAAAATACGAAAAAGCAATTGCTGTTTTTTCTCCTTCGCTTAAATTTCTTGCTGGTCTAGTTTTACGCAAAAGAATAAATTTATCATCTTCAGTAACGTCAATTTCTATATCCTTTCGGTTTAGAAATTTTTGTATGAAATTGTTTAATTCGTTCTTCCCTTTCGTAATTGTTTTTAATGAATCAAGTTTCTCTTGTTTTAGGCTTTCTTTGTTACTAATATAGTGGTTATATAGCTTTTGCCAATTTTGTGCATTTTGGCTCTTCTCTTTTTTGTCGAAATAATTTTCGTTTTTTAGAAAGTCAGCAATAAGGTGCTTTTTTAACTTTCCTCTTGCTGCATCACGTTCGGTTTCAAAGTTGGATATTAAAGAATTATGACTTTTAATAACTTCATTAACTTCCAAAAACCAATCTTCAATTTCCTTTAGGTTGTATTCAGTTTCTACTAATGAAATTTTATTAAATATGTTCCCATCTTCTTTTCTGGTAAGTTCACTCAATAAGTGATTTAGTTCGAGTAAATATTTTGATTTGATTGAGTTATAGGATTTGATTTTTAAATCAATTGTTTCCCTGACTTTTTCTGTGAAGTCATTTTGACTTTTTGGTATCTCTATTGAATTAATCGCGGTAATTTCTTCATTGATCAAATCCCTAAGCGAAGAAATTCTATCTCTTAAATCTTTAGAAGCATTTGAGAAATAATTATTTAAAGAAGTTATTCTGTCGTTTGTTACATTATTACCACAAAAAGAACAAGTATCTGAATTCTCTTCAAATTCTAAACCTTCCTTTACCCAACTGTATAAATCCTTATTTTTTTCTAAAATGTCAATGACAATGTCTTTTGCAGGTTCTTCTAAAAGAAGGGCGTTAACAGAAGTTTTGAAATCTGTAAGTTTTAGTTCAATTTCAAATTCATCAAAAGGTTGAAAGTTATTAGTTGAATTTGACAATATTTTTAAATCTTCGATTTGCTTATGGTGAGTAATGATTAGTGAATCAAGATTTTTCTTTGTTATTGAGCGAAGAGCTACTTTAAAATGTCCTTTGTCGAATGGAATTGTATTATTAGAAATAATTAATCTAATCGATTTGCTTTCTTCTCTGAAACGCCAATTTTCATATTCATTATAAGAATCAATAGGTGGTTGAGTTGAAATCTTTCTCGATTTAACGTATTCAATTATTTCTTCTAACTTTTCAATCTCACTTCGGATTGTCGTGTTTTCTCCAACGTCAAATGCGATAGGCTCTCCTAATTCAGTTCTAGAATCCCAAGTTAATTTTGAGTCAACATACTCCTTATTGAAAATAAAAACTCTTTGATCATAAGTGTCTAAATTGACACTATCAAATTCTTGATTATTTTCTTGCCGAAGTTTGAATTTTGCATCTGGATAATCTATATGAATTGATTTATCTCGTAGTGAACAAAATATTCTCGATAAGGTGGTTTTTCCTGAATAATTCCATCCATATATAACATTTTTCTCCTTGAAATCTTGAAGAGTAGAATCTCTATTCCAATTAAAGTCATTAAAAACTCCAAATTTTTCTATGGTAAGTATTCTTTCTATCATTTGGTTTTTTTAGATTGTAAATAAACAATTATAACCAAAAAAAGAGTGCGTTAACAGGTATATATTTTGGAATAACACCACTTTTTTTGTCATGATTATTTTATTCAACTTCTGAAATGCCACACCCAAAGGGTTTTGTGGTCTTGTTAAATCTCTTTTAAAGCGTGTTTTTTGGAATTTTAGGAACATTTACTTTCATAATATCGCTAAAAAACGCTAAAATAAGTACTTTATTTTTGCAAGAGATTTATTCGTCATACCAATAACATCTCCATTTTTTTCCGACTTCTAATGTATTAAAAATTAGCGAACAAAGGACAACGGACGGGAACGATTTTAGCTTTTCTGAACATGGGTGTCTAGATGCTGCGTTAGGGATGGCAGCGGCATCCTTTTTTGTCCTTCAAAGGCAAAAAAGATAGAGCGGAGAGCCCGACCCGTAGGGAAACGCCCTTAACAACATCCGTCTGTTGGAGACTCTAATGGCTGAATTAGGTACTTTTTAATGATTGCTCGAACGGAATTCTGTTTAGAATGCTTCTTCCTAGGGTGACCTCATCGGCATATTCTAACTCATCGCCTACAGAGATGCCTCGGGCGATGGTAGAGGTAATGATATCAAATTCTTCGATTTGCTTGTAGATGTAAAAGTTGGTTGTATCGCCTTCCATAGTGGAACTCAGGGCAAAAATGAGCTCTTTGACGTCTCCGTTCTTTACTTTTTTGACCAGGCTATCGATGGTGAGTTCTTGGGGGCCTATTCCTTCGATGGGTGAGATTTTGCCTCCTAAAACATGATATACTCCTTTAAACTGAGCAGTGCTCTCTATGGCCATAACGTCTCTTATGTCTTCTACAACGCAGACAATTTCTGGGTTTCTATTGGGGTTGCTGCAAATATCGCATAGGAGGGTGTCTGAGATATTATGGCATTTCTGACATGTTTTGATATTGTTGGTGAGTTGTTCTAATGCTTGGGTGAGGTAGTGGGTGTTTTCTTTGGGCTGTTTTAGCAAGTACAACACAAGCCTAAGCGCTGTTCGCTTTCCTATTCCTGGTAGTCGCGATACTTCGTTAACCGCATTTTCTAGTAGTTTTGAAGAAAAATCCATTGTTGCGAAATTACAAATTATGCGTGACGATGAATGAATTTTCTACTATAAAAACCAAGCTCTCCTATTATTGACTTATATTCGTCATTGTAGATTGAAAATTTCAAATTTTGCATGGAAGCGTCTAGTATTTTACTTCTTATTGCGGGCTATTTTGGCGTGTTGATTCTCATCTCATATCTTACTGGAAAAAAGGCAGATAATGCTGCTTTTTTTAAGGCGAATAATACGTCTCCGTGGTATTTGGTGGCTTTTGGAATGATTGGTGCCTCTCTTTCTGGGGTTACTTTTATCTCTGTGCCGGGTTGGGTAGAGACACAAAGCATGGGCTATATGCAAATGGTATTGGGCTACGTCTTAGGCTATGCGATGATTGGACTGGTATTGCTCCCTTTGTATTATCGTTTAAATCTCACGTCTATCTACACGTATCTGGAAGATCGCTTTGGTCGGCATACTTATAAGACAGGGGCGTCGTTTTTCTTGTTATCGCGGACTGTGGGGGCTGCTTTTCGGTTGTTTTTGGTAGCTAAGGTATTGCAACTTCTTTTGTTTGACGAGATGAGAATTCCTTTTTGGGCTACTGTGACCATCACCATTTTACTGATTTGGCTTTATACGTTTAGAGGGGGAATTAAAACTATTGTATGGACGGATACGCTGCAAACCTTGTTTATGTTGATTGCTGTTGGGGTGTGTATTTATAGTGTTGCTGCTGAAATGCACATAGCAAGTTTATGGGATTATGTGGCGGACAGCCGACTGTCAAAAACTTTTTTCTTTGAGGATTTTAAAGCTGGAAATTATTTTTGGAAACAGTTTTTCTCTGGTGCTTTTATTGCGGTGGTTATGACTGGCTTGGATCAGGATATGATGCAGAAGAATTTAACGTGTAAGAGCCTAAAGGACGCGCAAAGGAATATGTTTTGGTTTACGATTGTTTTGGTGATTGTTAACTTTTTCTTTTTGGCGCTGGGGGTACTCCTTACTGATTATGCTCAGAAAAATGGGATTGATGCTCACAAGGATACACTGTTTCCTATCGTTGCCACGGAGGGTCGCCTGGGAATGGCTACGGCGGTCTTCTTTTTGTTGGGATTGATTGCTGCGGCTTATTCGAGTGCCGATTCTGCGCTTACTTCTTTAACGACGTCTTTTAGTATTGATATTTTGGGTATTGAAAGGGAGGGTACTTCGGCCTCGCTTAGCGCTTCAAAAAAGGTACGCATTAGAAAGCAGGTGCATATCTTATTCTCGCTGATCCTTATCATAACGATCTTGATCTTTAAATATGTAATTGCTAATGAGAGTGTAATCGCAAAAATATTTACGTTTGCTGGATATACGTATGGTCCTTTGCTAGGGCTTTATACTTTTGGGCTGTTTACAACATGGAATGTGAGGGATAAAGCGGTTCCTTATATTTGTGTGCTGGCACCTGTACTTACGTTGATCATCACTCTTTTATCGACTGTGTATTCTTATTTCTTTAGGATTACGAAATATCCGTCTATTGAGAATACATGGGCTTGCGCTCAAGAGTTTGCTCAGGATCATTATTATGTGTTTGGTTTTGAAATTTTAGTGATGAATGGACTGATCACAATACTGGGTCTTTATCTTTTTAAAAAGTAACTTTTGGTGATCATTGGAAAATGAAAGGGTTTTATACGACTTCTAATATGGGATGGCTATAAACTGCCTTGTTTTGATTGAGGTGAGTGGGGAGTGGTTGGTTTGGTAATATTTGGGATCCAGAATTCGGCAGGGCTTTCTGGCTCTAATTTCTATGGTTCCAAAGCCTTCATCGGTGAGCATTTTTGGTTAATTGGATAAATCATGTGCATAGACAGTACTGCCACAGCCATAATTCATTTCTTGCATTATTCTCGGAATCTTTAGATTCGGGAGTTCCCAAATAGGGTTGGTGGTACAACACAAACCAACATTGGGGTTAGTACTGCTTCTTTGTATAGATTTTTGGTAGTGTCTAGATAACTCATATTTTTAGGTTAAAGATAAGGGTTACGGAAATTAAAAATAAACTCATTACTAGTATTTTAAAGGATTGATCACTAGATTATTTTAATAAGCTCTTTAAATAATAGAATCATTTTAGGTTCTGCTTTGCCTGCAATTTGAATGATCTCCTGAATGTCTATTGGGGCGAGGTGTTTAGGATCGCATTCATCTGTTATAACAGAAATAGCAGCACAGGGTACATTTAGATGTGTCGCCACAATGACTTCGGGAACCGTACTCATTCCAACAGCATCAACTTCTAGGATTTGAAGCATTCTGTATTCTGCTCTTGTTTCTAGTTGTGGCCCCAAAACTCCGGCATATGTCCCTTCTCGCAATGTTATCTTATGTTTTTTGGCGATTTCTTTTAGTAGACGGTTGATTTCATGTGAATATGGCTCTAGCATATCTGCAAAGCGATCTCCAAATTCTCCAACGGTTGCAAATGCTAGCGGAGATGTTCCTTGAAGATTGATATGATCTTCAATTACCATGAGGTCTCCTTTGTTGAATGACAGGTTAACGGCTCCCGCAGCATTAGAGATTAAAAGTGCTTTAATTCCCAATTGATGCATCACACGAACACCATAAGTCACCTCCCAAGGAGTATATCCTTCGTATAAGTGAAATCTTCCAGACATCACCACAACGGTCTTACCAGCAAGCTTGCCATATACAAGCTTGCCAGAGTGAAACTCTACTGTGGCAGTTGGGAAATATGGAATGTCTGAGTATGCAACCTCCTGTTGAATCTCAACTTCGTCGAGGAATCTTCCAAATCCTGTCCCTAGAATAATTCCAATTTCAGGCTCATCAAAACCTGCATGTTTTAAATATTCAACTGTTTCTTGTAATGTTTCTTTCATCTTTATTTTTGGTTGTTTTATATAAGCTGGAAGCGACGAAGTCTTCATAAGTATCTACATCATTCCTAATTGGCAATAGCGCGAACGTCTTTTCTTGCTCTGTCAATTCCTGTAAGGTTAGGTATAACAATGCAGATGTACTCCATGGTTTATTTTCAAAAATAGAGGAATGTATTTTTGACATCCCCAACAAATAGTAACCTCCGTCATTCGCAGGACCAAAAACAATATCATTTGTTTTTAGTTGTTCAAAGCCTATTTCTATCGTCTCTTTCGTTATATCGGGTAAATCAGAACCTACGATGATAATATGTTTGTATCCTTGCAAAAATCCATGTAGGAAAGCACGTAGCATCCGAGCTCCTAAATCTGTTCCTTCTTGGATGTATTTTTTGTCGTCTTTCCATCTGGAAGAGATAATCATTTCTGAGAAGTAGATGTGTCTGACGGCATTTACTTTTCTAGTTTCCCGTTCGGTAATTTCCAGTAGCTTTTGGTAGATCTCAAGGGCTGACTCGTCACCGACGGTCTTAGCTAGTCTGGTTTTGACTTTTCCAAGAATAGGGTTTTTAACAAAAACAATTAATAGATGTTGATGCTTCATAGGCTAGGTCACAACTCCTTGACAACTGCTCCCAGCACCTGCGGTACATCCGTAGCAATGTTGATTGATTACTATGTTTCTGTCCTGTAATTGCTCTTCATTGTATGTTGATATGTGTTTATGCTTTCCAGATACTTTTAAATTGAGCATCTGATTGAAATCACAATCATACAGCCATCCGTCCCAACTCACAGATAGTGTGTTCGTGCACATAACATTTTTTACTGCGACAGGATTATATGCATCTACAAGGGCATACATATAGTCTTCGTAGTTTTCTGAGGCTATTAGATATTCTAGGAATCTACTTATTGGGAGGTTCGTGATGGCAAACAAACGATGGAAATTAATCCCAAAATCTTGATGCAATGCTTTCTTGAAATCAGTTTCTAATGCCAACTGATCTCCCGGTAGAAAGGCTCCAGACGGATTGTATACTAAATCGAGTTTTAAACGACTACCTGGCATTCCATAACCAACAGCATTGAGCTCTTTTAGGGCTTGTATAGATGTATCAAAAACCCCTACTCCTCGCTGTTTATCGGTTTTCCCACAAGTCCAGTGAGGCATAGAGCTTACTACATGAACATTGTGTTTTTTAAAAAATTCGGGCAAATCATAGTATGCCTTATTTGCTCTGATAATGGTTAGATTGGAACGAACAATAAGATCTTTGATTCCAACTTTAGTCGCTTTTTTTACAAACCACCGAAAGTGGGGATTCATTTCTGGTGCTCCGCCTGTAAGGTCTAAGGTATGGGCATTTGTTTTCTGGATCACCTCTAAGCATTGCTGCATGGTATGCTTGGTCATTATTTCCTTGCGATCTGGACCTGCATCTACATGACAGTGAGCGCATACTTGGTTGCACATATAGCCAAGATTAAGCTGTAAGATTTCCAATTTTTGAGGACGTATGGGGAGCTGATGTGTTTCTTTGATCTTTTCTGCAAAAGTAGGTAATTCGCCATTGGCAAAGATCCCGCTAGAAAGAACTTCTAACTGATGTTCTGCCTTAGCTAAGTTGTTGTTTCTGCCTTTTAGGGACTTTTTACTCATGTCAATATGGTTGTACTGATCTTATTTTAGGTCTTTTTATCTAATAGAGGATTCTTTGAACAGCGATTTGCAGAGCTTTATTTAAGACAGATTTTTCCGTATTCTGGTCTTAAAAATACTATTCTAATTACATCTCTAGTTTGTTCACTTGCTTCATCATCTGAACGCCATGAACCAGTGTTGCTCCACTTTTAATGGCAGCTCCTACATGAACAGCTTCCATCATTTCCTCTTTTGTAACCCCTCTCTGCAAACTGTCTTTGGTATAGGCATCAATACAATATGGGCATTGCTCTGTGTGGGCAACGGCAAGTGCAATGAGTGACTTCTCACGAGCTGTAAGAGCTCCTTCTTCAAAGACTTTACCGTAGTAATCAAAGAACTTGGTGCCGAGTTCTTCACTCCACTCTGTTATTGTACTAAATTTGCGCAAATCAGCAGCATCGTAATATATTTTCGCCATAGGTAATTATTTACTATTGTAACTATTGTGGAAAGTTAAGGATTTTATTTTAGCTTTTAAATGAGAATTACAGGGCTTACATCAACACAAGAATATATTGCCTACTAGCGGTTTCCATCCATTGCTATGCTGGGTAAGTATGCCATTTGAATGAAAAAATCTGGCATTATTTACTAATACTTTGGACTTCCTTTTCTAGGGCGATTTTCTCGTGAATTTCCTCGCCTTTTTTCAAGCCAAAATATGTTCTAAAGCCATAAATAATCACATATAGAATGGGGGTGTCCAAAGCTGCAATGAGTATTTTAAACAGCACCCCACTAATCAGTAGCCCTAAAAAATTATCCCATGAAATAATGCCAAAGGAGCATAGCAATAGTAGTACGGTAAGGGTGTCTACAATCTGTGAAGAGAATGTAGAAAAGTTATTTCGTAGCCACAGGTGATTTCCACGAGTGAGTTTTTTCCAAAAGTGGTAGATGTGTATATCTATGAATTGAGCAGTTAAATAGGCCATCATAGAGGCCAATACTGCAAGGGGTATAGCGCCAAATACTTTTGTGAAAGTAGCATCATTTACAGGTGACCAAGATGTTGCTGGAGCTTCTTTAGATACATAAATGATTGCTAGTGAAAAAAAGGAGGCAAAAATTCCGGCAATCACTACGAAATTGGCTTTTTTCCTTCCGTATATTTCTGAAAGAATATCTGTAATTAGAAATGTTATGGGATATGGGAGTAAGCCAACAGAAACTTCAAATAGTTTTGAGCCGAATACTTCTAAATCTATCAGGCGCCAATAAAAAAACTTTTGAAAAATGAGATTTGAAGTGACTAAGGAGGCAATAAATAAGGCTGCTAGGATGAGATATATGATTTCTGCATGAAATTTTTGTCGCTCAGTCATAGGGCTAAGTTACTAAATCATAAGAGATTCAAAAACACTTTATTCAACCAATTTTAAAACAAAAAAATCGTGTATTTTTGTGCCCGATCTATTTGATATATCAACAGATCAAACCCCCAAAATGGGATTGTTGAAACAAAAGCTGATACCTTAACAAATGGAACTATTTAACTATACAAAATAAACTTTAAATTCGGATGAAAGCATATATTTTTCCTGGGCAAGGAGCTCAATTCGCTGGAATGGGACTGGATCTATATGAAGGTTCTTCTGTAGCCCAAGAACTGTTTGAAAAGGCGAATAAAATTCTGGAGTTTAGTATTACCGATATCATGTTTGAGGGAACGGCAGAAGAACTCAAACAGACAAAGGTTACACAGCCTGCAATTTTTCTCCATTCGGTCATTCTAGCAAGGGTTTTAGGTGATGACTTTATGCCAGAAATGGTAGCTGGTCATTCTCTAGGAGAACTCTCTGCTTTAGTGGCAGCAGACGTCTTGTCTTTTGAAGATGGATTAACACTGGTAGCTCAACGAGCTATGGCTATGCAAAAAGCCTGTGAAGTTCATCCTTCTTCTATGGCAGCTGTACTTGGGTTAGACGATGAAGTTGTAGAGCAGGTATGTGATGGAATTGAAGGAGTAGTCGTAGCTGCAAACTACAACTGTCCCGGCCAGTTAGTAATTTCTGGTGAAGTAGAAGCGATTACCAAGGCATGCGAGGTATTGACAGAAAAAGGAGCAAGAAGGGCTCTGGTTTTACCCGTTGGTGGCGCGTTTCATTCGCCTATGATGGAGCCTGCAAGAGAGGAACTCGCAGCGGCCATTGAAGCAACTCGCTTTAATGAACCTTCTTGTCCAATATACCAAAATGTTCCAGCAAAAGCGGTGACTTCTGCTGCTGAAATTAAAGAAAACCTAATTGCACAATTAACAGCGCCAGTAAGGTGGACGCAATCTATTCAAGCAATGATTACTGATGGTGGAACAGAATTTATAGAAGTAGGACCAGGAAAAGTATTGCAAGGATTGATGCGTAAGATTGATCGGAGTGTTACGGCTCGTGGAGCTAGTTTTAAAGCCTAGTGCTGTTGTTTCTGCTGCCATCTCCATGCGGAATGTAATGCTTCTTCTAGTGTTTTTTCTGCTTCCCATCCCAGTTCTTTATTAGCGAGAGTGGTATCAGCGTAGGCCGCGGTAACATCACCTTTACGTCTTTCTACTATTTTATAGCTTAGGTGAAGTTGATTTACTTTTTCGAAAGTCTTTATTACTTCTAGGACCGAGCTTCCTTTTCCAGTTCCTATGTTGAACACTTCAAACTCTTTTTTATTTATCCCTTTTATCAGCCTTTCTAGTGCTGCAACATGAGCTTTTGCTAAATCTACAACGTGAACATAATCTCTAATCGCTGTTCCATCAGGAGTGGGATAATCATCTCCAAATACAGAAAGCTCTTTTCTAATACCAGCCGCTGTTTGCGTAATATAGGGGATCAAATTCTGAGGAACTCCTAATGGTAGTTCTCCAATCTTTACGCTTTCGTGGGCACCAATGGGGTTAAAATAACGCAAAGCAATAGCTTTTAGATGGGTTGCGTGGCAGCTTTGTTCTATAATTTCTTCACCAATCTGTTTGGTATTCCCATAGGGAGATTCAGCAGGTTTTACAGGAGCATTTTCTGTGATTGGTAGCTCATCGGCTTGCCCGTAAACTGTACATGAGGAACTGAAAATGAAGTTCGAAATTTGGTGTGTTTTCATTTCTTGTAAAATGTAAACTAGCGTCACAATATTATTTTCGTAATAAAGGAGTGGATTTTTGACGCTTTCTCCTACTGCTTTTGAAGCTGCAAAATGAATGATTCCATCGATTGGATGATTGTTGAAAAACGCATGGACTTCTTCCTTGTTTTTAAGGTCGATATTAAGGTATGAGGGTTTAATCCCTGTAATCTCGGTAATTTGATCTAGAACTTCCATCTTAGAATTGTATAGATTATCAACGATGATAACGTGATATCCCGCATTTTGAAGTTCTACTACTGTATGTGAGCCTATAAACCCTAAGCCCCCTGTAACAAGAATGGTATTCATATTTTATTGAATTCAAAAAAATTAAAAAGCTCAAAAAAACACAGCAATGACTACTGAATCTTAATGACTCTCTTTTTGTTGAAATTAGTTTAAGACGAAGTCGTTTACCTTTTTGGTAATGAAAGTTAGTTGTTCTTCGTCTAGTTCTGTGTGCATAGGGAGTGAAATAACCATTTCTACCAAATTATTTGTTACTTTAAAATCTTCTTCACGATAACGATTATCTTGATATGCTTTTTGTTGATGCAGTTGAACTGGGTAGTAAATGGCGTTTGGAATTCCTTGTTCTAATAGATATTGATGTAACGCATCTCGCTTACCATTGGTGATTTTTAGTGTGTATTGATGGAACACGTGGCAGTCGCACGTGGCACAAATCTGACCGCAATCGGGAGTGGCATTGGAACGTGTAGTTGGGGTAATGATGTGGGGATTTTCTGCAAAGTTTTTATTATAATGTTGGGCTGCATCTCTTCTGGCATTGCAATAGGTGTCTAGATGAGATAGTTTGGCTTTTAGAACAGCTGCCTGAATGCTATCGAGTCTGGAATTTACCCCTACAACGTCATGGTAATAGCGTTTGTACATTCCGTGGTTTACGATTCCGCGAATGGTATGTGCCAATTCATCGTTATTGGTAAAAATGGCACCTCCATCGCCATAACAGCCTAAATTTTTGGAGGGGAAAAAGGACGTAGTACCCACGTCTCCGATGGTTCCTACTTTTTGTTTTTTGCCGTCTTTAAAGGTATAATTGGCTCCAATGGCTTGTGCGGTATCCTCGATGACCCATAAATGATGTTCTTTTGCAATTTCCATGACAGCATCCATATTGGCACATAAACCAAATAAATGAACTGGAACAATTGCCTTTGTTTTTGGCGTAATTGCCTTTTTTAAAGCATCAATATTGATGTTAAAAGTGTCAGGTTCTACGTCAATTAACACGGGTGTGAGTTTGAGTAGGGCAATGACCTCTACCGTAGCTGCAAAGGTAAAATCTACTGTGATCACTTCGTCACCTTGTTCCAAACCCAAACCCATCATGGCAATTTGCAGGGCGTCTGTTCCGTTGGCACAGGGTATGACATGTTTTACGTTCAGATAATCCTCAAGTGCTGCTTGAAATTCGTGTACGTAAGGTCCATTAATGTATGCTGAGGAGTTTAAAACCTCTTCTATGGATGCATCTACAGTCTCTTTTATTTTTGCATATTGTCCTTGGAGGTCTACCATCTGAATTTTTTTCATAAAAAGTCCTTTTGTAGGACTTCAAAAATACAACTTAATTCTATTATCTTTCTTTGATATAACTACATTTTTCATCGCGAGGCAATAACTAACAGTTTGGTTTTTATGGCTTACGCCAATACAAAGTCCTTGAATGATTTTTTTAAATCAACTACCTCGTGGCAAGCCTCTTTAGACTCAACCCTTGGCTATTGCCCTGCGATTAAAAAGTTATTTCTAGGGTTGCGTTAGGGATAGCAGCGACATCCTTTTTTGAATAAAAAAGATATAGCGAATAGCCCGGCCCGAAGGGAACGCCCTTAAAAAAAAACTCATGATTTTACATATCTTATCTCAATAGCAATGTGCTCTTTTTTGTATTTTTTTTCACTTAAAGAAATCATTGGACAAAACTCTTTCAAAGGTGTAGGAGATATAACAATCTATTGCTATGGAAAAGGTAATATTTTAATTGCCAAGCTTTTATTACCAGCTTGACCGTGTAAAAAAAAATCATGTACTTTTGATCACATCAATTACAAACAAATGAAACTTAAAAAGAAAGTCTTTATCGTAATACTTATCATATTGCTGCCTTTTATGATGGGATTGTGGTGGTATAAGTCAACATTCCACCCTACCTACAAAGGTGATTTAGAGCTACGTAGTATCCCAGATAATGTGACTGTTTATTTTGACAACCATGGGGGTTCCGCATATTGTGGTACTTACCACAACGGCATCAATCTCTTTGTGATGCTTGTCAAGTAATTCTCGATAGTCTCTGTAATAGGGACCCTTTTCAAATTTTGACCTCATACTCAATGCTCTTCGATCATCTACGCCACTAAGGGCAACAATCTCTGCTTCGTCTGAGGTAAAATAACGACGGAGATTCGTTCCTCCTTGACCACCAATTCCAATGGCTGCAACCGCTAGCCGATCGCTAGAAGGTGTATAGCCCTGACCTAGCACATGTCTTGGCACAATAGAAAATGTAGCACTTGCTGCTGTAGCTTGTTTTATAAATTTTCTTCTAGTACTCATCAATGTAGAATTTAGTGGGAGTATAACTGTGTTAACTTTTTGTTCATTAAGCAAAACCACAACGGTGAAATTAAAGACAATATCATCATACCAGGATATCCCGTAGGCATTTGTGGACTTTGGGGTAGAGATTTTAACAATTGGTAATGCTTGCTGCCATGGACGCGATAAGTTAAAAAGCAACAGTTTCCCAATGATGTGATTTGAATTCCAAGAGTGGGTTCTCTTTACACGTTCATACCTGCTGTACGTATTTTTTTTCTTAACAACCCATAATGTTCAATGTAATTGACTGTTTTTTTCTACTCTGAGGAATGCCATGGGGCGAGAATAAGGAACCTAAATGGGTTATGCAATCCAATTTCGCACTACCCAATTTTTCAGAACAAAAACTAAATACCCTATAAATACTGAGTTTTTTACTCTGAAGACATTTAAAATACATCTTAAACTGTCAAACTCAAGAAAAACAATCAATGGAAGAAATGTAATCCGGCCCTCGGATGTCAATGAGATGTACACAGTCACAGGGAGCAGTAAGATTGGAAGGTATTTTAATGTCTTGACTCAAGAAAATTTCATTAAATATACAAAAAAGTAGGGGTTGATTGCTTACCCATTTCAAAGCACAAAAGCCTTCTAATCAATGGTTATGGGTGGGCGTTTCCCTTCGGGTCGCGCTATCCGCTGTATCTTTTTTGCCTTCACAGGACAAAAAAGGATGCCGCTATTATCGCTAACGCGGCGTTCGAGAAACCTTCATCATCATAATACAATAGAAGCGTCAGATACCATCAAATCGTTACACAAACTCAAATACAAGGGGTTGTCACCCGCTCCAGTTGATACCAGCTTTTCAGTATTCAATTATTTATTTTCTAAACACAAGCCTTCACTCTACCAATCCCTTTTTAAGGGCTTCATTAAGATGGTTCTCAAGCATTAATCAACATTATCATGCAAAAAAGAATTGCTCGATTTGGGTTGGATATCGTCATCATCATCTGTAGTCAGACTCGTCTTAGACTTGCTAATAGCCTTTTCTGTACTGTCTATTTCTACTCCCCTTCTTTTGTATGCAGGCTGCTTTTCCAAATCTTCAATGTTTTTTTTTGCTTGGTCGGTAAACTTGTAGTTGAATCTATTCATTCTAAGGCGTCTCTCGTTTGCTCTTTTTTTGAGTTCCTCTATGGTGAAACTTAAAGGAGAAATTTCTTCACTTTCAATGGGAATCTCATTGATGGCTTCTTTTGTTTGAACAGACTTCAATTCAAATTCGAATTCATCGCCTTCTAGTGTTTCCTCATTCTTGAGTTCCGAAGAGCTTTTTTCGATGGTTGGCTCTGCAACAGCATTAGAGTCTTTAAGAACAAAGTAAGTCTTTTTGGAATCATCACTCTTAATCCTGATCTCCTCAAGATCGTTCACTTCAATATTTAGGATATCCTCTGTGAGTTTCATGGGGGTTTTAGCGTCAGGAAGTATATGTTCCTTTGCTTTATTTAATGGGAAATCAAACAGTAAGTCCGAAGAGGTTTCATCTTCTTTGTTTGTGACGGGATGTACTTTTTTCCGACTAACATTCGTAATAATAAAATCGTCCTCAAAAATTTCTTCTGTACTTATCTCTTCGTACACCACATTGATGTTCTTGATTAAATCTGTTGTGGGAATTAATTCCAATTTGAGCAGTTCTCGTTTTTCTGAAATTGACATTTTATTCGAATCGTCTTCTAAGGGATAGGTGATTCTTTCTTCAGATTTCTCAAGAGGATTTACTGTAATGGGTGTCTGACTCACCATCTTTTCATCGGAGAAGTCGTAGGTTGCCTTTTGACTTTCTTCTAATATGTGAACAATCTTCTTGGTCTCAGTATTGGTGATAGCATTCTGCTGATCAGCTGCAAAACCTGTGGCTACCACAGTTACAGAGATTGCATCTCCCAGTTCGTTATCTTCTCCAATACCCATAATGATATTGGCATCATATCCAGCCTCGGTTTGGATGTAGTCGTTAATTTCACCTATTTCATCCAAGGTAACTTCATTCGTTCCTGAAACTATTAGCAATAATACGTTCTTTGCACCAGTAATTTTATTGTCGTTCAATAACGGTGAATCTAATGCTTTTATAATGGCATTTTTAGCCCTATTGGTTCCTTCTTCTTTCGCCGAACCCATAATAGCTGTACCGCTATTTGATAATACCGTCTTAGCATCATGCAAGTCAATGTTTTGCTTGTAGTGATGCGTAATCACCACAGCAATACCTCTGGCTGCTGTAGATAATACCTCATCTGCTTTGGAGAATCCCGCCTTAAAGCCCAAGTTTCCGTAAACCTCTCTTAGTTTATTATTGTTAATCACAATAAGAGAGTCCACATTCTCACGCAATGCGTCAATCCCTGATTGAGCTTGTTTTGAGCGACTCTTGCCTTCAAACAGGAATGGCATCGTCACTATTCCTACTGTTAAGATATTCATATCCTTGGCAATTTTTGCAATGATAGGAGCTGCACCAGTTCCTGTTCCTCCCCCCATACCAGCTGTAATAAACACCATTTTTGTTTGGGTATTTAGCATCTGTTGAATCTCTTCCATACTTTCTCTTGCAGCCTGCTCTCCTACTTCTGGATTTGCTCCTGCTCCTAATCCAGAAGTAAGATTAGCTCCTAACTGAATTTTGTTGGGAATAGGACTGTTTTCTAGTGCTTGTGCATCTGTATTACAAATCACAAAGTCCACTCCTTTAATATCTTGGGTAAACATGTGGTTTACAGCATTGCTCCCTCCGCCGCCAACTCCAATGACCTTAATTGAATTGGACTTTGATTTTGGCATGTCAAATAAAATGTTGTCGAAATCTGCGCTCATACTATTTTGTTCTGGTGTTCTTGTTTTTGATCTCTTATTCCTTTAACTGTGTTACTCTGCGTTGTCTAGAAATTCCTTCAAGCCATCTGTAAATTTCTCAAAGAAGGATTTCTTTTTTTTCTTAGATACTGCTTCAACGTCTTCCTCTACTTGAGTAGTCTCCTCTGTCATCATTTCTTTTTCTTTTACCAGCTTTTCTTCTTTTGTATGGTGTTCCAATCCTTCCATCAACAAGCCTAACGCTGTTGCGTATAAAGGACTAGACAACTCGTCGTCTGAATCTCCAGCCAGATGCTCGTTCGGATATCCAATTCTAGCATCCATCCCAGTGATATATTCTACCAACTGACGTAAGTGTTTTAACTGAGATCCTCCTCCTGTAAGTACTATTCCTGCGATAAGCTTCCCCTTTTGAGTCTCGTGACCATAGTTTTTAATTTCTAGATATACGTGCTCTATAATTTCGTGAACTCTTGCATGAATAATTTTAGAAAGATTTTTAAGAGTGATTTCTTTCGGTTCTCTACCTCTTAATCCGGGAATTGAAACAATTTCTGTCTCTTTGTTTTCTCCTGGCCATGCAGATCCAAATTTAATCTTTAGCAATTCAGCTTGTTTTTCAATGATAGAACATCCTTCTTTGATGTCTTCTGTAATCACATTCCCTCCAAAGGGGATAACAGCTGTGTGCCTGATGATCCCATCTTTAAAAATGGCCAGGTCTGTCGTTCCGCCTCCTATGTCGATGAGTGCTACTCCTGCTTCTTTCTCTTCCTGACTGAGAACTGCTGATGCAGATGCCAGTGGTTCTAGGGTAATCTCAGAAAGATCAAGCCCAGCGCTCTTCACACACCTCCCTATGTTTCTAATGGATGATACTTGTCCTACTACAACATGAAAATTAGCTTCTAAGCGACCGCCGTACATTCCAATGGGCTCTTTAATATCAGCTTGGCTATCTACCTTAAACTCTTGTGGTAAAACATGGATAATCTCCTCACCCGGTAACATCACCAGCTTGTGCACTTGACCAACAAGATGATCAATATCACTCTCATTTATAACCTCGTCTGCGGTAGCGCGTGTAATGTAATCACTGTGGTGTAAGCTTCGAATATGCTGACCTGCAATACCAACAACCACGTTTTCAATTTTATGACCAGAAATGTTTTCTGCTTCCTCTACTGCTTGCTGAATGGATTGGATGGTTTGTGTTATATTGCTAACAACACCTCGTTTTACACCCAAACTTTTTGCCTTGCCTATACCAGAAACTTCAAGCTTTCCATATTCATTCCTGCGCCCGATCATGGCAACAATCTTGGTTGTTCCTATATCTAAACCGACAGCGATTTTATAATTTTCCATGACTACTATTTTTCTCCAACAACTTGGTTGTGATATTTAATATTTATGGTTTTATACTGTTGTATTGTACCATCTGAAAAGGTTTTATTGTAAAACGCCTTCAGTTTTCTAAATTTTTGATCCACCTCCTTCAACGCTCCAAATGCAATCTTATAGTTTCCACTTCTAACGGTGAACAAGCAATCATTAGAATTATTGAAATGAATTCCAATGATCTCCCTCTTCAAAAAGTCATCTGTTGTCATTTTTTGCAACAATACGATGACTTTTTTTAAATCCTCGCCTCTCTCTATCCCAGTAATCAATGGGACTCTGGCTGAATATCTTTCTGACAGAGGCATCCTTACACCTTTTGAATCAAGATAATATGTTTTATCGCTAGTGATCACTCTAGCTATTGGTGTCCTTTGTTTAATGAGGGCGTTTAAAGTTCCGTCTATATCAATATAAAGCGAAGCCTTTTCGATGTAAGGGTTTTTTAAAACTTGTTCCTCTATACGGTGTAAATCTATTACAGATTTTGCCTGATTTTGAACTGAACTATCGTTTTGTATTAACAATTTATTAACCATGTTTTTGGAAAGAAATGGATGCTCTTTTGATTGAAATCTAATACGGATTTTATTGATATTCATTCTCTTGTTTCTCGCATTGGAAAAGCTATACAGAATCCCAATAGAAACCATCAGTAGTAGAAATATCAAGTATTTTAAAATGCGCTTTGCCTTCATACCTTTTCTTTAAAATGTAACCGAGGTACCAAACGATCTATCATCATTCCTATATCTCCAGCACCCAACATAACCACAATTTTTGCTTCTGATTTTTGAATGTCAGAAGCTAAATTTTCTTCAGATGTCATACTTTTGTTTTTATTGTTAATTTTCGATAACAACCACTCTGAATTGACTCCTTGGATAGGTAATTCGCGAGCTGGATAAATCTCCAAAATTTTCACATCGTCAAACTTTGATAACACCTTAGCAAATTCCTCTGCAAAATCTTGTGTTCTAGAGAATAAATGAGGTTGAAAAATTACCAGATATTTCTCACAGGGATACATTTCTTCTACAGCTTGATGTATTGCTTTAATTTCTGTAGGGTGGTGTGCATAATCATCGATCAATATGAGGTTTTCTGTTTTAATCCTGTATGAAAACCTTCTCTCTACTCCTTTGAAAGATCGCAGTGATTCCTTGATATTCTGGGGCGGAATACCATAAGAGTGTGCCATAGCAAATGCTGCTAAGGCATTCATCAAATTGTGCTTTCCAGGTAGTGCAAACACTACATGCTCCACCAACTCACTTGGTGTTTTTATATTAAAGATATAGTTTCCACTTTCTATAATGACCTTTTGGACTTCATAGTCAGCGTCCGACTCTACTGCATAGGAGGTTCCTTCGATATCTATTCCTTTTGCAACAAACAACCGGTCTGTCACCTTATCTGCAAATTCTTGGAAAGATTGCTTCAGCTCTATGTGCCTCCCAAAGATGTCTAGGTGATCTGCATCTGTAGAACTTATACAGGCAATATTTGGCGACAGGGTTAAAAAAGAGCGATCAAACTCATCTGCTTCAATCACGCTTACTTCATCGCTACCTAAAATGAGATTAGAATGATAATTTTTAGAAATACCGCCTAAAAAACTAGTGGCATGATATGGCTGTAAAATATGTCCTAAAATGGAAGAAATCGTTGTTTTACCGTGAGTACCGGCAATGGCAAAACAGAAAGAATTTTGGGTAATATACCCGAGAATTTCTGCTCTTTTCATCACTTTAAATCCATTGCACTGGAAAAAGTTGAGTTCTCTATTTTCCTTTGAAATAGCTGGTGTGAATACAACTAAGGTCGTCTCTTTTTGTTGAAACTTTAATGGAATATTTTCAATTGAATCATCAAAGTGAACATGAATACCAGACGCTTGTAATGTTGCAGTGATTTTTGTTACTGTCTTATCATAGCCACCTACCTTTTTACCATTTTTGTGAAAATACTTTGCAAGTGCACTCATTCCGATTCCTCCAATGCCAATGAAATAAATATGATGTATTTCTTTTAAATTCACAGGTTCAACAGTTTTTCTACTTGGTTTACAATATGATTCGTGGCATTGGGTAACGCTAGTTCTTTGATATGTTCACTTAAATTCTCTAGCTTTCCTTCATCTTTAATTAAACTTTCAAAAAGGATAGGGAATGTGTCAAGCTCACTTTCTTTTAAAAGGATTGCAGCATGCTTATCTGATAGGGATTTAGCGTTTTTTGTTTGATGATCTTCAGCTACATTAGGCGATGGGATCAATATAGTTGGTTTTCCCACAATACATAGCTCAGATACTGAACTGGCACCTGCTCTTGAGATAATAATATCAGCAGCAGCATACGCTAGATCCATTCGATGAATAAAAGCGCAAACATGTATGTGCTTTTTGCCATTATACACTTTGTATTTATCGTAATACAGTTGCCCACATTGCCATATTATCTGTATCTTTTGCGCTTTGAATAAAGGGATGTTACTTGCTATTAATTCATTAATTTTTTTTGCTCCCAAACTCCCTCCTAAAACTAGAACTGTCTTGCGCTTTTTCTTGAGTTCAAATAGCTCTCTGGATGCGTTGATTTTTACTTTTTTATGTATAGAGAGCAGATCAGCTCTAACTGGGTTGCCAGTTTTAACAAGTTTCTCTTTCGGGAAAAAACGTTCTAGATGATCATAAGCAATGCAAATAGTACTGGCCTTCTTTCCAAGATATCTGTTGGTTATTCCAGGGAACGAATTTTGCTCCTGAATAAGTGTTGGAATCTCTTTTTGGTTAGCTGCCATCAGTGTTGGACCACTCGCAAATCCACCTGTTCCAATTGCAATATCTGGTTTGAATTGTTTAATAATTTGTCTTGCTTTCCACAGACTATGTATCAATTTGAATGGAAAGGAAAGATTCTCTAAAGTGAATCGTCTCTGAATTCCAGAAATCCAAAGCCCTACAATCTCGTACCCTGCTTGAGGCACTTTGTGCATCTCCATTTTACCTTTAGCACCTACAAACAAAATATGGGCGTCGGGATATCTCAGTCTTATCTCGTTAGCAATGGCAATTGCAGGATAAATATGACCTCCTGTTCCACCTCCACTAATAAGTATGTTAATTGATGGTTTCATGGAGAATGTCTAATGGGTGTTCGTCTAAAATAGATGCTTCTGTCTCTTCTTTGGATGCACTTACGCTGAGGATCATCCCAATAGCGAAACACGTCATCCAAATGGATGTCCCTCCGCTACTAATTAGCGGTAATGTTTGACCAGTAACAGGAAATAAATCAGTAGCTACTGCCATATTAATACAAGCTTGGAAGATAATAGGAAGTCCAACCCCTATTACAAGTAATGCTCCAAATACAGTGGATGCTTTGCGTACTGTAACAAAGATTCTAAAGAGCAACCAAAAATAAGCGAATACAATCAGCAGTGCACCAAACAAACCGTACTCTTCTATAATAATTGCATAGATAAAGTCAGATGAAGATTGTGGTAAAAAGTTCTTTTGATTACTCTTCCCCGGTCCTTTTCCAAAAGTACCACCTGTTGCTATGGCAATCTTTGCTTTTTCTACTTGATAATTATCATTTTTCTCAGATGGCTCCCAAAAACTTTCAATACGGCTTTCCCATGTCTTAACACGGTTGGGCATTGCATCTGGAAATGCTTTTGCTACAAGAATAAAAAAGGTAAGAAATATGATCCCAAGACCTAAGATAAATCCAATATATTTTAATGGATATCCTCCTATAAAAGCAACGATCAAAATCATAAAAAAGAGGATGGCTGTCGTAGAAAAATCTGAAGGAAGAATGAGCATTAAAATCAGACCTACTGGAAGCCAAAGCTTCCATAGACTCTCTTTAAATATAATTTTTGTATGCTTATTTTTTGCTAAATATCTGGCTAGATAAACCATTAATACTAATCCAGCTAATGTAGATGTTTGAAAGCCTATTCCTACGAATGGGATCCGTATCCATCGACTGGCAATAGTTCCTCCAATAGTTGTGCCTTGAGCTAAGGTGATGATAAGCAGCACAATCACCACTGGAATCATCAAAACAGCACCACCACTAAAATAGTGGTAGTGAATTTTATGAACTCCATATATAATGGCAAATCCCAGAAGTAAAAGCACCACATGTTTTAACAGGTAACCTATGGCTGTTCCTCCTGTGACATTGACCAAATTAACGCTAGCGCTGTAAATAGGCATGAACGAAAAAATCGCCAAGGCAGCAATCAAAGCCCAGATGGTTCGATCACCTCTGATATGTTTTAACAGTTGTTTCACTAATTGTTTAAATTCATGGTTTATGATATTTCAATTTTATCGCAGACATCCTACAACAACTGTTTTACAGCATTTTTAAACTGGCATCCTCTGTCTTTATAGCTTTCAAATAAATCGAAACTTCCACAAGCAGGAGATAACAGAACAGCATCTCCTTTTTGGGAGAGTTTGTAAGCTACCTTCACGGCTTCCTCTGCGCCAGCAGTTTCTATCAATAGATCTACAACGTTAAAAAATATCTGTTTTATTTTTTCGTTATCTTCTCCCAAGCAAACAATTGCTTTCACCTTTTCTCTCACCAAGGGCAATAAATCTGTATAATCATTTCCTTTGTCTACACCTCCTACGATCCACACTGTAGGATGCTCCATACACTCTAATGCGTAGAAGGTAGCATTCACATTGGTTGCTTTAGAATCATTAATAAATTGGATTCCATTCACTATCTGCACGCGTTCTAGCCGATGCTCTACTCCCTCAAAATTGGTGAGGCTCTCTTGGATAGAATGACTCCTTACATTGAGCAATTGTGATGCTAATGTTGCTGCCATGGTATTCTTTATATTGTGTTTTCCCTTGAGTGTTAGTTCAGAAATACTCATACTAAATTCTTCTTTGTTTAATTTTATAATTATTTTACCGTCTCTTAAAAAAGCACCATATGCTTTCTTTTTTTCAATAGAAAAAGGCACCAATGTTGCGTTAATGTGGTGTGTTTTCAACCCTTCCTTTATTGCAATATCGTCGGCATCATAAATAAGGAAATCTTCCTTACCTAGCCGTTGGGTAATTTTAAATTTTGAAGCAACATAGTTCTTGAAGTTGTTGCTGTATCGATCTAAATGATCTTCGGTTATATTGGTAATAATGGCAATATGAGGTTTGAACTCATACACTCCATCTAGCTGAAAACTACTAATTTCCAGTATGTAATATGGACTGTCGTTTTGAGCAACTTGCTGTGCAAAACTACGACCTATATTTCCTGCCAATTCAGCTTTGAGCCCTCCATTTGTCACCAAATGGTGGGCTAGCATTGCTGTAGTAGTTTTACCATTAGACCCTGTGATTCCTACTAAAGTAGCCTTGGTGTACCTCGACGCAAATTCAATTTCAGAAATGATCGGAATTTTTGCCTCAGTAATCTTTTGCACCAACGGCACTGTTTCTGGAATTCCTGGGCTTTTCATGACCAAATCAGCAGTTAAAATCAACGATTCTGTGTGCTGTTCTTCTTCAAAATTTATCTCGTGATGTAAAAGAACCTTCCTATATTTTTCTTGGATTTTCTGTTTGTCAGAGACAAAAGTTTCAAATCCTTTTTTTTTTCCTAAAACAGCGGTTCCAACTCCACTTTCTCCGGCTCCTAGAATGACCAACTTTTTCATTTATCTCAATTTCAAGGTCACTATAGTAAATACTGCTAGGAGAATTCCCACGATCCAAAATCGAACTACGATCTTGCTCTCGTGATACCCCATTTTTTGATAGTGATGATGTAAGGGGGACATTTTAAAAATACGTCGGCCTTCTCCAAATTTCTTCTTTGTGTATTTAAAATATGAGACCTGTAGCATTACTGACAGGTTTTCGACAACAAAGATGCCTGCTAAAATGGGCAGCAACAATTCTTTTCGAATGGCTATAGCGATTACTGCGATAATTCCACCTATTGTTAAACTCCCAGTGTCACCCATAAAAATCTGAGCGGGATAGGTATTGTACCACAGAAATCCAATCAAAGCTCCTGCAAATGCTAAAATGTAAACGGTCATTTCTCCTGAATTGGGGATATACATTACATCTAGGTAGTCTGAGAAAATAATATTTCCAGAAATCCATGCAAATAATGCCAAGACAATCACTATAATCGCTGAAGTTCCAGTCGCTAATCCATCTATTCCGTCTGTTAAATTAGCTCCGTTGGAAACTCCTGTGATAATAAAAATGGTAATGAAGATAAAGACAATCCATCCATATTTTTCATATCCGTCACCTAAAAAGCTTAAAAAACTAGCATAATCTAATTCGTTATTTTTCATGAATGGCACTGTAGTTTTTGTTGATTTGTGTGCCTCTCCAAAAATCTTTTTAACTCCATTTTGCTGAACTACTTGTTGATTTTTGGGTAACTGCTCATTTATGATCACTTCATTGTGAAAGTAAAGAATAGATCCTACGATCAATCCAAGTCCTACCTGACCTAGAATTTTAAATTTGCCTTTCAGTCCTTTTTTGTCTTTTTTAAAGACTTTGATATAATCGTCTAAAAACCCTATCAATCCCATCCATATGGTTGTTATCAAAAGTATAATGATATAGATATTGTCTAATTTTGTTAATAATATCACAGGAATTAGTGTTGAGAAAATAATAATAATCCCTCCCATAGTTGGTGTTCCTGCTTTTTGGTTTTGACCTTCTAAACCGAGATCGCGAATGGTTTCCCCTACTTGCTGCTTCTTTAAAAATTGGATGATTTTCTTCCCATAAATAGAAGACACTAACAATCCTACTATAAAGGCTGCTGCACCTCTAAAAGTGATGTATTGAAATAATCCAGCTCCTGGAAGATTGAATTGAGATTCTAAGTATTGGAATAGATAGTAGAGCATGTTATTTTTTTAAGCGTTCAAAACATTGGGTCACCTCTTCGAGATCATCAAAATGAAACCGCTTGCCATTTATCTCCTGATAGGTTTCGTGTCCTTTTCCCGCAATAAGAAGGATGTCTCCACTTTCTGATAGTGTACAGGCTGTTTTAATGGCTTGCCTCCTGTCTGAAATAGTGATGGTTTTTTTATAATTCTCTGGAGAAACACCGGCTTCCATTTGCTCTAGTATTATTTGAGGATCTTCGGTTCTTGGATTATCTGAAGTAAAGATGACTTGATTGCTTAACTGCGAAGCAATATATGCCATTTTAGGTCGCTTGGCTATGTCCCGATCACCACCGCATCCAACTACTGTGATGAGTTTTTCATTATCAGTCCTAATATCATTGATGGTCTCCAACACATTCTTAAGAGCATCAGGAGTGTGTGCATAGTCTATAATGGCGGTTATCCCTTTCTCAGATAGCATGTGTTGAAACCTACCACTCACACTTTCTAATTCACTGAGTATCGTTAGAACATTAAATTGATCCAAGCCTAACTCGTTGGAAATACCCATAATAGCGAGTATATTGTAAACATTAAAAGTTCCTATTAATTTGGTCCAAACCTCCGTTCCTTGAATTGAAAGTAAGGTTCCTGAAAAGCGCTTTTCTATAATTTTTGCTCTGTAATCTGCCAAGGTTCTTAATGCATAGGTTCGCTTTTTGGCTCGAGTATTTTGCACCATGACATTTCCGTTCTTATCATCGATATTGGTAATTACAAATGCTTTCTTCGGCAGAGAATCAAAGAATGATTTTTTCACATCTCTATACTCTGCAAACGTTTTATGGTAGTCTAGATGATCGTGAGATAGGTTGGTAAATACTCCTCCTGTAAACTCTAATCCTTCGGTTCTTTTTTGATGAATTCCATGTGAACTCACTTCCATAAAACAATACACTACCCCAGACTCTACCATTTCGTACAAATATTTATTGATGGTTACTGCATCTGGAGTTGTATGTGTGGTGATGTACTCTTTTTGGTGGATCAAAATCTTTACTGTAGATAGCAGCCCTGTTTTGTAGCCTGCTCTGCAAAAGAGTTGATGTGATAGTGATGCAATGGTTGTTTTACCATTAGTTCCTGTTATTCCAATAAGCTTTAATTTTGAAGAAGGATTATTATAGAAATTAGATGCAACAATGGCCAATGCCTGATTTGAATCTCTAACTTGTACAAAGGTAATTCCCTCTACTTTTTCTGCTGGTAAGTCTTCACAGATAATACCTGAAGCGCCTTGTTGAATTGCCCTGCTAATAAACTGATGTCCGTCTAGGGTAACTCCTCTTTGAGCAACAAACAAATCGTCTTTTCCTACTTTTCTAGAATCAAAGATAACTTGAGAAATATTCGTATTGGTGCTTCCATAGACTGCTTCTATGGGTACTTTATACAATATATCTTTTAATTTCTTCAATTAAGATAAGTTTAAAATAATCGTTGCACCTCTTATGATTGGAATTCCTTTTTTTATCGACTGTTTTTTTACTTTTCCCATGCCTTTTAAAATAACTTTTAAACCAATATTTTCCAATAAGGAAACTGCATCCATCGCTGGCATTCCTTTTACATCTGGCATCTTTTTACCATCAACAGATTTAATCCTCTCTGCATAGGTATCTTTTATCATCTGTGGATCAAATTGCTCTTTTACTTCTGCCTTTTCTACTGGTGTGCTGATGTAAATTTTTTCGGCAATTTCTCTAAATACTGGTGCGGCAACGACAGCTCCGTAATATCCTTTTTTCTTCAGAGGTTCATGAATTACTACAATGCAGGAATACTTCGGTTCATCTGCTGGGAAAAACCCTGCAAATGAAGTCACATATTTTTTATTGGAATATCCTACAGGAATCGTATCCCCACCGGGAGTAACTGTTTTTTTATCAATGTATTTTTTTGCAGTCCCTGTTTTTCCCGCCATAGAAAAGTATGGGGAGTAGATATTGTCTGCAGTTCCTTTGACAACCACATTCTCCATCATTTTTTTCATTTGCTTAATCGTCTCAGGAGAGGCAACCTTTGGGTTTACAATTTCTTTGCTAAAGGTTTGTTTTACTCGATTTTCCTTTCTCAGCTCTTTGATAAATCTTGGCTTTACCATCTCACCGTTGTTGGCTACAGCATTGTACAGCATTAGTGTGTGTAGAGGCGTGACAGCAACCCCATATCCCCATGACATCCACTCTAGACTTATCTTATTCCACCCTCTAGAATCAGGGTGGGGAATAGATGGCTTGCCCTCGCCTTTGATAGGTAATCCGATACGTTCTGTGAGCCCAAAATTCTCAAGGTGTTTGATAAATTTTTTTGGTTGATTATCGTAGTGTTTACGAATTAATTTTACAATGCCTACATTAGAAGAAACCTCAAAAACTTGTGCGGCAGATATTTCTCCATATCCTCCCCTTTCTGAGTCTTCTACTTTTTTCCCGTGAATATATAAACGCCCTTTTCCAGTATCTACAACGGTAGCTGTATCTATGACCCCGTCCTCTAGAGCAGCCATTAAACTGGCTAATTTAAATGTAGATCCTGGCTCATGTGATTCCCAAACTGCATAGTTTCTCTTTTCGTAATATGTTCCTAATGATGTTCTTCCCAAGTTTGAAATTGCCTTGATTTCACCAGTAGCGGTCTCCATTACCACAGCACAGCCATGGTCTGCCTCAAAATATTCTAATTGTCGAAGTAACGCGTGGTGTGTAATATCTTGGATGTTAACGTCTATAGTTGTAACCACGTCGTAACCATCAATAGGTTCCTGTTCATTAGCATTATTGATGGGTTTCCATTGTCCTTTTCCAATTTTTTGTTTCAACCTTAAACCGTCTTCACCTTTTAATTGATCTGCAAATGCTCCTTCAATACCAATATTTTTGTCATTATCACTATTTCCTATGGTTCTTTCTGCAATCTTTCCAATGGGATGAGCTCTTACTGTTTTTGGTTCTGCAATAAATCCTCCTCTAAAATTACCTAGTTTGAATATGGGAAATTGCTTTATTTTCACATAATCGTTATACCCTACATCTCTTACTATTAACAAATATCTATTCTTAAGTTTCCTGGCGTTACGAAACTGCTGCTCGTAATAACTGACGGACTTTCCTAAAAAGGCAGATAATGATCTTGACAGTTCTTTAACATCTCTCTCAAAAACCTCTCTATCCACAGACATGACATCCATCCGAATGGTATATTCTGTGATTGAAGTTGCCAAGAGACTTCCGTCAGAAGCATAGACGTTGCCCTTGTTTGCAGCAATGATAAATGGTTTTTGGGTTTGTTCTTTTGCCTTCTGACGATATACATCACCATCTACGTATTGTATGTTGATGACCCTAAAAATGATTGCAAAGAAAAGGAACATCATAAAAGCAGCTACTATGTAGAATTTGTTAAGTATGCTTTTTTTACGCGTTTTCACAGTATTTACGATTTAATTTTCTCTAATGACTTTGATGCTAATAGGTGGTGTCTGTGCAGGCCTTAGCCCTATCTTCTTGGCTTTTGTACGAATATTTGATTCCATTTTCATCTGCATTAGCGTGGTTTTTGTGTGGATATACTCTGCCTTGAGTCCTCGTTTTAATTTATTTAACTCAGAAATTTCTTGCACCTTTTTGTCTGCATTGTGAGCATTGGTTATCAAAATCAGCAGAAGAAAAACGATAAAAACGATCACCTTCCACTTCTTAAATGCAGACTCATCTGTGAGGAAACTCCCTTTTAACAGATCATGGATTTTTCTTTTAAATTTTGACATTTATTCTTTTAATTTAGCTACTCTAAGTTTAGCACTGCGAGCCCTACTGTTGATGTTAATCTCCTCAGGGGCAGGTGTTATTAACTTTCCTACTTTTGTCAATGGAACTCTAATGTTTCCAAAAAAGTCCTTTTCGGGCTCGCCGCTAAACAATCCTGTACGTATAAATCTCTTAACCAGCCTGTCTTCTAGTGAATGATATGCAATAACGCTCAATCTTCCTCTAGGATGTAATAATTCTGGTATTTGACTTAAAAATTCTTTAAGAGCTTCTAGCTCTTGATTTACTTCAATTCGGATGGCTTGGAAGACCTGAGCCAATATTTTATGTTCTCTAGTTTTGGGCAAGAATTTCTTTAACACTTGCTGAAGCTGAAAACTGGTTTCTATTTTCTTTTTTTCTCTTTCTGCAACAATGGTTCTAGCCATCGCTCTTGAGCTCCTCAACTCACCATATAAAAAGAGAATATCTCCCAACCTCTCTTCTTTGTAATTATTGATGATGTCCTTTGCCGAAACTTCCGTATTGTAATTCATCCGCATGTCCAACTCAGCATCAAAACGAATTGAGAACCCTCTTTTTGCGCTATCGAATTGATGCGAAGACACACCAAGATCGGCAAGGATTCCATCCACTTTACGAACTCCATAAAATTTTAAAAATCTACCTACGTGTCTAAAATTTTCTTCAATTAGTACAAAGCGATCATCTTCTATGGCATTCTTTACCGCATCTTTGTCTTGATCAAATGCAAATAGTCTTCCAGATGTTCCCAAGCGTTTCAGTATTTCTCGGGAGTGACCACCTCCTCCGAATGTCACATCAACATAGGTTCCATCTTCTTTAATATTGAGTGCATCAATGGATTCATTGAGTAAAACTGGTTCATGATAACTCATCTATATCAATATTTCCCATCACTTCCTCTGTTAGAGTTGCAAAGTCTACCTCAGCATCATCAACTGCTTGTTCAAAGCTCTCCTTATTCCATATTTCTACAATGTTAATGGAGGACGACAACACCACATTTTTTTTGATCCCTGCAAACAGAATCAGATCTTTTGGAATTAACAACCGACCAGACGCATCTACCTGAACAATTTTTACTCCAGCTGTAAATTTTCTGATAAAGTCATTATTCTTCTTTTTGAACTTATTTAACTTATTCATCTTTCCCATTAACATGTTCCACTCTTTCATAGGATACAATTCTATGCAGGTGTTAAAAACAGCCCTTTTCATTACAAAACCCTCTTGGATAAAAGGCGCTAACTGTTTTTTAAGAGCTGAGGCAATCATAAGCCTTCCTTTAACATCACATTTACATTCGTATGTTCCGATTAAATGATTCAAGTTTTGATTTTATGTACAGGAACCAAATGTAGAAAAAAATTACCACTTTTTACCACTTTTTACCACTTTTTACCACTTGATTGATTGTCAACTACTACCTCCTATTTTCTCATATTATTTGGTAACGATTTGATGAAAACAACCCGAGCTGTCTGATGGGCACTTTGAATGCTGCGTTAGCGATAATAGCGGCATCCTTTTTTGTCCTGTGAAGGCAAAAAAGATATAGCGGATAGCGCGACCCGCAGGGAAACGCCCATAGACACTACCGAATGAGTTCTAACCAGTACATTATAAAGCGGTTGATGTATTCTTGACCTACTTTATTTTTTTGATTTTTGGCAAGGGTTTTATTCGGTATGATTGTCGTAAAAAAAAACTACATTTGCGCTATAGCCAAATCAACCAAATAATGACTGAAAAGTTAAAAAAAGAGGGAAAATTTACGTATGCTGAGGCTGGTGAGGGCAGAGCCATTATCGTGTTGCACGGATTGATGGGAGCACTTAGTAATTTTGATAAAACTTTTGCACACTTTTCATCCAAAGGATATAAAGTTCTCATTCCAAAACTTCCTTTGTACACACTTCCGTTAATTAAAACAAACGTCAAAAATTTGGCTAAATTCTTACGAGATTTCATTGCTTTTAAGGAACTAAAAGATGTGATCTTATTGGGAAATTCTTTAGGTGGTCATATTGCACTGTATTACACGAAACACTTTCCTGAAGATGTTGGAGGTTTGGTTCTAACAGGGAGCTCTGGCCTTTACGAGAAATCCATGGGGGATAGTTATCCTAAACGCGGTAACTACAAATATATAGAACAAAAAACAAAGGATGTTTTCTATGACCCTAACGTGGCGACCAAAGAATTAATAGACCAAGTATATACAATTGTAAACAATCGCAACTCTGTTATAAAAACGCTGGCCATTGCTAAAAGCGCTATCCGACATAATATGGCTAAGGATTTGCCAAATATGCAAGTACCTGCCTGCTTAATTTGGGGAAAACAGGATTATGTTACTCCTCCCGAAGTGGCGGAGGATTTCCATGAACTACTTCCAGATTCTGATTTGTTTTGGATTAATCAATGTGGTCATGCTGCTATGATGGAGACTCCAGATGAGTTTAACAGTATCCTAGAAAACTGGTTTAAATCCCGAAATATCTAGACCATAAAACTCCTCCTAAGAAATTGGTAAAGCAAAGGTTAACAGCTCAACAGAGGTTGATGATTTTACACCAAACAGTTAGCATTAATTTAAACAAATGAAAATTAAATCGGCAGTTTTTGTGATGAGCAATACTGATGTATCTAAAGCTCCCAAGGATAGAATCCCAGAATACGCTTTTATTGGTAGATCTAACGTGGGGAAGTCTTCGCTCATTAATATGTTGGTAGGACACAAGGGTTTGGCAAAAACCTCTGGCAGACCAGGTAAAACGCAATTAATTAATCATTTTAAGATCAATAATCAGTGGTTTTTGGTGGACTTGCCCGGTTATGGTTATGCGCAGGTTTCCAAGAAAAAAAGAGCTACTTTTCAGCGTTTTATAGAACAGTACTTCTTAGAGAGAGAGCAATTGGTTTGTACTTTTGTCTTGGTAGATTCTAGACACGATCCTCAAAAAATCGATTTAAAATTCATGCAGTTTCTAGGTGAGCGTCAAATTCCGTTTTGTATTGTCTTTACCAAGGTTGATAAATTAGGAAGTTCTAAGCTTAACAAGCAAATCGTTTCTTACAAAAAAAAGTTACTCGAAACCTGGGAAGATATTCCTACCTCGTTTATCACGTCTTCAACTCATGGATTTGGGCGTGATGAATTCCTTGAATTCATTCACAATGTGAATCAAGATGTTGCCGCTAATTTTCGATAATTTTTATGCACTCTAACAAGGATAATTTGCAAGTACTGTATGAAGATAACCACCTTATTATCATAAATAAGAGAGCTGGTGACCTTGTTCAGGGTGATAAAACTCTAGACACCCCTTTGAGCGAGATTGTTAAGGAGTATATTAAAGAGACGTATCATAAACCTGGTAATGTTTTTCTAGGTGTTCCTCATCGTTTGGATCGCCCTACCACTGGTATTGTTATTTTTACTAGAACATCTAAAGCGTTGGAACGCCTCAACGATATGCTTAGAGAGAAACGTATCCAAAAAACGTATTGGGCGATTGTAAAACAGACTCCAAAACACGAAAAAGACGTGCTTATTCACTTCTTAAGGAAAAATGCAAAGAACAATAAATCATCTGTGTTTCGCAATGAAATTGCAGGAAGTAAAAAAGGAATACTGCACTATCGATTGCTCAAAAAACTAGACCGTTATTTCTTGTTAGAAATTGATTTAAAAACGGGAAGGCATCATCAGATTAGAGCTCAGCTATCCTTTATAGGTTGCCCCATTAAAGGGGATTTAAAGTACGGTTTTCCAAGGAGTAACAGCGATGGAAGTATTCACCTTCACGCCCGAGAGATTTCTTTTATCCATCCTGTTAGCAAGGAAAAAATTCATCTCAAAGCACCTCTTCCCAAAGACCCTGTTTGGCAAGCCTGCGTCTAAATCTAACGGTGAGAACCACCATCTCACGACTGTTAACAGCTGACCCCTACAAAGGTTTTGATGGTATTATATGCAGAGGCTATCAAAAATTAAACAGGGTAAACTCATCCTTTGTTTGCTAAGGGCGTTCCCCTTTGGGTCGCGCTATCCGCTCTATCTTTTTTGCCTTCACAGGACAAAAAAGGATGCCGCTTTTATCGCTAACGCAGCATCCAACAGACATTTTTACTAAAATCACAATTTAGACTGATTTCCTCTAATTGAGCAAGACAGGACAAATAAATTTAATTTTTTCAAATGATATCTATAAAAAAATACCTAGATTGCTACAACGGTGATCAAAATTTAAGTAGATGCAAAAAGTAATCATTACAGGAACAAGTAGAGGAATTGGATTTGAACTGGCACAATTATTTGCAGAAAACACATACAAAGTGCTTGCACTTTCAAGAAATATTGATCCTCTTTTACATCTCAACAACGCTCACATCACAGCAATCTCTGTTGATGTATGTAGTCAGAACGATTTGCAAAAAGTCAAAGAATACATTGGTCAAGAGTGGAAAGAAGTAGATATTTTAATTCACAATGCAGGATTTTTAATCAATAAACCTTTTGAGCAGCTCACAAAAGAAGATTTTCATCGCGTTTACGATGTCAATGTTTTTGGTGTTGCTAAGCTCACTCAACTATGTATTCCTTACCTAAAAAAAGGCAGTCATGTAGTCACCATCAGTAGTATGGGCGGTATTCAAGGAAGTTTAAAATTTCCAGGATTAGCCGCTTACAGTTCTGCCAAAGGTGCTGTAATTACCCTGTCAGAACTGCTTGCAGAGGAATACAAAGAACAAGGTATTGTTTTTAATGTATTAGCATTGGGAGCTGTACAGACAGAGATGCTAGAAGAAGCTTTCCCAGGGCATCAAGCCCCTGTTTCTGCAAAAGAGATGGCAGATTACATCTATAACTTTGCCATTACAGGCAGTAAATATTACAATGGGAAAGTACTCTCGGTTGCTGGATCCAATCCTTAAGCTACTCTATAATAAGTTTCTTTACGGTAAATTGATTCCCATGCTGTATTTTAATGAGGTAAATCCCAGAAGCAAAGGATCCTACATCTATAGTTTCATTAAAAACTGATGGTCTATTATCAAATAAAAACTGCTGTATATTCCTCCCTCTAAGATCATACAGCTGAATGTAAACATTACTGGTAAGATTTGTATCAAAACGAAGGGTTAAAAGTCCCTTCGTGGGGTTTGGATACATGCTAAAATTTCTCAGCATATTCTCATCAACAGACGCAGAGCTAGCTTCAATACTAAAGTTTGTTGCATTGACATTGTAAAAAATATGATCTGCTGCCTCTACCATAATTCTGGCAGTGGTTGTTGGATAATCGGGTATTGTTATTTCTTGAGCGCCGTCATTTGGTGTATTGGAAATGACAGTCACAGGAAAAGTAAGACCTCCGTCTGTGGAGAGCTTAATGTTTACTAGCTGACAATTGATAGGAGCTATATCTGTACTCCCTTTTTTCCATGTTATCGTTTGTAGATCTCCTACTGCATAGGTTTCAGAAGTTGTCTGAGAATTCACGACAAAAGGAACCACATCTACAACGGTTACTACTTTATCATCTCTGGCACTGTTTCCCCCACCAGGATGATTATCTCTTACCGTAAATGCAAATTCCATATCTCTGGCCACAGATGGAACGACCTCCCAAGTGGAGGATATATTCCCAGCAACAACGGTGGAGAGATCTGGCATATAGCGTTCTGGAACTGACTTAGAGGGAAGCGATCTGAACATGGGACCTTGAGCATTAGTGGTAGATGGGGGCATCGCACCAGTTTCATGATCAATTTGTTCCCAGTTGTAGGTCAAGGAAGATAGCCCATCTGCATCAGTAGCTGCACCTCGTAAAACAAAAGGTGTTAACCTTGGAATCGAAACATCGGGGCCAGCGTTTGCTATAGGTGCTGAATTCTCTGTATTGGTAGTCACTGCACAGGTTCCTGAATTTTGCAATACATTCCACATTTCTCCAATGCTTACAGTATGAAAATAATCATCACTGTTGTTTTGTACATTTGGAACACAGATTCCTGCATACCCCATAATCGTTGAAGCACTTCCAGGCTCAATAGCGGTGGAATTGTTTCGATTACATGGATTATTTTGCGTGTGGCTTGCACCAAACTGGTGCCCTAGCTCATGGGATACATAATCAATATCAAAAGGATCATTAATGGGAACTCCAAGTCCAGTAATTCCAAGTGCTTTTTGTCCATCTGCACAAACAACGCCTAGTCCTGCGAGTCCGCCACCACCAGTGCTAAAGGTATGTCCCACATCATAATTTGCGAATCCTATCTGAGCATCACATATGGATTGACTCTGACCTATTAACTCAGCGGCGTCGTTATTGGATAATCCGTCTGTTGCAGCATCTAAAAAAATAATTTGGTCGTTATTGGCGACTATCTCCATACGAACTCCAAGGTCTTTTTCAAATACACCATTCACGCGATTCATTGTTGTATTTATGGCAGATAAAACAGCAGCTTTTTTCACAACGTCTGAAGCATTGGAATTGATACCTTGATCATTGATATGGTATTGTGAGTACTCACCAGTAGCCACAATGGCTATTCTAAAGGTTCTTAAAAGACCGTCATTGGCATTTTTTTCTGTTGGTTTTGATGACTCCCCTTTGTTTATAGACAGAGATTCTTTGACTTTACATATAAAATGGTGTTCTCTGTGCGCAATATTTTTTTTAAAGTAAACGACTGATGAGGTTCCGTCTTTTGTGTAAGGATCGATATAGAGGGTGTTGTTTGTACCAGAAACTATCCACGCATGCAATCCTTTGGTGCCTATATCTAGTTTTGCAATGGCTGTTGGATCATCAATTCCATAACCCGTATAGGAGTGAATCATAGGGAACTTTGCAGCCAATTCAGGGGCTAAATTTGAGGTGGGAACAACGCGAAATCGGTGTAATTCTCCATTTCCATTGGGTAATTGAACAACAGTTTTATTCCTTTTTTTTAGATCACGACTCAGAGATATCATATCTACAGAGTAAATCTCATACGATTTGGGAACAGATTTTCTGTAGTGAAGCTCTTGTATTGATTTTATAAATTTTTTGGGGTCTTCTTTCTTCCAAAAATTCTGACTCCACCCAGAGAATGAAAGCATTGACAAGGAGAGTGAAAAGATGATTTGTTTCATGGGTTGGTTCTTTGCGGGGTTGGCTTTACACTTACAACTCTTCCTTCTCAAAGTTACATTATTTTTATACTTCTATTGTTTCTTATTATTGATCACGATTTGGCTCTTGCAACGAACCTTAGGTGATTATTTGACCTTAAAGCTATTTTTGAATGCTGCGTTAGGGATGGCAGCGGCATCCTTTTTTGTCCTGTGAAGGCAAAAAAGATAGAGCGGAGAGCCCGACCTGGAAGGGAACGCCCTCAATAAAATAAAAAGGATAGTGACTGATGAGGTAATTTTTTATGAAGATATAAAATGGGATATGATCTGTCTGACAGCGTTTGGGTTTTTTGTGACAGGGCAAAAGCACTATAAACTGATTATTTTTCTAAGGTACTGATTGTCCAGAGCTGCTTTAAATCGTTTTCCTTTCACTCCTTGTTTGGCAGTTTTTTCATTTTTAATCAAGTTGAGTGCTATTTTGTTGATCATAGAG
>CAXRAW010000099.1:0-9171 GCA_964228785.1 Flavobacteriaceae bacterium
CTATTCAAAAGAGAATTAGTGCCAGTAAGACCCAATAGGTCTAACAAACGAAATGTTGGAAAATATCGCAGAAGAGAAAAACCTAAAGTAACTAAAAATCAAAAAGATACAATGTGAAAATTCCTTAACTTAATGACATTGCCCGCTTGTCCCCATATGAGTGCTTGCTTGGGTCTTGATGCCAACCAAAATAATCCTTTGCTTCTGATCACGTTGCTAGGAAAATGGTTTTGGATATAATTCCAAAAGCGATCGGGATCAAAAGGTCTCTTTCTGAGATAGACGAAAGAGCTAATACCGTATTCTTCTGTTTCAGACGTATGGTGATTTTTGTTTAACTCTTCTATCCATCCAGCACTTTGCTCTGCTTCTTCAGAATTGAAGAGTTGGGTATGCAATATTTCTTTGGGATCAATTTTACTAAATGAGGAGGTTATGATTTTAGCGGATGGATTTAATTTCTGAAGGATTGCTTTTAGAGTGGCTAGGGTCTTTTGAGCGACTAAATCTGTCTTATTTAAGATAATTACATTGGCAAATTCGATTTGATCGGTTAGGAGATTTACAATGGTACGGTAGTCTCCTTCTATATCTGTTAGATCTCGATCTTTTAACATTTCTGGACTCCCAAAGTCTTTAAAAAAGTTAAATGCATCTACTACAGTGACCATGGTATCAACGTAGCTAAATCGCGACAGGTCGATACCTTGCTCATCATCTACAAAGGAGAATGTCTGCGCTACGGGAATAGGTTCGCTAATTCCCGTGCTCTCTATTAGGAGGTAATCGAATCTATTTTCTTTGGCTAACTCTTCTACTTTGATCATTAGGTCCTCACGAAGGGTGCAACAGATGCATCCGTTGCTCATTTCGACTAATTTCTCTTCAGTGCGAGATAGGATATTTTCATTTTGTACGAGCGCTGCATCTACATTCAGCTCACTCATATCGTTGACGATTACGGCAACTTTTAGCTCTTCTCTATTGTGTAAAACGTGATTTAACAGGGTGGTTTTTCCTGCTCCGAGAAAGCCACTAAGCACAGTAACGGGTAGTTTTTTGTGAATCATACGTTTTTCAGATATTGCATTTTGAGCAGATGCCTGAAAGGATGACTTCTGCAGAACTGATTTGTAAGTTAGGAATATCGGGAATTTGAATATCAATCGGTAAGCATTCAACAGATCCACAGTGATTGCAATGAAAATGGGGATGGGTGTCTGAGTTCTGATGTGAGGAATGATCTGAGCATTTTGCATACCACTTTAAGCCATCTTTTCCATGAAATGAATGTACAATTCCTTCTTGCTTTAAACGGTCTAAAATTCGGTAAACCGTGGTTTTGTTCATGTGCTGTTTCGTATTATCTATCAGTTGAACAACAGAGATGGCAGCATCGCTTTTCTGGAATATATCCAGTACACGTGTTAAGGACTTTGTTTTTCTTACGATTCCCATGCCAACAAATTTAATGCAACTGAATTGCATTAGCAAAAAATGTTCTCTATATTTGCATGATATTGAACAACTCTGGTTTAAATGGATAATTATGTTGTATAAAATGGTTGTTAAGTCTGATTTGCTGGGCACTTTTGCTAGTGGCTTGTGTATGTTGCACTGTTTTGCAACGCCTTTACTTTTTATGATTCAGCCTATTTCTGTTCAGGCAGAAACTGCTCCGTTGTGGTGGAAAAGTCTGGATTATATTTTTTTATTCATTTCGTTTTTTGCGGTGTATTGGTCAAGCAACAACTCATCAAAAAAAGTGATTAAATACGTCTTATGGGTGAGTTGGATGCTCTTGACTATAGCGATCATCAACGAAAAAGTGGAATTATTTCATTGGGGTGAGTGGGTTGTTTATATCCCTGCACTGAGCTTACTTTCTACGCATTTATACAACAGGAAGTATTGCAGATGCGATGATGCTACTTGTTGTGTAAATGAATAAAGCTGGCATGATTTTAAATTGAGAAGTACGTGTGTAGTGTATTGAGGTTCGACAATATAGTTTCCAAAAATTATTTGATTGGGTTACCCACTTAGTTCTCAAAAAAGTGATAATGAGTGATAAATTTAGCTTTCAAAAATTCGATCATTTTAAGCCTTAACTCAACATTCATAGAGCTTCTGACAAAATTATCAAAGAGTCTATGCGACTTAAATGGGTAACCCTATTATTTGATTCTAGACCTGCTCTCTCTATGAGTTAAGTCTGTTGAAAATGCTGGGAGACAAATGGCAAGGTATTCACATACTGTATTGAAAGGGTTGGAGTATTGAACACGGGTGTATTTCTCTATTCTAATTGATTGCCCTGCTTCTACATCTACAATATCTCCTTCTATAGTAAACCGTTTTTTGCCTTTAATGATGAAGGTGTATTCATCAAATTCTGGAGTTTGAAATGGTTCGCTCCAACCCGGAGATACTATCATGTGAGCGATGCTTATATGGGAGTTTCCATCTGTAGCGTTTCCAAAGTGCTCTTGGATTAATTTCCCGTCGTTGGTAGGAACAACGAAAGGTGTTTTTTGTATGTGGTACTTGTTTTTTGCCAATAGAGGTGATTTAGTAAAACCAGAGAATAAACGAGTTTATTCTGGCTAGATCTGGAATTTGCTCTTTTGAAACTTGTTGATTGCTAAAGGATCTGAGACCCAGCTCTTCTTTGTTGATGGAAATGGTGGCGTTTAGGTCATCAATAAATAGGGTTGCTGACGAAAATGTAGATTCTACTTTGCTGATGGTATTGTTGGCATTGACTTCTAAAAAGTTAGATCCTATGTTAATACCCGATGTTGTTTTGAATCTTCTGTCGAGAATTTGTACACTTTTGATGGTTGAGCTGGAGTCGAGTTGCTCTTTGGGAATGACGGTTAAAAGGTGCTTTCCTCCTTTTTCGTAGATCATGTATTCATCATCGTCTTGAAAATAGTTATTTCCTAGGGCTCCTTCGCTTAAATGGACAACAATGGAATCGTTTTTAAAAATTTCATTAAGGTCGTGAATGGTTGTCTTCTTCGTAATATAGCCTACTTGCCCTTTCTTTATTTGAAATTTTTTGTGGTCTTCACAGCTGGTTAACGTGAGTAGCATTGTAGCTACGGTAATTATTGTGAGTCGTCTAATCCTAATTCTTAGCGAGTGATGTGAAATGAATTGCTGATATTTCATCTTTGTTGTTTGGTGGATCTGTTTAGATAACGTGAATGTAGTTATTTTCTTGCGGGTGCACGACAAATTTCTGTTTTCGTTAATAACTCTGATTTTTTGGAAGTCAAAAACTCAACAAAATCAGTTGTTTGGCGAAACTGAAAAATCATAAAAATATCTATTTACGGAAATTTGTCGTGCACCCTTTCTTGCCTTCTTAATGGTACAATACTATAAAATTGCTATGGTTATCATTTTTGTTCTATTTAAAATAGGTTTCTGAATGCTGCGTTAGGGATAGCAGCGACATCCTTTTTTGTCCTGAACAGGCAAAAAAAATATAGCGGATAGCCCGACCCGCAGGGAACGCCCAAAGTGAAAAGCGTATTATTTTGCCCTAAGCTCGTTACCGATCTATCCATTGTTTAAAATCTTTTACACGTTCTCTGCTTACGATAATTTCGGCACTATTAAAGATGTGTAATATGAGGCGTAACCTACTGTTGGTGTAGCTTATAATGTCTTTGATGGCATTGATGTGAACGATAAAGGTGCGGTTGACTCTAAAGAAAAATTCTGGGTGTAACTGATCTGACCAGTGTTCTAGTGAGTGATCGATGAGGTAATTTCTTTTGTTGTTGGTATGAATGTAGGTCGATTTATTTTCACTGTAAAAGCACTCTATTTGATCGACATGAATAATCTTGATATGTTGCCCTATCTTGATGGTAAATCGCTTTTTGTACTTGCGATCGATTGGATTGATGAGCATACGACGGATATCGTCTATATGCATCTGAAAATTGGTGGTTTGAGATTGCTGATTGTTGTATTGCTTTAATGCTGCTTCTAGCTCGTCTTCGTCTATGGGTTTTAACAGGTAGTCTATGCTATTGAATTTAAATGCTTTGAGAGCGTACTCATCGTAGGCTGTTGTGAAAATAATGGCACTTTTTACTGGAATTTCTTCAAATATCTCAAAGGACAGTCCGTCTGACAATTGTATGTCTAGAAAGATGAGATTGGGATGTGGATTGTTTTGAAACCAATTGAGAGATTCTTCTACTGAATGCAGCATGGTTGTTACTTCAATTTTCTGCTTTTCTAGCAAGCGTGACAACCTTCTGGCTGCTGGTTTTTCGTCTTCTATGATAATGACATTCAATGTATTGCTATTTTTAGTTTTGTTGGATGTTTTATGGTTTTGGGCTTATTAAAAATTACTTTTCGTTCATATATTCTTTGATTTTACGGTCTTCCCAGTCCTTGTTTAAAAAGAGTAATCTGGAACCAAACATCTGATAGGTATGGAAAACAATCCCTATTCCCCACCAAAGCCACAAACTGTAATTATCACCATCAAAAAGGGCTTCTTGAATGGGATCTCCACCTTTGATGTCGTGGGTTATTTTCAAAACACTAATGCATGTATTAACGATTGTATAAACTACCAAATGTGAATAGTACGATTTTAATTTTTTGACTCTTTTTTTGGCGCGGATATACTGTCTGTTTATTTCTTTGTTGTCCATAAGAATAGTATTTATTTATTGAAATCTCTAAAAAAAGGAGTATGCTCCTTAGTTGTTCTATGGGTCTTTACTGTGGTCTCTTATCGTTGTCCATAAGCTCTTGTATTTTACGATCTTCCCAGTCTTTTCCTAAAAAGTTCCTAAATCCGAAGACTCCAAGCCAATGAAAGAAAAGGCCAATCCCCCAAAATAACCACGTGGAATACACCCCAAAATGACCGATTGCTGATATAAAACTATAGTCCTCTTCGTACGACAGACCATAGATAATGATTCCACTAATGCATATATTGATAACAATGTAAACGGATAGATGAGAATAAAATCCCTTTATCTGTTTCACCTTCTTTTTGGCTCTTATATATTGCTGTTCCTTTTGATCATCTTGATTCATCTGTTTAAATTGATATTTCTACTGTTTGGTACTTTACTAGTTTCTTTTTGTGAAGGCGTTCTTTAGTTTTCGAGTCCTTCGGTAAGATTTGAATCTATTGGTTTTTAAAATTCTTCATGTTCTATGAATTGTTTGATTTTGCGCTGCTCCCAATCTTGTCCGAGTCCCAGATATGCAAATCCAAAAAGGCCTAGCCAATGCATAAAAATGGCAAAAAGCATACCTCCTGCAGCAAACCAAAAGAACTGAAATTCTGCTACAAATGTGATATTTACCCAGATAACCAGTAGTATCGAAAACAAGGTAATTACCAGGTGTATGTAGAATCCTTTAATTTCCTTGATTCTCCTTCTGGCTCTTATAAATGCTAACTCTTGTAAATAACTGGTATCCGATTTTAAATAATTTTCAGGATATTGATCTCCCATAATTTCTTTAATTTTCTTCTGTTTCCAGTCTTTGATAAAATGGGTTTTTGCCAACTTAAAAGTCGTCAACCAATGTGTAAGAATTCCCAGCATCCACAGGGCAATAAAAAGCCAATACCAGTGAAATTGTGGGTAGGTTCTAAGGTTGATAAAGATGATCAACGGAATTATAAACGGGCTTACAGCCACATGTGTGTAAAAACCAACAATATCTTTGACTCTCTTTTGGGCTCTAATGAATTTTTCTTCGTTTGTAGGGATCATCTCTGGGGTATTATCGTTTATTTTTTTGATCATTATCTATCATTTCTTTGATTTTTCTCTCCTCCCAATCGGGACCCAATCCAATGGTTTTGAATCCAAAAACTGTCAGCCAGTGAATCACAAGACTAAAGCCTAGCCCAAATAAAGGGAACCAAAACCAGTGAAAGAATGGCGAAAATTGGAGGTTGATGAAGATTAGGAAGGGAATAATCATCACCGTAACAATCATATGAGTGTAAAATCCTTTGATTTCTTTGATGCGCTTCTGTGCTTTTAAATATCTTTCTTCTTGTGTGTAATTGATCTGCATCTTTTAAAATTTACGTTTTTGATCTTCTTCCATGAGTTCTTTAATTTTTCTCTCTTCCCAATTCTTCCCTAGGAATACGGTGTAGTTGTTCGCTTCTAGCCAATGGAAGAGAACTCCAATTCCCCACCCTATAGCTGGAAACCAAAACCAATAGTAGTTTGGTGTAAAATAGAGATTGATAAACACCAAAAATGGGATGATAATCATATAGGAGGCCAGATTCTGGTAAAACTCCTTTAATTTCTCTACGCGTTCTACAGCGCGTACATATTTACTATTTTCTAAATCTTTGTGATACATAGTATTATTTGTATGTATTAGGAGCGGCAAGCTCACCTTAAATGTTTTATTATTGTTTTCGATGATTACATTTCTTTGTGTGATCAATCCGTAGCGATCTGCAATGTTTCTCAATCCTACTTTTGTACTTTTTCCTATCGCTTCTTTAGGGTTGATGTTGTTTTCGATGATTAAACCACCGTCTTTTTCGTAAATTTTTATTGAAAGTGGTCTGGTAGATGATACAACATTGTGTTTTACTGCATTCTCTAGTAACAACTGCAATGAGAGTGGCACAATCTTTAACTCCGGGTTACTTACAGCAGTCGGAATTTCAAAATGAACAGCATCTTCAAAGCGCATTGCCAACAGTTCCATATAGGTTTTGGCAAATTGCAGTTCTTCTAATAGGGGAATCAGATCCTTATTCCTCTGTTCTAGCACATACCTATAGACCTTGGAAAGTTTTGTGGTAAACTTTTCTGCCTGGTAGGGATTTTCACTAATTAAAGAAGTAAGAACATTAAGACTGTTAAAGAGAAAATGAGGGTCTATCTGACTTTTTAATGATTCAAACTTTGCAGTTTCTGTCTTTGCTACAATTTCTTGTCTGGTAGTTTCCTGAGTGATTGCTGCTTTCCAATTAAGCATAAAATCTTTGGCATGCAAAAAGGTCGAAATTCCAAGCGATAAAATGATGTAGAATAGATGAGCCAACATCATGTTACCACTAAAAAAGTTCCTAGGATCGTCACCATATATGATAACAAAGGTGATATAATCTACCGTAAGAACAAGAGGAATCGTATATAACAGAGTAGCTATAATTCCTACTGTTACTCGCTTGTTGGTCTGGGTAACCCAGTCCCATTTAGAGCTTAGGTAGCTGTTAATAAATCCATTTCCTAAGCCCATCCCAAAAGAGAACATTCCAGAGATCAAGAAGGATTTCCATAGATTTTCAAGAGTAAACTCATTCAGCAGTACGCCAAATATCAATGTAAAAATCAGGGTCATTTTGGTACATAGGACCATCCCCTTCTTGAGATTTTTAACGGTAAATACTTCTTTTTTTACATCCATCTGGAACTGACTTGACTTATTTGATCATAAATGTAACCAAACTTCTTTAACTTCTTATTTTCTTAGAATTTTATTTCAAGCGATAGATCTTTGTCACCAAGATCAAATTTTGCGTCTTGGTAGGATGGTAGAGCAAAGCTCATCACATTGTTAGAGACTCCATAATCCTCCATGGGCATTCCATTGTCCTTAAAATCCATTTTATCATTGTTATTCCTGTCGTGAAAACAAAGAATTGCATATGCTCCCGACTCAAGGTTTTCAAATACTGCAGTACTTGTACCATCTACTATCTTGGCATTTTTTGCCTGTAGCGGAGTTTTCATAAATGTCTCTTTATTGTACAATGCAAAAGAAACCTTTCCTTCGTTGTTGCTAATGTTCACTACTGTGGCGGTGATGGTCTTTTGTTGCTCAGACAACAAATTCACGGTAATGAGCAGTGCCACTTTTACGATAATTAAAATAATCTTCATCTATTAAAATTTTTATTGTTTTTTAAAAAATTCTGAAATTCATTCAGTGTGAAATACAGTACAAAGATGCAGCGTCGTTGCAGTTTTAAAAATTGTAAATCACCGAACTGTCATTTTTTACGGATGAGCTGTTATGCTTCTTTGCAATCTATGGGCGTATCCCTACGGGTCGCGCTATTCGCTATATCTTTTTTGCCTACACAGGACAAAAAAGGATGCCGCTGCTATCGCTTACGCGGCAGCCAGCGTTTATGACCATAAACTCATTTTTTTGACATCTGAAAGGATATTCAGATTGACAAGATTGCCCTTCTTTAGAAAGTCCCGTAAGCGCATCGAGACGTTGTTCTCTCAACTCTGCGATCAGTTTATGATAGAGAAGAAGCTATGCTAAGTCCTTTGAGGGATTTAAAACCAGAATATTATCGAAAATAACAGCATTAACGGTAGTGAAATATATTAACAAGTTTATCTTTGATAGAGATATCAACAATATTAAAATTAGCATTATTTAAAATGCACAAAGGGTTAAAATAGTACCTTTACAACGATGGATACAAAACAATCATTTTCTACTGCTATTTCTAATAAAGAACACCTCGCCAAAGCTCAAGAGGTGTTCGAGAATGACGTTCAGCCTAGGCTTGCTGAAAATGAAAAAGCATACCAAAAGTATCTAAAACACAAAGATTCTTAAAAAGAATTTGCTCTACATATTTCCTCATATAAAGTTACTTTTCAAAAAGAAGTAAGTGTACTATAACTAGGAAAATCATTATTACCAAAATTATTTTACAAATTTTAATTAACTTAGACGTATAGGAATAAAAGAAAAAATAATTAGCAGAGTCAATACCATTGACAACCCTAAAATTCTTAGCAGTATTTTAAATTTGATTTCTTCTGAAACAGAAACTGATGAAGTTTGTAAGTTCACAGATGATGAACGAGCGCATGTGTCTCAAGGTATTGAAGATGCTGAAAATGGAAATATTTATAGTCAAGAAGAATCAGATAATATAATATCAAAATGGCTAGACGACAAGTCAAGTGGGCTCTTGGGGCAATAAAAGACAAAATGGCAATTTATGAGTATTGGATTAACAAAAATAAATCTGTTGTTTACCCTCAAAAATCAGAAAGTCTTTTTAATGATATTATGACACTAACAGTTTCTTTTCCTTTTTCTGGTCAATTAACTGATATTCCTAATGTGAACATCTTCTGCTTTACATATTTCTCTAACCAA
>CAXRAW010000100.1:0-13982 GCA_964228785.1 Flavobacteriaceae bacterium
TTGACCCTATTAGTGCGGTCAAATTACAAATTTTTGAACTTAACTAGCTGATTATCAAAACTACCTTTTTGAACTCAATAACTAGCGGACAAGTCAGGAGAAAGAAAATTGATCCGTTCGTCTAATTCTAAGCGAGAAATTAGATCACCTACACGAATCTTTAACTTTCCTCTGACAAATGCTGAGGTGTAATTTTCTGTCCCAAACACACGAATTTGTGTAACAGTAAATGTTTTGTTGTTCAGTATTAACTTGGTTCTTTCCTTTGTTTGAGTTTGAAGTCTTGCTAGGCTATCAATCACACTTCTATATTTTTTACCTGCGATGTCTCCTTGTTTGATGATCCCTCTACTCTTATCAAAATCAACAAGTGTAAAATTTGAAATGTCAGGTTTGATGTAGACGTCACAGTCTTCAAGTCCTTTCTTGCTTTGCTCGTAGATGTTGTAGCTTATAATCTGATTCAGTATTGCAATCACAGAATGAAGTTTATCTCGTTTATTCAAGTCACTTTGTACATTCACTCCAATAATGACATCTACGTCTTTCTCTCTCATAATCTCTATTGGGAAATTATTGGCAATGCCTCCATCTAACAATAGTTGATTGTCAATCTCAACGGGATTTAGTAATGTAGGGAAGGAACCACTTGCACGGAGAGCCATGGGTAATGAACCTTTTTCCAATAAGATCATTTTTCCTGTCTCCGCATCTGTTGCGACACAAAAAAATGGAATGGGTAATCTTTTAAAATCATCAATAGAATCTACAGGGGTGAGACTGTAGTTAAATAAATTTAACAACCTCTGACCTTTAGAAACAGCTCTAGGCAGCCCAATTCCTTTCTTAGTGACTGGTAATGAGATTGCATGTTTCTCACCATATACTTTCTCAAAATAAGGGAGCGTGTTCCTAGGGAGAATATCCTGTAAAAGATCTGTGATATGGAGTGAATCGACTAGGGTTTCAATTTGTTTTCTAGAATATCCTGCGGCATAAAATCCTCCTATAATGGCACCTATACTTGTACCCCCAATGTAGTTAATTTGTAACCCTGCCCTGTCAATCTCTTTAAGAATTCCAATATGGGCTGGTCCTTTGGCACCCCCTCCACTTAGCACAAGTCCAATCTTGGGTTGCTTTTCCTGTGCAAAAACCCATAAGGGACAGAGTAGGATAAGAATCAAAGATCGCCTCATGAGTTCTCTGGATTGTAATGCTGATAAATTTTTTGTGCTCTAGACTGACCAATGAGATCTTTTAACTCTTTAAAAGTAGCACTTTTTATACGCTTTATCGTTTTAAACTTGCGTAGCAAAGTAATAATGGTTTGTTTCCCTACACTGGGAATTTGTTCTAGTTCAGACTGAAGTGCACCTTTACTGCGTTTATTTCGGTGGAAAGTAATCCCAAATCGGTGTGCTTCATTGCGTAAATACTGAATAATTTTTAGGGTTGCCGATTTTTTATTCAAATACAAGGGGATAGAGTCTCCTGGGTAATAAATTTCTTCCAATCGCTTTGCAATCCCTATAATGGCAATCTTTCCTCTGAGTTGAAGAGCATCAAGACTTTTTAAGGCTGACGATAACTGCCCCTTTCCTCCATCTATGACTATTAATTGAGGAAGGGGTTCATCTTCATCTAGCAATCGTTTGTATCTCCTGTATACAACTTCTTCCATAGAAGCAAAATCGTCGGGGCCTACTACAGTTTTAATATTATAGTGTCTATATTCTTTTTTGCTAGGTTTCCCATTTTTAAAAACGACACAAGCTGCTACAGGATTTGTTCCTTGAATGTTCGAATTATCAAAACATTCGATGTGACGGGGTTCTTTTGATAGTCGTAGGTCTTTTTGCATTTGAGCCATGATCCTTTTTACATGATGATCTGGATCTATCATTCTAATCTGCTTGAATTGTTCTTGCCGGTAGTATTTTGCATTGCGCTCGGAGAGATTTACAATGCGTTTTTTATCCCCTAGTTTTGGAACTGTTACAGTGATATCATCACCTAAATCAACCTTAAAAGGGACATAAATTTCTTTAGAAACTGAATTAAATCGTCGCCGAAGCTCTACAATGGCCAATTCCAGCATCTCCTTGTCGGTTTCGTCTAATTTTTTCTTGATCTCTGACGTGTGTGATTGAATAATTGCTCCATTAACAACCTTAAAAAAGTTGACATACCCGTAACTTTCATCAGAAATAATTGAAAATACGTCCACATTACTAATAGACGGATTGATGATGGTTGATTTTGATTGATAGTTTTTTAAAGACTCTATTTTTTCTTTCACCTCTTGTGCCTCCTCAAATCGCATTTCTTGAGCAAAGAAATTCATGAGATCACTCAGTTTTTTAAGACTCTCCTTGAAATTTCCTTTAATGATATTTCGAACATCTTGAACGTCCGACATATATTCTTCTTCTGTCTGAACACCTCTTGACCATTTCTTTTTACTTTTAATCTGATGTTCAAGTGACCCTAAATAATTTGAGTAATTACTTTTTGTCTTTCCAATATCATACTTGTAAGTTCGTACAGAGTAGATTTCATCTATAAGATAAAAAAGTGCATGTATCGTTCTAACATTCGTATATGGGCCATAATACTCCGATCCGTTTTTAAGGACTTTTCTAGTCATAAAGATCCTTGGAAAACGCTCTTTTTTGATACAAATCCAAGGATATGTTTTATCATCTTTGAGCATGATATTATACCGAGGTTGGTATTTTTTGATGAGGTTATTTTCTAATAACAGTGCGTCAGTTTCTGAGGTAACCACAATATGCTTAATACTGGCAATCTTTTTTACAAGAATTCGTGTTTTTGCATTTTCATGATTCTTTGTAAAATATGAAGCTACACGTTTTTTCAGGTTCTTTGCCTTACCCACATACAAAATGTTTTTCTCACGATCATAATATTGATAGACACCAGGTGTACTTGGTAAACTTTTGATCTGAATTTCGAGTGATGCAGACATAAAACGAAAGTACTTTTTTTTATTTAAAAAGGTTCAAATCTTTGAAAAATTGCCCCTGTAATAAAGTACAGTGTACTAATATATTAAAAGGAGCAGAGTAAGACTTCACTTCCATATCAAATCAACCTTTTCAATGAAGATATGTATAAAATCGACGCTAGTAATGAACTATACAAACACAGATATGTTCTTTTCTATCGCGTTGTAATATCCCTTTATAGCAGAACTAATGAAAAACGCATCATCTGGTATAATCGCCATTGGTATTCAGTAAAATAGTTATAGAAATGGCTAAATAACCATCAAATTACACCCGCGAATATCAGAATGATCAAACCTTCCCAGGACTTCAAATCTGCCATTGGAGAAATTTCTGCCTAAATCCTGAGTAGCAATAAAAGCACAAGAGTGATAATTTGCTAGGTCAATGATATTGATACCACCTGTTTTTTGATTCTTCAGCACCGTAAGCGGATCCTCTACATCTCGAATCAAGACTTTCATCCAAGGTGGACATTCGAATACTCCATCTCCTTTCGAATACCCTTGGCTTAAAAGTTCCGTCATTCCATACTCAGAGTGAATTCTAGAAACTCCAAACCCTTCTTTAAGAATTTGATGTAACTCCATGCGTGTTATTTCCCTTCTTCTTCCCTTCATTCCCCCAGTTTCCATAATAATTGTATTCTGTAGGTGAAACTGTTCCTTTTCTATCAAATCTAATAATGCGAATGAAACACCAATTAACAAGACTTTTTCCCCTCTCTGATCTAATTGAGTTATTGTCCTAGTTAGCTCATCAAGATTATTTAAGTAAAATCTACTGCTAGTTTTTTTTGATTTATTGATCAAATCATGAACCATATAAACAAGTGAGGAGTCATCCCTTTCCAAGTACCCGGGAAGTAATGCTAAAACGGTATATTGCTCTATATTTCCGTAAAAATGCTTAAACCCTTCATAATAGCTTTGCTGATACCAACCAAGATCAGTAACCAGATGTCTACTGGTTTTTTTACCAGTTGTACCCGAGCTTGAAAATATTTTTTGTACTTCTTTCACTGAAGATAGTACCTTATGTGATTTGAAAAACTCTATGGGTAGAAATGGAATTTCTTCCAAATTTTCAACATCACTTGGGTGAACATTCAACAAGTCGCAAAAAGAACGATATACGTTGTTATGTTTAAACTGATACTCAAAAACCTGTAAGGTTAAATCCTTAAATTCTAATGCTGTTTTGATATTAAAAACCTTGTTCTTCAAGTGCTTAAATTTATTTTGATTCTTGAGTATCTTATCACTTCCTATTGTTAGGTATTCACCTTTATCTGACCATCACCTGTATGTGAGTCGTATCATTTTACAAAAATAGTACATATTTGACGCAACCTTTACAACCTTTATACATCTAGCAAGTGAGAGTAGTTAGTAGGTTATGAAAAAGATCAATTGTTGTATTCATCGTTATTACTGTTTTGAGAAGAACTCAAAGCAGTAATCCACTCTTAAAATTTGTGGATTACAGGCAATTGAAAGAATGTCAAGGTTTCTTCATATAGCGCTATATATGGTATAGTGTGATAAGTTCAATTGAAAATGAAAAAGTGTTCTTGTCAAAAGAATGAAACCTTGACTTTTAATTTACTCTGCCGAAAGACGTATGATTGCTCAGGATATCAGCAGTATGAGATGTCTGACTGAAAAAGCATTCTAAAAGTAAATAGCTATCATAAAAGAGTATATTTTTGAGAGGTAAACTTATAAATGTTAAAGTTTAAAAGATACTCTCAACTATTGTAAGAATCATTGGAATAACTGCGTGGAGAGACAGAAAATATTTGTGACAACGAGAGAGATGTAGTATCCCTGTTCCACATAACATTGCCTATTTGGGTTTTTGTGTTGAGAATAGTGTTTTTCTAAACTATTAACTTTGATGGAAATTGTAAGTCATATTCGTCTCAAAGAACTCATAAACAATTGTTGTTAGGACAATGCTTCTGCACAAGCAAAAATATACCAGCTTTTTGCTGCAAAGCTCTTTGCGTTATGTTTAAAATATAGTCAAAATAGGGAAGATGCTGAGGATGTTTTACAAGACAGCTTCCTTTTGATCTTTAAAAAGATCAAACAATACGATCATAAAGGCTCATTCGAAGGTTGGGTTAAAAGAATAACGATTAATGTGGCATTGCAAAAACACAGACAAATGAGTCAACTTAGGGTCTTAAGGCAAGGAGAGTTAGAAAATGAAATAGTTTATGTAGAAAATGATCAAGAAATAGGGATAGAGTCTTATTAGGGTTTATTCAACAGCTACCAAATCAATATCGACTGGTATTTAATCTATACGTATTAGATTGTTTTTCACATAAAAAAATTGGAAAAATGCTCCAGATTTCTGAAGGGACTTCAAAATCAAATTTATCGCGTGCAAGATTGATTTTAAAGCAAAAAATAACAGAATATCAAATAAAAAATCGGAAGGCATCCCATGTCAGATAAAAAAAATATAGATCATTTATTTCAGGAAAAATTCCAACATTTTGAGCAACAGCCTAACCCTGAACTTTGGTATCAGATCGAAAGCTGTTTGCAACGTAAAAATAAGAGGTTCTTCTCCTTTTGGTGGATATCGTCAGGAGCTTCCATTCTCACTGTAGGGTTATTTATCTTGTATACTCAGAAAAATAAGACCAATGAGGTTGTTGTGGATCCTATCATTACAACAAGTCCCAAAAAAACCCTCAACAGGAAACTCCCAAAGATTTTTTCCAAAAAACTAGCCCCACAGAGAAAGGTGAGATATTAGTTACAGGAGAGCAGGAAAAGGGGAAGATTCAACACAAAAAAAGAAATGATCATACAGGTAGTGAGAAAATCTTAAAAAGTAGGACTGCCCATACAGCCATCGAAAACAACAAGCAAAAAAAAGACAACAGACCCTCTATTTCTAGAGAAGTTGGGCAACTTGTAAAAACCAATGAGGTATCTGAAGTGAAAAAAAAGAAAATACCGTCAGCCACAATCACTAACTTGAGTACGATTAAAGATTCACTTAAAAATCAATATACAAATCAGCAAAAAAAGGAATTAAACCCTCATCAAGATGACAAGTCTCTTGATATGAACAATAAAGATAAAAAATGGTCTGTACGTCCATTGATAGCCTTTTCAACAATGGCAAATACCTCTAATTCACCTACTGATGTGGCTATCAGAAACAACAATACTTTTGGGAATACAGCAGTGAACTTCGGAATTTCTGTTTCTTACAAGGTAAGTAATAGGTTAATCTTACAGTCGGGTGTTTTAACACAGAAAATGTCGTGCTATTAAATCAGTTTAGCACCACCAATACTCCATCCTCTGTTAGCTTAAGATCTGGTGTTAACTATTCGTTTTCAGAGCGAACAGATCTTGTAAACTATGCATCAGAGATATATAGCATCGTAGATTTAGATGCTGAATTAAATCAAGCGATGCACTATATAGAAATTCCTATTGAGGCCAAATATAGAATCGCTAATTCAAAAAAAATCCGTTCACATCTGATTGGTGGTTTTAGCTCTCTATTTCTTCAAAAAAATGAGATTATTTTGCTCTCTGATGCACCGAGAAGAGTAGATATTGGTGCTGCTAACAACCTCAATTCTGTCAATTTTAGTGGAAATGTTGGCTTAGATCTTGACTATCGAATTTCTTCAAATTTATTTTTAAATGTCAACCCAATGGTGAAAGTTCATTTAAATACTTTTTCTAGGAATAGTAACGGGTATCAACCCTATTTTATAGGTGTTTATTCAGGAATAACCTACCAATTTTAGAGGGTGCTACACCAACAGAATTCTGTCTAGGGATCACGTATCATTTACGAAAGTTATTTGTACTTTTATGCCTCACAAATCAAAATATACCTGATTGATATTAAGATAATTTTAACACCAATCACGAAAAAAAACCAAAATGACAGATTTCGGAATTCAAGAAGCATTAAAAAAATTAAGTGTAAAAGATATCAACGATGGAACCTCAACAGGCTCTCAGTGGTTTTCAGGTGGGCCACTAATCGAGAGCTATTCTCCAGTAGATGGTAAACGAATTGGAAGCGTAAAGACAACGACCAATAAGGATTATGAGATGGTGATGACAACAACAACTGCTGCGTTCAAAACTTGGAGAACCATGCCTGCTCCGCAGCGTGGAGAAATTGTTCGTCAGTTTGGAGAAAAACTTCGTGAATTAAAAGAGCCCCTTGGAAAGTTAGTATCCTATGAAATGGGAAAAAGTTACCAAGAAGGTCTGGGAGAAGTTCAAGAGATGATAGATATTTGTGATTTTGCTGTGGGATTATCTCGTCAGTTACACGGATTAACAATGCATTCAGAACGGCCGGGGCATAGAATGTATGAACAATACCATCCACTAGGAGTTGTAGGAATTATCTCCGCGTTTAATTTTCCTGTGGCAGTCTGGGCCTGGAATACTTCGCTAGCATGGATTTGTGGAGATGTGTGCATATGGAAACCTAGTGAAAAAACACCTTTGTGCGGTGTTGCTTGTCAAAATATCATTGCGCAAGTGTTAAAAGAAAATAACCTACCCGAAGGGATCTCCTGCCTAGTGCAAGGAGATTATCACGTAGGTGAATTTATAACAACAGACAAACGAATTCCCTTAGTCTCAGCAACAGGATCCACCCGAATGGGGAAAATTGTTGCTAGAACAGTAGGAGAACGCCTAGGGAAATCCTTGTTGGAATTAGGAGGGAATAATGCCATTATAGTAACACCAGATGCTGATATCAAGATGACAGTTATCGGTGCAGTATTCGGTGCCGTAGGTACCGCAGGTCAGCGTTGTACCTCCACAAGAAGACTAATCATTCATGAGTCTATTTACGATCAAGTAAAAAATGCGCTAATAGCTGCCTATGGTCAATTGAGAATTGGAAATCCACTGGACGAAAACAATCATGTAGGACCCTTAATCGATACAGATGCAGTAGATATGTACACAAATGCATTAGAAAAAGTAGTGTCCGAAGGGGGTAATATCGTTGTACAAGGAGGTGTTTTAAATGGCGAAGGATATGAAAGTGGCTGCTATGTAAAACCTGCAATTGCAGAAGCTGGTAATTACTTTGAAATCGTCCAACACGAGACATTTGCTCCCATCTTGTACCTTTTAAAATATAATGGAAATGTAGAAAGCGCCATAGAACTACAAAATGGAGTTGCCCAAGGATTATCTTCTGCCATTATGACCAATAACCTTCGTGAAGCAGAATGCTTTTTATCCCATGCAGGTTCTGATTGTGGAATAGCCAATGTAAACATTGGAACTTCTGGTGCTGAAATCGGCGGAGCATTTGGTGGTGAAAAAGAAACAGGAGGTGGACGAGAATCGGGTTCCGATGCCTGGAAAATATATATGAGGCGTCAGACAAATACCATTAATTATACTGCTGATCTCCCCTTAGCACAAGGAATTAAATTTGATCTTTAGAGCATTACCGAAAAAAGATATACTCGACTAGTGCAAGATTGTGTTGAGTAATATTTCAACAGTTCCCCTAATAGATATTGCCTAAGGTTTAAAGGCAGATTTTAATAGAGGTTCGAGCAAACGCAACAGTGAATCAAGAGCAAATCATACATAGTACCATACAATTTGTAAAAGACACCCTTAAAGACGCCGAGGGTGGACATGACTGGCTCCACACCCAGAGAGTATTTAAAAATGCCCATCTGATTGCAAAAGGTGAAGATGTAAACCTTTTTGTAGTAAGTTTGGGAGCGCTGCTTCACGATATCGCAGATGCCAAGTTTCATCATGGAGATGAGTCCACAGGTCCCAAAAAGGCGAGGTCATTTTTAGAAGAGGAACGGGTGAGTAAAGAGGTGATTGTTCATATAGAAAACATCATTAAAGAAATATCATTCAAGTCAAGTTTAGGAAAGAAGCAACAATTCACATCTGCCGAACTATCGGTAGTTCAAGATGCAGACCGGTTAGATGCAATTGGTGCTATTGGAATTGCTCGATGTTTTAACTATGGAGGATTTAAAAACCGTGCTTTGTACGATCCATCCATCCCACCAAACCTAAACATGAATAAAGAAGAGTATATAAAGTCAACCGCACCATCAATCAATCATTTCTATGAAAAACTATTGTTGTTAAAAGATTTGATGAATACCAAAACAGGAAGGCTCATTGCTCAAGAACGCCATGCCTACATGGAGAGTTTTTTGACTCAATTTTATCACGAGTGGGATGGAGTCAAATAAGCATAATCTCTCACATTACACCATTCAAACACGCTCAAATAACGTGAGTCATACCAATATCACCACAAAGAAAACACGCTTTTAATTCTCTTTCGCAACTTCCAAAGCCGTCAACTTGTACTCTAAGATAGACAACTCCTCAGCACTCTGAATAATCTCCTCAGCAGTGAGATTATGGTTAGAATTGATATAATTTAGAATTTCCTCACTCTTTACGGTGTAATATTTAATTGCCTTGTCTATCTTCTCATTCATGATATCTTATTTATCTACATCATTATAAAATGGTATTCCCTAAAAAAAGGATTTTAGGAAGAGCAAGCCGGGGGATTTCCTTTAAACGCGTCTCCCCGATACAAAAACATATCCAAATCTAACAATGCTCTTGGTAGGCAACGATCAAGTTTTGAGCAATCATTTGAGCAGATCTTCCCTCAATATGATGGCGCTCTAACATATGAACCAACTCCCCGTCTTTAAACAATGCCACAGCAGGAGAAGATGGCGGAAAAGGAATCATATACTCTCTTGCCTGTGCAGTAGATTCCTTATCTACACCCGCAAAAACAGTCGTTAAATAATCAGGCTTTTTATCAAACTCTAAAGACGATAAAGTTCCCGGTCTTGCCGTTCCAGCAGCACAACCACAAACAGAATTCACCATTACCAGTGTCGTGCCTTTTTTTGCCAAGGCATTATCAACATCTTCAGACGTATATAGTGGCGAGAAACCGTTGTCAGTCAGTTCCTCACGCATAGGTTTTACAAGTTCCTCAGGGTACATAATTTTTTAAAATTTAGAATGTAAATATACACATTATAACACAATCAAAACACCATATTTATACCATAACTCGAGGAAATACATAGGGAATTATTTCTGGGCGTACCCCTGCGGGTCGCGCTATCCGCTATATCTTTTTTGCCTGTAAAGGACAAAAAAGGATGCCGCTGCTATCGCTTACGCAACACACAAGCAGCTTTTCAATCAAATAACAAACCGAAGGTCATTCACAAGTGCCAAGTTCGTATCCATTCCAGCAGATCATCAAATAACATAAAACCCATATATCAAATTAGTCCCTCAAAAAGACTGCTCAACCTATCTCTGTAGTGAGGTTATTTGCAGATCAATACACCTTTTAAACCCGTAAAAAATGAAAAAAATCATGTACTTTTGAAGCTCACAAATTCACCAGAATGAGTAATTTTTCAAAATGGTTAGGAGCGGGGATAGGCTTTGCAGCTGGTGGACCTATAGGAGCCATTATTGGATTTGTTGCTGGAACAGTGATAGATGCATATTCCAAAGAAGATTTTGAACAAGAACAAAGAGTTTTCAAGCGCACATACAGAACATCACCAAGTCAGACACAATCAGGAGACTTTGAGATCAGTCTATTAATTCTAGCAGCCACCGTAATCAAAGCCGATGGTAAAGTTGATCAAAGAGAATTAAACTTTGTTCGATCCCAGTTTGTTGGAATGTATGGCAAAGAAAGAGCCAATCGTGCATTTCTATTGTTCAAAGGAATTATGAAAAAGCAAATCTCTACTCGACAAGTCTGCATGCAGATTCGTCAACATATGCCACACTCCTCACGCCTACAATTACTCCATTTTCTCTTTGGGATCGCCAGATCAGATCAGCATGTGACAGCAAAGGAAGTAGAGCAAATAAGAAAGATTGCCGGATACCTATACATCAGTCAGAATGATTTTGAATCAATCAAGGCCATGTTTTACAATGCCATAAACAATGCCTATAAAATTCTTGAAATTGATAAATCAGCATCAGATAGCGATGTGAAAAAAGCCTACAGGAAAATGGCAAAAAAATACCACCCCGATAAACTTCAAGGACTAGGCAAAGAACACCTAAAAGGTGCACAAGAGAAATTCCAGAATATTCACGCAGCCTACGATTCAATCAAAAGAGAGCGAGAAATGAGATCATAAATCAACTACCGCGGGGCAAGCTCACGAAGTTTCATCAGATAAAATAGCCCCTCAAATAAGCCAGTATCAGAAGCACCTAGCATATATGATTTTTGTGTATTTTTAATCTGTGTTTTATAATTAGTTACCCTGCCTCAAAAAGCTACCATGCAAAAAAACACCGAACTAGAATTAGCCTATCAATTTATCAATAAAACCGATAGAAACCTTTTTGTTACAGGAAAAGCTGGTACAGGTAAAACCACGTTTTTACACAAGATAAAAGCAACGTCTTCAAAAAGAATGGTGATTGTTGCACCAACAGGAGTTGCCGCAATCAATGCCAAAGGAGTTACGATTCACTCATTCTTTCAAATGCCATTCGGTCCCATTATTCCGCATCAAACGCAACACGCAGTACAACGTAAATTCAGCAAAGTAAAAATTGATATTATCAAATCATTAGATCTTGTGATTATTGATGAAATAAGCATGGTACGTGCAGACCTACTGGACGGAGTTGATCAAGTACTGCGACGATACAAGGACAGAAATAAAGTCTTTGGAGGAGTGCAAGTACTAATGATTGGCGACCTGCAACAACTAGCACCCATAGTAAAGGAGCAAGAATATAGTGTACTCAGACAATATTATAAAACCATGTACTTTTTCAGTAGTACATGTTTTCAGCAGGCCCATGTGGTTAGCATCGAATTAAAACGCATATACAGGCAAGAAAATGAAGACTTTATTGCGATCCTTAATGAAATTAGAAACGATCAATTAACAGCAACCTCTGCTAAAATACTCAATGAACGGTTCGATCCAGACTTTAACTCCAAAGGCGACCAAGAAGGCTATATCACATTAACAACACACAATAATCGAGCAAATCGAATCAACGAATCAAAGCTAGAGCAAATCGACAAAAAAAGTCACTTCTATAGCGCAGATATCCGGGGGAAATTTTCAGAGAATTCCTACCCAAATCACCAATCATTAGAGCTAAAAGTAGGAGCCCAAGTAATGTTTATAAAAAATGACAGTACACCAGAAAAACGATATTTTAACGGGAAAATTGGCACCATCGTCCATCTCAATGGTGATTTCGTTACTGTTCAATGCCCAGGCGACGACGATGCAATTGAAACAGGATACGAAGTTTGGGATAACATTCAATATGGGATAGAAGAAGAAACCAAAGAAATTAAAGAAGAAATTGTGGGCTCTTTTTCTCAAATCCCGTTGCGACTTGCTTGGGCAATTACTATTCATAAAAGCCAGGGACTTACCTTTGATAAAGCCATTATAGACGCTGGAGCCTCATTTGCACACGGACAAACCTATGTAGCACTGAGTCGATGTACAACTCTAGAAGGCATAATCTTAAAAACCAACATAACCCCTAGCGCTATTATCAACGATACCACTGTAGCATCTTTTACAAAGGAGGTTGCCGAAAATCCCCCTGATAAAAAGATACTTGCCTCCTCAGAAAAAGAATACCAGCTTAATTTAATTGCTGAGATTTTTAATTATCAGTCCTTTCTATACCCTAGCTCTAGATTAATAGACATCTATTACAAGAATAGGACAATTTTAAAAGGAGACATCATAGATCAGCTGCAAACCATCAAAGATCAAGGAATCGTTCCGCTCATGAAAGTGGCAACTAAATTTAAAACACAGTTAGCATCGCTTAGCGAAAATGACCTTGTCTTGGCCGAGAATAACACCATAATTCAAGACCGATTTAAAAAAGCAATTGCCTATTTTATCCATCATACAAAAGAATTTATAAAAAAACCATTAGAAGAAATCACCTTTTCTACTGATAATAAAGCCGTAAGAAAAGACATAGAAAAGCAGTTTGACACTCTTACAGAAATGCTTTCTGTGAAAATCGTTGTGTTAGAAAAGCTCAACAATGGATTCAAGGCACAAGAGTATCTAAAGATTAGAGCTAAAGCAGCATTACAGGAAGTAAAAATCCTTAAAAAGAAACGACTAAAATCTAGAGATCCCGTTTTAGCACTGAGGTTAAGAGCATTGCGAGACGATATTGCCATGGCTGAAAATATTCCACACTTTCAAATTTTCACACAAGAAACATTGTATGAAATGTGTGAGATATTGCCAAGAACCCCTCAAGAGCTCAAACGAATAAAAGGAATGGGTAAGGTACGTGTAAGGAAATACGGAGAGGAAATCTTAGATATCATTGAATACTATTGTGTGGAAAATAAAATTGACCATCAAAACAAACAGCGCAAAGAGGATAAAAAGCCGAGTCGTCAAATTTCTTTTGAACTTTTTAAAAGAGGGCTATCTGTTCAAGAGATCGCCAAAGAAAGAGAGATCACGGTCAGTACTATTGAAGTCCATCTATCGACTTACATTCCCACGGGAGAAGTCCATATTCTTGAACTCATCCCTTTAAAAAAATATCAGAAGATGATGAAAGCCATAGAAGAGGCAAGCTTTGAAGGTCTAACAGAGCTAAAAGAACAGGTAGATGCGTCATACTCCTATAACGAGTTGAGAATGGTTTTAAAATCTCTAGAATTAAAAAATTCGCCCTCTAAGTAAAAAGTGGATTGGTATTCATATTCTGTAAAAATATGAAATCAGGGAAAAGTTGTGCTTATATTATACCCAACAAAAAGACAAAAGGCCTTACATTTCTGTAAAGCCTTTATTTCTCTGAGCTCCCCCTCTTGGGCTCGAACCAAGGACCCTCTGATTAACAGTCAGAT
>CAXRAW010000101.1:0-31847 GCA_964228785.1 Flavobacteriaceae bacterium
CAATGATCCGATACTTTTTCCTTTCTAATCCCAGAATTCCTTGGGGGGTGTTAAAATGTGTTTTAAAAAACGATTGCATCTGCTTGTTAAAATCATACTTGGCTCCATAGCCTGAGGGTATAGCGGCTTTAGGAAATCTTGGAGGGTTTTCAACAATAACTCTTAAAATAATATCTGTTTCGTCTTCTGTGATCTCATCTTCCTCTTCTATTTCGGGTTCTACCGCAAAAATAATGGAATTGTATTTTTGTTTAAAGATACATTATGCGAGAATTTACTGAACAATTTTTTGATTTATTATTAGATTTAGATGCAAATTGGCGAGTTACTACTGTTCGTTCGAATTATAAAGACAGGGAAGTGTTTATAGATATAGAGCATGTTGGCACATGAGCATGCTCCCATGAAAATTTGCTACGTGCCGTTTAAGGATCAAAATACGAATTGAATAACACAACGCAGAAAACAATCCGAATAAAATACCTCATGTCATAGAACTTTCAAAATGAACTTCTGCTGTTAAGATGTATAATCCTGTTAGAACAACGGTTCCTAGTACCAAATGAATGGGGTTTAACGTTGTTTTCATAAAAATAGGTTCAAGGAGTGAGGTGATCATCGGAAATGTATATAGCGACAACATTCCAAGGGCGACATTGGAGAGTTTGAGGGCATAAAAATAGGTAATCCAATGCCCTGCCATAAATAAAGAGCTAAGAATTAGGGGTAGATGGGTGTTGGCATGATGGACTTTTAAACTGATTTTTTTTACCCTACAAAAAACGTATAAAAATACCATGGCAAAGGCAGAACGAAACCAAATAAGCACCTCCGTTGGCATGGCAATATATTTACCTAAAACACCCGAAGTGCTAATGAATAGGGTCGCTGTAAGCAATCCTAAAAGGTGATGTGAGTTGTTGTTTTTCACTTGTTAAATGTACACTAACTATCTCGTATTTAACCATTCTCTCTTGTTAAGATATTTGCCTTTACAAGGCCAATCCCTCTATAAGAGTTTCATTTGAGCTATATCTTTTTCAGTGTCTCAAGCGCTGTTTTTACCGAATCAATTCTGATGAACGTCACAAACAATCGAAGTCCTGCTTTGGTTTGTTTTTCTTTCATTACAGAGGTTTTTGGGTGTTGCTGAACATATCTTAACATGCGAGAGAACCCCTCAGTCTGGTAGAATTCACTCTGTTGCTCTGAGACAAAAAAGCCAATCATTCGTTTTTGTTTGAGAACAATTTTTTCCAATCCAAATGCCTTGGCCATCCATTTTATACGAAGGCTATCCAATAAATCCAATGCCTGAATTGGTAATTCTCCAAATCGATCTGTCAATCGCATCTCATAAGCTCTGAGATCCTCTTCATTTTCTATGGAAGATAATTCGCTGTATAGATTGAGTCGTTCTGTTATTACGTTGATATAATTATCTGGGAAAAGAATTTCAAAGTCAGTATCTATCTGTACGTCTTTGACAAACTCTTTTGGCAGTGCATCTTCAGTATGGTATAGTGTTTTAAACTCATTTTCTTTGAGTTCTTCAATGGCTTCTTGTAAGATTTTTTGATAGGTATCAAATCCAATATCATTCATAAAACCACTCTGCTCACCGCCTAACAAGTCTCCTGCGCCTCTTATTTCTAGATCTTTCATGGCAATATTCAGCCCACTTCCAAGATCAGAGAACAGCTCTAAAGCCTGAAGGCGTTTTCGCGCATTATCACTCATCATATGATGGGGTGGAGTGATGAGGTAACAGAACGCTTTTTTGTTAGACCTCCCTACCCGTCCTCGCATCTGATGCAAATCAGAGAGTCCAAAATTATTGGCGTTATGTATAAAAATAGTATTGGCATTGGTAATATCTAGACCACTTTCTACAATGGTTGTAGAGACCAGTACGTCAAATTCGTTGTTCATAAAGGAGAGCATAAGTTCCTCTAGTTTTTTCCCTTCCATCTGTCCGTGCCCGATGCCAATCTTTGCATTTGGGATGAGTCTTTGTAACATTCCTGCAACCTCTTTGATATTTTCAATTCGATTGTGAATAAAAAACACCTGACCACCTCTGGAAATCTCATAGGTGATCGCATCGCGAATGACTTCCTCGCTAAAACGGATCACCTGAGTTTCTATGGGATGGCGGTTGGGTGGAGCTGTGCTGATTACCGATAAGTCTCTTGCCGCCATCAAGCTAAATTGGAGCGTTCTTGGAATGGGAGTCGCTGTTAAGGTGAGTGTATCTATATTTTCCTTTAACGTTTTTAATTTATCCTTCACAGCAACTCCAAATTTCTGTTCCTCATCAATAATAAGTAGTCCCAAATCTTTAAATGCTATTTTTTGATTGGTAAGCTGATGTGTTCCAATAACAATATCTATACTTCCGTCATTAACTCCATTCACTATATTGCTGCGCTCTTTGATCGAGCGAAACCTGTTAAGATAATCCACTTGAATAGGAAAGTCTTTTAACCGCTTTGAAAAGGTCTTGAAATGTTGAAACGCTAAGATGGTGGTTGGCACTAAAATAGCCACCTGTTTCCCGTTATCTACCGCTTTAAACGCAGCTCTGATGGCCACCTCTGTCTTTCCAAAACCAACATCACCGCAAATGAGACGATCCATAGGTTGCTGGCTTTCCATATCTTTTTTTACGTCCTGAGTTGCAGAAAATTGATCGGGTGTATCTTCAAATAAAAAGCTGGCTTCTAACTCGTGTTGCATGTGGGTATCGGGTGCATACTGAAATCCTTTTTGCATTTTTCGTTTTGCATATAGCTGAATGAGATCAAAAGCAACCTCCTTGACTCTTTTCTTGGTTTTCTGTTTGATTTTTTTCCACGCTGCAGAACCCAGCTTGAAGATTTTTGGTGGCTTTCCATCTTTTCCATTGAACTTGGAAATTTTATGTAAGGAATGGATACTAACATACAAGATATCTCGATCTCCATATAGTAGCTTGATTGCTTCCTGTTTTTTACCCTCAACATCAATCTTTTGTAAGCCTCCAAACTTCCCAATACCGTGATCAATGTGAGTCACATAATCTCCTATACTGAGCTGATTTAACTCTTTAAGAGTAACAGATTGCTTTTTGGCATAGCCATTCTTAAGCCTAAATTTGTGGTATCGCTCAAAGATCTGATGATCGGTGTAGCAAGTTATTTTCTCATCTAAATCGATAAATCCTTGATATAAGGGAAAGACAATGGTTTGGTAGTGCACTTTGTTATCTGCATCGTCAAAAATATCGTGGAATCGCCTTGCTTGTTGTACGTTTGCACAGAAAATGTAATTGGTGAATCCTTTTTTATGGTACTTATCTAGATTGTTGATTAGTAAATTAAATTGTTTGTTGAAGGAGGGTTGTGGTTGGTTATTGAATTGAATGTTCTCCAAATCAGTAGAAGATGAAGTACCAAAGGAAATCGTCGTTAGCGCACTCAATTCATTTCTTAGAAAAGCAGCATTACAAAACAACTCGGATGGATGCGTGTGTTTTATCGCTTCAGACAGCGTTAAAAAAGCAGTTTTTGCTTTCTCAAAAAGGAAGTCCAAACGCTCATAAAGTAGTTCTTCGTCTTTCACAAAAACAACAGTCTTGGAGGAGATATAGGTTAGGAAACTTTCACAGTTTCTATCCTCAGATAAATCTTTAGATATCAGTACTTTATCTGCTATATTGGGCATAATACTTGCCCTTTTGATTTTTTTTTCGGAGAGTTGTGTCTCTATGTCGAAGGTGCGAATACTCTCTACTTCATCACCAAAAAATTCGATGCGGTAAGGGTTGTCGTTGGAAAAGGAGAAAACATCAATAATACCACCACGGACCGAAAAATCCCCTGGCTCTGTTACAAAATCTACTCGATTAAATCCAAACTCAAACAATGCTTCATTGATAAAATCTAGGGAAAGATGTTCTCCAACAGAGACCTTAAAAGTGGTTTGCTCTAGCGCTCTTTTGGTGATTACCTTTTCAAAAAGTGCATCTGGGTAGGTAACAATTACCACAGGTTTCTTTTCTGCGCTTATGTGGGTTAGCACTTCTGAACGCAGTAAGATGTTGGCATTATCGGTTTCTTCAATCTCATAAGGGCGTCTGTACGATCCGGGATAGAACAATACCTTTTTATTTCCTAATAACCGCTCTATATCATTCAAATAATAGGCAGCTTCCTCCTTATCATTTAAGATTACCACGAATGGTTTTTCTACTTTCTTAAAGGTCTCGGAAATCACAAATGATAATGATGATCCTACCAGATTCGAGACTTGAAAATGGTTTTGACCTTGTTCTATTTTGGCAGAAATCTGCTGAATCTTTGCAGACTTCTGGTATCGATTAGCAATTGTCTGCTCGCTCAACACGTAAAATTTTAACAAATGTAATTCCTTCTTTATTATATATTGTATAAAAAACTTGAATTTGTCATATAATACAATAACTTTGGAAATTGTTTGTTATGTGTAGGGCATAACTCTAAATAAAAAGATGAGTAGAATCATTCCCTTGGTCATTTTTTTAATGATGTGTACAATGGTCAGATCACAGACCAAAGACCAAAAGTGGGTGCTCGGTGTCAGTGGCTCACTAATTAGTTTTGGAGATGCAGGTGCAGCAAGTATGATAAAAGAACGCTTTAACTTTCAATTTCCTAGGTTAAATCTAATGCGACACCTTTTTAAAGGATTGATTTTAGAAGGTGGTGTCACGTTGAGCTCCATAGATCGGGTAGATGGATTATATAAGAATGCTTTTAATTATATTTCTTTGGATGTGGCTATACGGTACGATTTTAACCGATCTGAAGAAAACCTCATCCCTTACATTGCCTTTGGGTCGAGTTTTATTGGAGCTCCCAGTACTATTTCTTACTCAGAAGATACTGCCACAATAAATTCATCAATTGGAATGAATTTTTGGATTTCACCTCAATGGGGACTGAATGTACAGGGAACTTACAAATTTTTCAATCCTGATTTTCGAAGTATGCGTTCGCATCACCAGTTGTCGGTGGGATTCATTTATAGTTTTAAACCAAGGGTGATGGCTTTCAGATTATGGGATGGTAAAAGAAGATAGCAATCAAAGTCGCTTTTGTTATCAATTATTTTGTTGAGGTATTGACCTTCTCAAATAAGAATTTTTTGCTAACTCAGCAATTTGTATGAATCCACGGAATAGAGAATTCCACTTAAAACGTAAATAACGTGAATTCAACGTAAGAAATTTAATTTTTGCACAAGAAAAAGGCAGAATATTTAGCAAATTAAGATTCTTAAAATCAATCAACTAAATAAGATTGTCTACAGATAAAATTACCGAAATTTTCTGTTCTATTGATGATTCTTGCAAAGAATTTATTCCTTTTTGGCAAAAAGTCTAATCTCTAATGGTAAAAAGCGCATTAGATCTTCGAAGATGTCTCTTTCAGAGGTTATGACCATTCAAGTATTATCCCATTTGTCAGGCTATAAAACATTCAGAGGATTTTACTTGGGTGATGTCTCAAAATATCTTCAAAAAGAGTTTCCTGATTTGGTTTCTTATCATCGAATGGTGGAGTTAAAAAAGAGATAGTTTTGTGCCACTTGTCATTTATATGAAGACTTTTGGATTGGCTAATTGTTCAGAAATTAGTTTTATTGATTCCACTCCACTTCGAGTATGTGATAGAAGAAGAATTCATCAGCATAAGACTTTTAAGGGTATAGCCCAAAAAGAACCATGTTCTTTACGATAGAAAATCACTCAGATTTAAACAGTTCATCAAAAAATTATATGGTAAAATCTAAAGACAGAAGACCGTCATTGAAAAATAATCTGGTAGATACAAAACAACTTCATAATGTTCTAAACTAATCAAGGTACTATACTTTAGTGTTTTTATTTCTATCAATATTTTCAATTTTATGCAATAATTACGGTTGAACTGTTACCTATAAACAGCAATAATGATTCGACAAAAGAAAGGTTTCTTTGGTTTTAACAACTCACAAACTAGTAGTGCGTTGTTATTTTTAGTGAATAGGGTTATTTAGAACGTACTGGAATAAAAATTTAGATAATGTATCATTATAATAACCCATTTTTTCTAACGAGATATTCTGAATTTTAACCCAAAGCAATCATTTATCCAGGTTGTAAATACTGTTTTTTTCATGAGTATCAATAACAACTCTATGGTATAGTAAGGTGCTCTTAAATTCACATCAAATACTTTAAAAGTAGCTTGTTTCTAACAATTGTAATAATGTTTTTTGAGTAGTATTATTTCTTGCCGCTAAACTCCCGTAAATAAACGCGTCAGCCAACGATAGTTCCACGTCTATTTTTTTATTATATGCTATGTAATCCTAGGCACTTGGAAAATCAATTGAGTACGATGCAGACCCTTCTTCATCTAAAGGAATACTAGCACTTCCTGTTTTGTACATTGAATCTTTTTGTAAATGTACCGCTCCAATATCTGCATCTTTTAAAAAACGGCAGATTTCTATTCCATCTTCATCCTTTCCTATTCTACTAACCAGACAAACTTGATGTCCAAATGGGCGAAGTCTAACAGCTACGTTTAACGGAGATCCACCTATCCTTTTTTGTGAGGGGAATGATCCTATAAAACCTCACCAAAGCAAATAATACACTTCATTGTGTATGAATAAAATTTTATAAGTTCTCAACTCGTTCACAATAATAAAATAAACTCATGACATGAATTTTTAGCATTTTACAAGTCAAGAGATCATAACTGAAATGCTGAACTGTCTTGTTAAACTTGACAAAGTATGTTTCAGTGATGGGATAAAATGTACAGAAAAAGTTAGCCTATCGAGACATTGTTTTCAATCAAAGTTCTAACAACCCATTTGTTTTAGAAACTCCAGCAGCCGACACTTTCATGTGTTCCTTCTCAGCGTCGCTTAGGTCAATCTCAACAATTTTTTCGATCCCTTCCTTCCCCAAAACAACAGGAACTCCAATACACAAATCTGTGAGCCCATAGGCTCCATCTAGCAATGCAGAACACGGAAATATCTTTTTTTGATCACAGGCAATTGCCTGAACCAAACCGGATACGGCCGCACCAGGGGCATACCATGCAGAAGTACCCAGCAATTTTGTTAATGTCGCACCACCTACTTTAGTATCTTCCTTTACTTGATCCAGTCGTTCTTCTGAAATAAACTCAGAAACGGGAACTGAATTTCTAGTAGCCAAACGAGTTAGGGGAACCATCCCTGTATCGGAGTGACCTCCAATAACCATTCCATCAACATCAGAAATAGGAGCTCCCAGTGCCTCTGCCAATCGGTATTTAAAGCGAGCCGAATCCAAAGCACCACCCATCCCAATAATTCTATTTTTTGGTAATCCAGTAGTCTTGTGAACCAAATATGTCATTGTATCCATAGGATTAGAAACCACGATTATAATCGCATTTGGGGAGTGAGCTATAAGGCTAGCAGAAACCGATTGCACAATCCCAGCGTTAATTCCAATCAATTCCTCACGTGTCATCCCCGGTTTTCTTGGAATTCCAGAAGTAATCACACAAATAGTGGAGTTTGCAGTTTTGGAGTAGTCATTTGTACTTCCAGTAATTGTTGTATCAAATCCGTTCAAAGAAGCAGTCTGCATAAGATCCATTGCTTTCCCCTCGGCATAGCCTTCCTTAATATCTAACAATACTACTTCAGAAGCGAAATTTTTAATAGCGATATACTCAGCGCAGCTTGCTCCAACAGCACCAGCACCAACAACTGTAACTTTCATATAAGTAGATTTTGAATGTAAAATTTTTAACGATGCAAAAGTAGTATAAAAATCGAGAATTTTACTTGATTTCACATCAAAAAAAGACCAGTTCCATTTCAAAGATTACCACACAGGAAGCACTTAAATATTGAAAACGTTTTAGTAAAAAGAATGGCTGAGTCTCCTTTTTTTCTAATGGCATTTTGTATGTTTATACCTCAGAAAAATGAACCATGATGCAGACGAAAAAAAATTTCGTATTCGATTTTGATAGCACGCTAACTAGAGTTGAGGCACTAGATGTGCTGGCAGAAATTACACTGGTGAATAATCCCAAAAAAGAAGCAATCATCAACAAAATTATTGAGATTACCAATCTTGGAATTGACGGTAAAATTTCATTCACAGCATCCTTAGAAAAGAGAATTCAGCTCCTCAATGCTAAGAAATCAGATTTAGCAATTTTAATAAAACAACTAAAAGAAAAAGTTTCTCCCTCTATTGAGCGCAACAAAGAATTTTTTGAAAAGTTTTCCGAGAATATTTATGTCATCTCCTGCGGATTTAAAGAATTTATAGATCACATTGTTAAAGACTACAATATTCCTTCAGAAAGAGTCTATGCCAATACATTTGTCTTTGATGAAAATGACGTTATCGTTGGATTTGATAATGCAAACGTGCTTTCCACTCACCATGGTAAAATTCAATGCCTAAAAGAGCTAAATCTAGATGGTGAAGTTCAAGTCATTGGCGATGGATATAGCGATTATGTGACCAAAGAAGCTGGTGTCGCTGATAAGTTTTTCGCCTACACAGAAAATATCGAAAGAGAAAAAACCATCGAAAACGCAGACCATATTGCACCCAACCTAGATGAGTTTTTATTTGTTAATAAACTTCCCAGAAAAATTTCTTATCCAAAGAATAGAATCAAGATTTTACTGCTCGAAAACGTGCACCCAGATGCCTTTGATAAACTGTCTAATGATGGATTTACAGTAGAATTGGTAAAGACCAGCCTGCCCGAAGACGAGTTAATCAAAAAATTACAAGGAGTTCACGTGCTAGGCATTCGCTCCAAAACACAAGTCACTAAAAAAGTGCTACAAGCTGCCAATAAGTTAATGGTGGTAGGCGCATTCTGCATTGGCACCAAACAAATTGATTTAGAAGCCTGTAAAGAAAACGGAATTGTCGTATTCAATGCACCCTATAGCAACACACGCTCTGTCGTGGAACTCGCCATTGGAGAAATCATTATGCTCATGCGCTCTGTCTTCCAAAGGAGTATAGAACTTCACCAAGGACAATGGAACAAAACAGCGCAAGGCTCTCGAGAAGTTCGCGGAAAAAAATTAGGAATTGTGGGCTATGGAAACATCGGAAAACAACTATCAGTATTAGCTGAAGCTTTGGGAATGGATGTGTACTATTACGACATAGAAGACAAACTAGCACTTGGTAATGCCACACGGATTAACGATTTGAATGAGCTACTAGCACTTTCAGATGTCGTCACCCTTCATATCGATGACAACATTGCCAACAAAAATTTTATAGGTAAAGAAGAGTTTGAAATCATGAAAGAGGGCGCCTTTTTGGTCAATCTCTCAAGAGGATTTGTCGTAGATATCAAAGCATTAAAAGAAGCGCTCCTAAGCGGAAAATTATCTGGTGCAGCTGTAGATGTATACCCAAAAGAACCCAGAGCAAACGGAGAATACCACACAGAACTGCAAGGTCTAGACAACGTCATTTTAACCCCACACGTAGGCGGAAGTACAGAAGAAGCACAAAAAGACATCGCAGACTTTGTTCCAGGGAAAATCATGGCATACATCAATTCAGGAAACACCGTAGATGCCGTTAATTTCCCAAACATCAGACTGCCAAGACAAACCAACGCTCACAGATTTTTGCACATCCATAAAAATGTGCCTGGAGTCATGGCAAAGATCAACAAAGTGTTAGCAGAATTTGAACTGAATATCACAGGACAATATTTATCCACCGATGCAAAAGTGGGCTACGTAATTACCGATATCAACAAAGAATACAACAAAAAGGTGATCAAAGCATTAAAAAATGTTGAGGGGACTATTAAATTTCGGGTGCTCTACTGAGAAAAATCGTTAAAAAAACACAATTCACAGATATTTAACCCTACATAATTGCCTTTGGGCGTTCCCTTTCAGGTCGTGCTATCCGCTATATCTTTTTTGCCTTACCAGAACAAAAAAGGATGCCGCTGCTATCACTAACGCAGCACTTAAGATCCCATTTTACAAAAATGACAAAATCATCCATTCTCTAAAATTTGGGCAAAAGTGATTCAAAGTGTGGTATCACTCAAATCAGAACATTAAAATTTAACGATAAAAATGATTGTACTATCTTTACAGCACTCATTTTTTGTTTGATGATATATCAAAATTCACCCGACTTTGCTCAACAATTAGATCGTGAAGATCCAATAGCCCACCTAAGACAAGAATTTCATATACCAAAAGACCAAAATGGGAACAATTGGCTCTATTTTACAGGAAATTCACTAGGATTACAACCAAAGCTAACCCAAAAATACATCCAACAAGAGTTGGATGATTGGGCCAAATATGGAGTAGAAGGACACTTTAAAGCACAAAACCCTTGGATGCCATACCATGAGTTTTTAACGGAAACTATGGCAGAGATTGTTGGAGCAAAACCCATCGAAGTAGTGGTGATGAATACTCTAACCACCAACCTTCATTTGCTCATGGTTTCGTTTTATCAGCCCACAAAAACAAAATATAAAATAATCATTGAGAGCGATGCCTTCCCTTCAGATCAATACGCAGTTCAGTCGCAGTTGAAATTTCATGGGTTTGATCCCAAAGAAGGACTCATCGAATGGAAACCGAGAGAAGGAGAAGAACTACTCCACATAGAAGACCTAGAAACAATCCTAGAAAATCAAGGAGATGAAGTAGCCATGCTGTTAATTGGTGGAGTAAATTACTATACAGGACAATACTTTAATCTCAAAAAAATCGCATCGCTAGGACACCATAAGCGCTGTATTGTAGGAATCGATTTAGCACACGGAGCTGGAAATATACAACCCGATTTACACGAAAGTGGAGTTGATTTTGCAGCCTGGTGTACCTACAAATATCTGAACTCAGGTCCAGGAAGTCTCGCAGGACTGTTTGTACACGAAAAACATGCACATCAAAAAGACCTTCCTCGATTCTCTGGCTGGTGGAACCACAACAAAGATACTCGCTTTAACATGCGTCAACCCTTTGATGTTATGGTTGGAGCAGAAGGATGGCAACTCAGCAATCCACCCATCCTGTCTATGGCTGCAATTCGAGCCTCCCTAGATGTCTTTGCAAAAGTGGGAATGGATGCATTGCGGAGAAAGTCAATTAAATTGACAGGGTACTTTGAGTATTTGATCAATCAAATAGATGCCGATCAAATTCAAATCATTACACCCAAAAATCCAGATGAAAGAGGGTGTCAACTATCCATCCAAGTAAACAATGCCGACAAGAGATTACACCAAAAACTCACAGAAGAAAAAGTGATCACCGATTGGCGAGAACCCGATGTAATTCGCTGTGCACCCGTTCCCATGTACAACAGTTTTGAAGATGTATATAAAATGGTTGAAATTTTGGAGGGATTATTGTGAAATCCTCTTGGAAGAATCAGTAAAGTAAAGGTTAGCATCTTTGCAAAATAAGTAAAAAAATCAAATAGTTAATTCAATTGAAACCTGTGAAAAAAAGTGAAAGTATCTTAATCATTGGAGGAGGTTTATGTGGGTCGTTACTAGCCCTAAGACTTGCCCAGCGCGGCTATACAATTGACGTATATGAAGGCAGACCCGATCTAAGGACAACAGACATCTCAGCGGGCCGCTCAATCAACTTGGCGCTATCCAATCGTGGGCTTAAAGCGTTACAATTGGCAGGAGTAGCAGAAAAAGCAAAAGCGATTTGCATCCCAATGTATGGTCGTATGATGCATGATGCTAAAGGGAATACCTTTGAGTCCAATTACTCTGGAAGAAATGGAGAACACATTAACTCGATCTCGCGTGGCGATTTAAATGGAATTCTATTAACAGAAGCCGAAAAGCACGAAAATGTCACCATTCACTTTAACAAAAAATGCTTAGGGGTTGATATAGAAAACAGTCAAGCCACCTTTGAATCCTATAAAACTAAAGAGCAGTTTACCATTCAGGCAGATGTCATTTTTGGGACAGACGGAGCGGGTTCATCGCTTCGCAAAAGCTATGAAAAACAATTGCCGGAGTTCAAAGTATCACAAGAATTTTTAACACACGGATACAAAGAACTAGAAATCCCTGGAATTAACAGAAAACACCAAATTAGTAAAGACCACCTGCACATATGGCCCCGGGGAGATTATATGCTAATTGCCCTTCCCAACATGGATGGAAGCTTTACAGTGACCCTGTTCTTGAGTTATTCAGAAGGAGCATATAATTTTGATAATCTAAAGAGTAAAGAAAAAATCACCGAGTTTTTTAAAAGAGCCTTTCCAGACACTTTAGAGTTGATTCCTGACATTTTTCATGAGTTCACAACCAACCCAACAGGAGCCCTAGGAACTGTGAAATGTAGCCCTTGGGCTTACAAAGGAAATACACTAATAATGGGAGATGCTGCCCATGCGATTGTTCCCTTCTACGGACAGGGGATGAATGCCTCATTTGAAGATGTTGCTGAACTGGATGCAGTCATTGATCTGTACCAGGGTGACTGGGAACGTATCTTTTCTGAATTTCAAAAAGAGCGAAAAAAGAATGCAGATGCCATTGCGGATCTCGCAATCGATAACTATTACGAAATGCGAGATCATGTAGCAAACGCATCTTTTATCCAAAAAAGAAAAATTGAAATGGCCTTAGAACGTGAGTTCCCAAGTACCTATTTCTCCAAATACTCTCTAGTAACCTTTAATGAGCATTTAGGTTATCACCAAGCCATGACTAAGGGACGGGCTCAAGACAAGGTCTTACTTAAGATGATTGAAGAAAGAGAAATAAAAAATACCACACCCACAAAAAAAATACTAGAAGAAATTCAAAATCGATCAGAAAAATTACTGAACATTCAGAATGAATAGGTTGATTGTTTTACTGCGAGGAATCAACGTTTCAGGAAGAAATAAACTGCCTATGAAGGAACTCCGAGCTTTGCTAACCTCTTCAGACTTTCAGAATGTACAAACCTACATTCAAGGTGGAAATATTATTTTAGATAGTTGTCATTCAGTAAAAAATACAGAGAATCAGGTCACACAATTGATCAAACAAGCATACGAATATAAAGTTCCTTCTTTTGCTTATTCAATACAAGATTGGGGAAATATACTCGAAGAATGTCCGTATCAAGAAGGAGAAAGAAAAATCTATATGACTTTTCTAGATCAAGTTCCTAAAATCAATCAGATAAAAGTCAGTCAAGTAGAAACAGATCAATTTACCATTATAGGTCATACAGTGTATTTACGCTGTCTCAGCTATGGAAAAACCAAATTAAACAATCATTTTTTTGAGAACAAATTAAAAGTTATTGCAACAACCCGTAACTTTAGAACCGTAAACAAACTATACGCATTAGCCAAATAAGATGTCAGATAAGAAAGTCACACCCAGAGGAGCCTATCCACATGTCAAAGTAGCAGGAGATTTTATTTTTGTATCAGGAATTAGCTCAAGACGCCCAGACAATACCATTGCCGGAGTCGAGATTATCGATGAAATGGGAACCAAAAGATTAGATATATACCAACAGACAAAAGCAGTATTACAGCATATCGAATGCAATCTACAAACTGTAGGAGCCAACTTAAGTCATGTAGTAGAGGTTTCATCTTTTCTGGTCAATATGAACGACTTTGCAGGATATAACAAAGCTTATGCAGAGTTCTTTGATGCTACCACAGGACCAGCAAGAACCACTGTTGCAGTACACCAACTACCACACCCAGATTTGGTGGTGGAAATCAAAGTAGTAGCATACAAAAAATAATAAATGAACATCCAAAACTATATCTATGGTAGGTTTATCGATCCAGTCTCTAACGAGTGGATCGATAATTACAACCCATCAGTTGGTCAAGTTTATGGACAAACTCCCAGTTCAGGAAAAGAAGACGTAGAAAAAGCCTTCCAGGCAGCAAATAAAGCATTTCCTAACTGGTCAAATACCTCAATAGACGAACGCTCTAGAATATTGCTTAGGATTGCTCAACTCATCACAGAGAAGCAATCAGAATTGGCAGCGGCAGAATCCAAAGACAACGGAAAACCCCTAGCACTTGCCACTGCCATTGATATTCCAAGAGCATCAGCAAATTTTCGTTTTTTTGCCAATGCCATCAACCAGTTTGCTTCCGAAGCTCATGAAAGTGTGGGTATGGATGCGATGAATTTCACCCTACGTCAACCCTTAGGAGTAGTGGGGTGTATCTCTCCTTGGAATTTACCATTGTACCTATTCACATGGAAAATAGCACCAGCGCTAGCAGCGGGGAATTGTGTGGTTGCCAAACCGAGCGAAGTAACACCCATGACAGCCTATTTACTAGGTGAAATTTGCAATCGTGCAGGATTGCCAAAAGGAGTGTTGAATATTGTTCATGGATTAGGAGCCACAACTGGACAAGCAGTTGTAGCACATCCAAAAATTAAGGCGATTTCCTTCACAGGAGGAACGCAAACAGGTGCGCATATAGCACGTGTTGCTGCTCCTATGTTTAAAAAAATATCATTAGAGATTGGCGGAAAAAATCCAAACATTATCTTTTCAGATTGCGATTATGAAAACATGTTGCATACAACAGTTCGATCTTCCTTTGCCAACCAAGGTCAGATTTGCTTGTGTGGAAGTCGAATTTTTGTAGAACGGGGGATATACCAACGGTTTAAGGTTGACTTTGTAGAAGCTGTTTCAAAACTGAAAATTGGAGACCCCGAAGATCCCAAAACAGATATAGGAGCATTGGTATCAGATCAACACTTAAAAAAAGTGACATCTTACATTGCCAATACACATAAATATGGAGGCACTATTTTGTTTGGAGGAAATAACGTCCAAGTAGAAGGATTGGAATATGGATATTATTTACAACCAACCATCATAGAAGTCCAAGACAATCAATGCAAATTAAATCAAGAAGAAGTTTTTGGACCAGTTGTCACCATCATGCCTTTTGATACCGAAGAAGAAGTACTGCAAATGGCAAATGACGTTACTTACGGATTATCTGCTACCCTATGGACAAGCGACCTCAACAGAACCATGCGGATGGTAAAACAAATTCAGGCAGGAATTGTCTGGGTAAATACTTGGTTGCTAAGAGACCTTAGAACACCTTTTGGTGGAGTCAAAAACTCAGGAGTAGGAAGAGAAGGAGGATTTGAAGCCCTAAGATTTTTTACCGAACCCAAAAATATTTGTATCAAATACCAAACATCAGAAAATGGACTTACAACTAAAAAATAAAAACGTACTGGTATGTGGAAGCACTCAGGGAATTGGGAAAGCCACAGCCATTCTGCTAGCTCTTGAAGGAGCAAATGTAACATTGGTATCAAGAAATGAAGAAAAATTGAAAACAGTGTTATCTGAGTTACCAAACAACAACCAGCACCATGAGTACTTAACGGCAGATTTTGCCAACCCAAAAGAGTTAAAAAATAAGCTTCAGGCGCTCAAAACGAAGCACCATATCCTTGTCAATAACACTGGAGGGCCAGCTGGAGGGCCAGTATTCAATGCGAAATTAGAAGAATTTGAAAAAGCATTTACCATGCACCTAAAATGCAATCATATTTTAGTGCAGTCGCTTGTGCCTTTTATGAAAGAAGAGAGATATGGTAGAATCATCAATGTAATCTCCACATCAGTAAAACAGCCGTTAGATGGATTGGGAGTTTCTAATACCATCCGCGGGGCAGTTGCCAACTGGTCTAAAACCATGGCCAATGAATTGGGACAGTTTGGAATTACAGTGAATAATGTGTTGCCAGGAGCCACAGAAACCGAACGGTTGAATGAAATCATTCAACATAAAGCGCATCAAACAGGTAAAAGTACTACCGAAATTTCTGAAAGTATGAAAAACGCATCCCCAGCTAAGCGCTTTGCCAAGCCAGAAGAAACAGCAGCAGCCATTGCCTTTTTGGCCAGCGAAAAAGCATCGTATATCAATGGGATTAACCTCCCAGTGGACGGAGGAAGAACAAAATCCTTATAAAGATAAATTTAGGTATCTTTAAAAGTTTTTAGCTTAAAAATTTATCAAAATGAGCATGCTAGTACAACCTATAAACTTCAAAAAGTGGATCGATGAACATCGTCATTTGTTAAAACCACCAGTAGGAAATAAATGTGTTTGGGATGGTGGAGAATACATCGTCATGGTGGTTGGAGGACCCAACAGTCGTAAAGATTACCATTATAACGAAACACCAGAATTTTTCTACCAAGTAGAAGGAGATATGGTGCTAAAGATCATCAACGAGAAAGGGGAAAAAGTAGATGTTGAGATCAAAGAAGGAGAGATCTATTTATTACCCGCTAAAGTACCACATTCGCCGCAAAGAAAAGCCAATACCGTTGGTTTGGTTATCGAATATCCAAGACCCAAAGGAGTCAAAGATGCCCTAGAATGGTATTGTGAAGAATCTGGAAACTTATTATACCGAGAAGAATTTGAACTAAAGAATATTGAAACCGACATGCCTGCCATATTTGATAGATTCTACTCAGACATAGAAAAAAGAACCTGCTCTGAGAGTGGTGTAGTCATGGAACCACCCGCGGGATGGACACCAAAGCAATAACAGATCTTTAACCAGCTGATTTCAAATACATGAAATCCTTATAAAAGATTGGTCAAGTAAAATATCCCAATAAAATCAAATAATTAAATACCAAATAGCTAGCATACATTTAAACGAGTGAAACCAAGAAAACTAAGAATCAACGGACATTCTCATCTTCTTCCATATCCCGAAGAAATACCAAAATACATGAAAGACAAGGGGATTTTTTGGGTCGACAAAGACCGTAAATTTATGCTGCAAAAAGATTGGAGCAGACCCGTTACAGACTCTAGTTTTTTTTTGGATGAGAAGTTAACTTGGATGGAAAAGTTTCACATAGATCACGCTGTGGTGTTAAACCTTTCCCAGCTTTACGGCAACGGTCTTAGAGTAGAGGAGATGAAGCAAGCATTGCGATTTCAAAACGATTTTAACGCTAGAATTCAACGAGAAAACCCCTCCAAGTTTACCTGTGGATTTGTGGTGCATCCAGGATTTGTTCGAGGAGCCTGTTGGGAAATAGAACGCTGTGTAGAGCAACTGGGAATGCGCCTGCTGTGTTTACCAACACATTACATGGATACTATTGGAACATGGCGTTGTATTTTTGATGAAGAAAACGAACGAATTTTTGAACTCGCAGACAAATACAATCTTGCCCTAGAAATTCATCCCTACGATGGTGAAAAATTTATCAAATTACAAAATACATCATGGCGCTTTCACCTTATTTGGATGCTAGCCCAATGTGCCGATGCTTATCATTTCCTAACCCTTAATGGCTATTATGAAAAATACCCTAATATGCGCGTTTGCTTTGCTCATGGCGGACAGTTGGCACAGATGAATTTAGGAAGAAGAATTCAAGGATTTGACGGTCGTCCAGACCTTTTCAAAGGTAAAGAACATCCCAGAAAAGCAGTAGGGCATAAAAATATCTTCTTCGACACCTTAGTTCACGATACAGGATCCCTAGAATTACTCGTAAAAAACCAAGGACCAAACCAAGTATTAATGGGGTTAGACGACCCTTACCCTTTAGGAGAAATGGAAAGCGCACCCCAATCTTCATATCCCGGAAAAATCTTAGACCTTGCGATGGATAGAGATATCATTAATTCAGAGCAATACGACCAAATCTGGGAAGACAATGTTCTTCAATGGCTGTATGGAGACGATGAAAAAGGAAAACAAGACCTAGTCAACAAAATTTTAGCATAATATCAAATGGCGCATCAATTTCGAAAAGCCTTCCCTAGCGATGCATCCAGAATTTGGGAAATACTACAACAAGCCATTTTAAAACGAAAAGAAGAGGGAAGTAACCAATGGCAAGACGGCTATCCCAATCCAGAGGTGATTAAAAAAGATATTTCAAAAGAAATTGGTTACATATTGATTACAAATAATGAAATTGTAGGGTATTGTGCCGTAGATATTAACAACGAACCTGCATACCAAAAAATTGAAGGAGACTGGCAGACCAACGGAGATTTTGTGGTATTTCACAGGGTAGCAATTGCAAAGGAATACATCGGAAAAGGGCTTGCGTCAACAATGTTCAAATACATAGAAAATTACACATTAGAAAACACCATTAACAGCATTAAGGCCGATACTAATTTTGACAATGCTCCCATGCTTTATCTCTTTAAAAAGCTTGGGTATCGCTACTGCGGACAAGTATACATCAGAAATTCCCCAAGAAGAGCATACGAGAAAGTACTAAACCTAAAACAATAGGTTTGCACACCCTTTTAATGCTTATTTGATACTGATCAAAATTTTCTTATCCCCTTTAAGATCAAATTGTATTTTTGAAAAGTTTGGAGGTCCAAAAGTGCCACTCCTCCCCATAGAAAATCCGTATGGCTCTTTAGGAACCCCAAATATGTTCTTATCAAGTATATCATTTCCGTTCACATCATGAAACAAAGAAAACCCATAAGTCCCCCGCTCCATGTGGTCAAAAGCAAAAACAACCTTACCATCTTTCACTGCCTGTTTAGACGCTCTGTAAGACGTTTTCATATAAGCCGCCTCAGAATTGTATAAAGCAAGTAAAACACTTCCTTTGTGGTAGTGCGTTACCGCAACCTCCACAATCAGTCGCGCTGTTTTCTTTTCCTGGCCAAGAGCGCTTACACTCCCAGCAAGTCCAGTACATAACATAAAAAAAATGAATATTCTCATGGCATTCAATAATATGTCAAATGTCCAATTTTTATTTTAAGAGTTGCCCCAAAACACGTTAAATTACTCCTAAAGGGCTGTTTTATGGGCGTTTCCCTACGGGTCGGGCTATCCGCTATATCTTTTTTGCCTGTACAGGACAAAAAAGGATGCCGCTGCTATCCCTAACGCAGCATTCAAAATACCGCAACAAACAACAAGAGCATCAGTTGTACATATCAAATCCCCATTTTTTGCAAGAGAGAATTCAATCGTGACACAACAACCGCTCTCAGAGATTCCATGAACTTCCCAAGGGAATTGATTAAAATTAAACAATGAATCCGACCTGAAAGTCATCACTCGTGATCAGTAAAACTGACAAATAAATTGTAACTTCGCAGCACCAAAATAAGAAGATTACACATTAAAAACATACAAAATGGGAAAAGGTTTTTTTCATGTTCCAACAGCAATTAACGAACCTGTAAAATCGTATGCTCCTGGAAGTCCAGAAAGAGCATTCGTACTAGCACAATACAAAGAATATTTCAACGGAAATATAGATATCCCCATGTACATTGGCTCAGAGGAAGTTCGTACTGGAAACACTCGGAATATGACTCCACCTCACGACCATCAACACGTAGTTGGGCACTATCATTTAGGTCAAAAATCTCATGTAAAAAATGCCATCAAAGCCGCTTTAGAGGCCAGAAAAAAATGGTCTCAAATGCCATGGGAACAACGAGCAGCAATCTTTTTAAGAGCTGCCGAGTTAGTTGCGGGTCCTTACCGAGCAAAAATCAATGCCGCAACAATGATTGCCCAATCAAAAACCATTCATCAAGCAGAAATTGATGCCGCTTGCGAATACATCGACTTCCTTAGATTTAATGTAGAGTTTATGTCGCAGATCTATGACGAGCAACCCGACTCTTCAGAAGGAATCTGGAATCGTGTAGCATATAGACCTCTCGAAGGATTTGTATATGCCATCACCCCGTTTAACTTCACAGCCATTGCTGGAAACCTTCCCGCTAGCGCTGCCATGATGGGAAATGTAATCGTATGGAAGCCTTCAGATCATCAAATTTTCTCAGCAAAAGTATTGATGGATATCTTCAAAGAAGCTGGTCTGCCAGACGGTGTCATTAACATGATTTATGGTGACCCTGTTATGATTACAGATACTGTCTTAGCAAGTTCAGATTTTGCAGGAATTCACTTTACGGGATCTACATTTGTATTTAAAGAAATTTGGAAAAAGATAGGCGAGAATATTCACAACTACAAAACCTATCCTAAGATTGTTGGAGAAACAGGAGGAAAGGATTTTATCATTGCCCACCCCTCTGCCAATGCAAAACAAGTAGCTACAGGAATCACCAGAGGTGCATTTGAGTTCCAAGGTCAAAAGTGTTCGGCAGCCTCTAGAGTTTACCTTCCAAAATCATTGGCTGAAGAAACACTAAACTATGTAAAAGAAGACATTGCTTCCTTTAAAATGGGATCCCCCGAAGATATGAGTAACTTTATTACCGCAGTAATTCACGAAGGGTCTTTTGACAAATTAGCAAAGTATATCGATGCTGCAAAAGAGGATAGCGATGCAGAAATCCTAGCAGGTGGCGGATATGATAAATCAAAAGGGTTTTTTGTAGAGCCCACGGTTATTTTAACCAGTAATCCCAAATACTCAACCATGTGTACAGAACTATTTGGCCCTGTTGTTACCGTATATGTATATGACGATGAGAACTGGCACCAAACTCTTAAACTTGTTGATGAAACATCTGAATATGCTCTTACAGGCGCCGTATTCTCTACAGACAGATACGCCATCACAGAAGCTACCAAAGCACTAGAGAATTGTGCTGGGAATTTTTATATCAATGACAAGCCAACAGGTGCTGTTGTTGGACAACAACCTTTTGGTGGAGCTAGAGCATCAGGAACAAATGACAAAGCAGGATCTGCTCAGAATTTATTGCGCTGGGTATCTCCAAGGCTCATCAAGGAAACGTTTGTCTCACCGTCAAACTACAGATATCCCTTCTTGGGAGAATAACCACAACGATTTTCAAGGCCTACTAGCCAAATACCATATGAACTTCAAATGACTGCTAAAAATGAACGTTTTGCAAGCCAATAAATCCATTAATTTTCCTGCCTATAACGGTTTTCGGCTATGCTTTCGTGCCGACTCTCGAATATAGGGAATAAAAGGCATGAAGCATGAGGCGATGTTATAGTTATTTGACTGTCACAGTTTAGCTTGTTCAATAATAAAAATGATATTAGCACCTGTTAGGTTTAAGGCATATCGTGTAATTTCATCATCCACTGTTTTTACTACTTCACCCTGTCCGTGCGCACCAAGTCTGTTCCGAATAGTAGGTACACCGCTTTCTAGGAGGTTTTGAAGGGAAGTAAACTGATTCTGACTAAATGTGGGAACGAGTTGATTTGAGAAACAAATTTGGATTAACTTTCTTGATGTGTCCCTTTCAGTGAAGGACCAATTTTTCTCCTTACAAATTATCTTCATTGCACTTTCAAAAGCCTTTAAACAATCTGTTAGGCACTCTTTGTTTCTTCCATTACGGTAATGTTCATGAGCTTTCAAGTATTCCTCATTTGCACCCTTGAATTTTTTGTGATGCGTTAAGTTCAAAAGTGGCACGGTCACTTGTTTATGCATGTAAGTTGAATCAATTCTCAAGATTTCTTTGGATTCAAAGGAAAAACCGACACCATGTTCTCTAAATCTCTGATTAAGCTCTGAAACAGCGTTGATTCCGATATGTTCGGGCGTAAAATTTATGCTATGGTTTTCTGGTTGGAACTGATTGAGAATTAGTTTAAATGCTATTTCGACAGCATCAAGCACCTTTTCTGTTTCTTTTGTTTGTAAAATGAAGTCAAGAAAATGAGAAAAGTCAGTAGAGTCAAGCTCATTAGTTAGGCTAAAAACCCCATATTCTTTGCATAAACTTTTATGTAGAAAACCATAGGAACCTTCAATTCGTGAAGAACTGTATCCATCATAGGCTGGTCTACCAATTGTCTCAATTATTATATGTATCATCTGAACCCGAAGTGGGTTGGTTATAGTATCATAGCTGTAGACATCAGGTACTTCCCCACGAAGTCTTTTTTGTCTCTTTGAAAAGATATCAATAATCCCCATAATTCTTCAAAAGCGGTTAGAAAGCGTTAATTTAATTAAAAGCATTGATAACTCAGTACTCGCTTAGCATTACAATGGGCTTCATTAACTATAACTTGATGTTAAACATTGAGAAAGTTCGAATTTAAAAAAGAAAAGCCCAGAAAAATCTCGATATCTCTCTGGGTTTTTTTTGCTCTGAATACTAGATTACTTTATTAAATATAAACTTTGTATTAAGCGTTATTAATCAAAGTTTTGTGTCTGGTTTACCTCTGCAAATTGAGCGTTAAGAACCACTTTTCCTGTGTTATCAACCAACATGGCTAGAACAGTTGTTTTTCCGTAATCTTCAACTCCATAGGAACTCAAATCAACACTATAGGTTTCCTCATGACTTCCCACTGTAGAAGGTGTTGAATCACCCAGAACATCAGTAGCCGAATATCTGAGTACACCATTGTGTTCAAAGTCACTAAGCACACTTGCACCACCATAATAACTGGTATAATTTTCTTGTGGTTCGATAATACCATCTTCTAAAACAAAAACAACTATCTTAACATCATTCATTTCTACCAAAAATCCTGTAGTGATGGTGATATCCATATTAGAACCGCTAAGCGTTGAGCTCACTTCTAGCCCCATATCTACAGTACCTTCTCCCGCATTCACAGCCTGAGCTACATTATTGGGTTCTGGATATGCCCACGTGCTTGATCTATCAACGTAAGCTGTCGGAAATCCTGTTATATTAAATGCGCTTTCTAACTGAGATCCATACGAGTTTTGCATAACATCTCCAATGTGAACACCCACAGTAATAACTTTATCTGTTGCATCTTCTACGAGACTTGCAGCATGAGAAACCCTTGGACACCATCCACACCACGTTCCCGTATAATCTTCGATCACTCCTTTTTTAGAGAACCCACCAGCAGGGAGATTCATTTCGACTACTTGAATAGAAATTTGGTTACTGGTTACAGAATCAAACACAGCTTCTATTGTAACTATCCCTTCCGCAACCCCTGTGTATTCACTCCCTACCATGGCAACACCATCTACAAAAAATTCACACTCCGATGTTTTGTCTTCCTCAGCACCATTGTCGTATGTAGCCGTAGCTGTAAATGACATTGAATTACCAATGAACATAGAGCTATAATCTGATGTGATCACAACAGACTGAACTGTAGGAACAATAAATGTCACAGAAACTTCATTACTTGTTATCGAATTATAAGTGGCAACGATAGCAAATGTTCCTCCTTCTGAAGGAGCGAATGTATTTCCAGTTATTCCAGTACCGTTTACTTGAATAGAAGATTGGGCTGTCAAATCGGCACCAGTATTTCCAGTCACAGTAAATGCTACAGTCTCTCCTACGTATGTTGAGGTAGTATTAGAACTCAAAGTAATGGAGGTAATTTCTGTTCCTCCTCCTATGACAGGCTCATCATCGGATTCACTGGAAGAACAAGAATTAAATACAAATCCTAAGAATAGGAATATGCTTAAAAACTTTATTAGTTTCATGGTCAAATTTTATAAAGATTATTAATTTATTTCCAAATATACCTAAAAATGATTTATTAGGCGATACATCAAAAATTTCTTGAGTGGAGTTGTCTTGTGGAGATTACTCAGCAAATATTATAATCTTATTCATCAGTCTATAATGATATTTAAAATGAAATAAAATTTACCTTTTGATGAAAATTGTTCAATTATTCAGTAATTTCATTCACATATTCCTAATAGTATTGCATGCTTGATCTAGTGACTGATTATCATGTAGGTCTTTCAATATTATTTTTTGTCATACATTTACCTTTTGAAATTCCAATTGGAAACATTGATCGTGAAGTCCCTCAAAAGTGGCATTGCTCAATGAAACAATAACGCTTTGACAAAAGCAACTAAATATCCTACTAGTTCACACAAAATCAGACCAATGAAATATATTACAGCACTCCTTTTATTTTACTGTAACCTTCTCTTCTGCCAGAAAACCATCCCCAATATTTCTATTACAAATTACGAGGGTGTGTCTGTAAAAATCCAAGATGAATTATCAGACGAAAAAATCACCATCTTAAGCTTTTGGGCTACTTGGTGTGTTCCATGTATCAACGAGTTGGACGCTATTAGCGATGTCTATGATGAATGGCAAGAAGACTTAAACATAGAACTTATTGCCATTTCTACAGACGATTCTCGAACACAGAAAAGAATTAAACCCATGGTGAATGGGAAAGGCTGGGAATACAAGATTTTATTAGATAAAAACCAAGAGTTAAAGAGGGCTCTCAATATCTCTGCCATTCCGCACATACTTGTTCTTAAGGGAAGTGAAATTATTTTCAGAAGATCTGGATACTCTGCTGGCGTAGAGGATGAATTGTACGAGTCTATTAAAGAGTACATAGGCAAATAGCTCCTAGAACGAATAAAAATGATCATTTTCAGATGCTCAAAAAAGTTTGTTGTTAGTAAATGTATAGCTATTATCCAACACAACTCTATTAAACCAAAAACTTAAACAATGAAGAATAAATTCTTATTTCTTTTAGGATTTTTTGCTGGATTGGAAATCGTAAAAGCTCAGACAACAAACGACCTTTCAATTGGTTTTGAGTCAAACTCACAATACTATTTAGACGATGAAAAAACAGGAGATTTTAATGAACCTGAAAGATTTAGGTCTAACAATTATTTGAAAGTTGATTATTTCTATTCCAATTTTTTTGTTGGATTTCAAGCGGAAGGATATGCTCCTGATGCACTTTTAAATTATGATCCTAATTTAGACGAATCCAACATTGCACTCTACTACGGAGGGTATAAGTCGGAGAAACTTGAGATCACAGTAGGCTATTTCTATGAACAATACGGTAGCGGTCTCATTCTTAGATCTTGGGAAGATCGCCAACTTGGAATTAATAATGCTCTACGTGGCGGACGATTCAAATTTAGACCTAAAAGCTTTATTGAACTTTCTGGATTTTATGCCAAACAAAGACAAGGCTTTGACGTTTCTGATGGTGACATCATAGGTTTTAACTCAGAAATAAATGTATCAGAATGGCTAAAGTCCGATCAAATATCGCTAGGGATCGGTTTCAGCTATGTGGGAAGAAATCAAGCCACTACCCTAGAAAACCCTGAATTTAAAGATCTAACAAATGCTTTCTCTGGAAGGGTAGATTATTCTAAAGGCAACTTTTTTTCTAGTTTGGAGTATGTTCATAAGTCTGCTGATGCGGTCTTTATTTTAGATCAAATAAGAAACGCGAAAGATGGGAATGCAATGGAGCTGAATTTAGGATATACAAAAAGAGGTTTGGGGGTGAATGCTACTTTTAGGAGAATGGAAAATATGTCTTTTTATTCAGATCGCAATGCCACAGGCAATGAATTCAATAGCAATGTGATTAATTACATCCCAGCGCTAACAAAACAACACGACTATCTATTAACTAATATCTATGTATATCAGGCACAACCACAAATTTCCTTTCAAGATGTTTCATTAATCAAAGCGGGAGAAATTGGGGGTCAGCTAGATTTGTTTTACCAGATAAAGAAAACCACTTTTTTGGGAGGAAGATACGGAACCAAGATCGCCTTTAATTATTCATACTGGGCTGGTCTAAAGGGAGATTACGATTTGGCTAATTTTGACTATAGAACAGACTTTCTAGGCTTTGGGGAAAAGTATTTTTCTGACCTGAGCTTAGAAATACGAAAAAAATGGTCCAAAAATTGGAGTTCTATTTTTTATTATGTAAACCAGTTTTACAATAGGAAATTCGTAGAAGAGAGATCTGGTGAAATCAAGACCAATATTTTTGTTGGAGAATCTACCTATAAAATGTCAAAAGGAAAAGCGCTGCGCTTTGAATTACAGCACCTATGGACACAAGATGATCGAAAAAACTGGGTGGGAGGAACTGTTGAATTTAATGTAAATTCATCTTTGGCATTTTACATAAATGATATTTATAATTATGGAAGTGATGATGTTTTAGAAACAATCCATTACTACAATGTAGGAAGCAGTTATGTTTTTGGGGCCCATAGAGTGGCTTTGAATTATGGAAGACAACGAGGCGGTCTGATTTGTGTTGGCGGTGTTTGTAGGTTTGTACCTGAGAGTAGCGGTCTCTCTGCAAGCGTTGTTCTATCTTTTTAAAAACGTATGATATTTTTTAACTGTAAAGATGTTTTAATGCTGCGTTAGCGATAATAGTGGCATCCTTTTTTGCTTGCAAAGCAAAAAAGATAGAACGGATAGCGCGACCCGAAGGGAAACGCCCAAAAAACAATGTATAAAAAGCCTTTTACAATCTAAAATACTTTGATACAATCCTTTATTTTATTGTATTTTTACAAGTGTTACTTCATTAATTGTTAATGAGAAATATCGTTTTTTTACTCATGCTCCTTTGGCTAAAAGGACATTCGCAAGTCATGAAAAAGTCTGTGACTGTTAAATACATCAACGAAGAAATTACAATTGATGGTGTTTTGGGTGAAAGCTCATGGAATGATGCATCAACAGCAACAAATTTCTTCCAATATTTTCCTACTGATACAGTACAAGCTAAAAGGCAAGCTGAGATTCAATTTCTTTTTGATGATCGTAATCTTTATGTGGGAATTAAGGTTGATGCTAAAGGTAAGAATTACATTGTGCCTTCTCTAAGAAGGGATTTTAGAGCGGGAGGTAGCGATAATATTACCCTCATGTTTGATACGTTTAACGACGGTACCAATGCCTTTGTCTTTGGTTCAAATCCTTATGGTGTGAGACGTGAAATTCTTTTATCGGGTGGTGGAAATGATTTGCGTGGATTTAACGGAGCTTGGGATACCAAATGGTATGGTGAATCGGAAATACACGAAAACTACTATATTCTAGAATGGAAAATTCCTCTCTCTGCCTTTAAGTATCGCGAAGGAGAGACACGATGGAGGTTCAACAGTTATCACTTTGATACGCAAGATAATGAGCGAAATACATGGATTAATATTCCACAAAATCAGTTTATTTTTAATCTTGCCTTTATGGGCGATATGATTTTTGAACGTCCTCTGGGGAAATCAAAGTCGCCTATTTTTTTAATTCCCTATGTCAATGGAATTGTGGGGAAAGATTATCAGACGACAGCAACAATTAGTGATTTTAAGTTTGGAGGTGACGCTAAAATGACTATAGCCAATAGTTTAAATCTAGACCTGACTGCCAACCCAGATTTTTCTCAGGTTGAAGTAGATCAACAGGTGACCAATTTAACTCGATTTGAAGTTGGTCTCCCCGAACGGAGGCAGTTTTTTATAGAGAATAGCGATTTGTTTGGTGACTTTGGTGATCGTAGAGATGCCAATCCGTTTTTTTCAAGGAGAATCGGAATTGCTAAGGATATAGACGGCAATAACATAGAGAACAGAATTATTGCTGGGGCAAGGCTCAGTGGAAAATTGAACAACAACCTACGCCTTGGCTTTTTGAATATGCAAACCGATGAGGATCTTGCTAACGAAATACCTACTGTCAACAATGCTGTAGTTTCACTCCAGCAAAAAGTATTTAGCAGATCTAATATTAGTTTGTTGTTTATAAACAAACAAGCAACAAAAGATTATGATTTTTTGGCACAGGAAGACCAATACAACAGGGTTTTGGGAATTGATTATTTGCTAGCCTCAAAAGACAATACTTGGAGTGGTAAATACTTCTTTCACAAATCATTTTCCCCCAATGTAAAAAGCAATGATTTCTCTGTTGGAATTAGAACCGAATACAACACCCGAAGATTAGGAATTCGGTTAAGTGGAGTGTTTGTAGCGGACGACTTTAGATCTGATTTGGGTTTTATAAGAAGAACTGATATTTTTAAGATCAACCCTCAATTTCAGGTGAAGTTTTGGCCTAAAGAAAGTCAAATACAACGGCACAATTTCTCAGTTATCCCAATTTCAATTTGGCGTCCTAAGCTAGAATTTGAAAATTCGGATTACTATATTATTAGTCGATGGGAAGCTAGCTTTAAGAGTAATTCTGAGCTACAGATTAATATGTTTAACCGCTTTACAAAATTATATGATCCTTTTGACCCTACGGGTACAGATGGTGGAGTGAAGTTGCCTGCGGATCAAGGATATTATTATACAAGTTTTGAGGTTTCCTTCCGTTCAGATCAACGAAAGAAATTTTCCTACAGGATACAGCCTTCCTATGGTGGTTTTTTTAATGGAAGAAGATTTTCTCTAGAAACCAATATGACTTTGCGATTACAACCTTATTTTTCGGGTTCAATGCAGCTCAGGTATGACAAAATTAACTTGCCCGATCCATACCCAGACGCCTCCATCTGGTTAGTTGGTCCTAGACTAGATATTACATTCACCAAAAGGATGTTTTGGTCAACTTTTTTACAATACAGTACTCAGCGGGAAAATTTTAGTGTGAATACTAGATTGCAATGGAGAGTTGCACCGCTTTCGGATTTGTTTTTAGTCTATAATGACAATTATGCCACTGACGTTTTTAGTCCTAAATTTCGTTCACTAAATTTAAAGTTTACCTACTGGATAAATATATAGTTGTGGGTTGTGTAACAGCTCTGTTAAAATACGTTTTATCAAATGCTAAAGAAATCAGTCCATTTCAGATACTGAAACAAGTTGCCAATGACATCAACGGAAATTTGTTGCACACCCATCTTGTACCAATTTTAGTGATAAAAGTGGAACTGATTTTAGAATGGTAGATCGTCTGGTTCTTCGTCTGTTAAATCTGGGGCTGGTTCAAATTGATCTGATGAAGGAGGTACTTGAGGAGCGGATTGAGATAGATTTTCAATTCTCCACCCTTGAATGGCATTAAAATACTTCGCTTCTCCTTGTGGGTTAATCCATTCGCGACCTTTTAAATTGATGGACACCTTTACATCTTGACCAACTGTGTAATTGTTTAACAACTCTGACTTGTCTTGAATAAATTCAATCAATAACATTTGGGGATATTGCTCATCTGTAGTAACAACAAGCTCTCTTTTTCTGAATCCGTTATTTCCAAAGGTTTGTGTTTCTCCTATCAGTTTAATTTTTCCTATGACCTCCATGATGTGTTAATTTTGCAAAAGTACTTTCCAAGCACTTTCAATATCGTTTTTATCCAAATACTCTTGAGCAAATGTATGTTTTTTTGATGCTTCTAACCCCATAAATTGAGGGTGATCTTTAGCAAAGTTATTAACATCATCCTCAGAAGGTAAGGATGCTATGTTTCCTAACATTCCTAAATTATTTCCTGTAAGAACGGTGCTGTTTCTAATTTCCATGGGGATTAAATCTACGCCAATTCCCATGGTTGAAATGGGTTTTGGGATTTCAAAAAAACCATCTCTCGCTCTCGTGTAATAACTTCCTCCTGCTCTTGCCACCAAGTCGATTTTATGCTGATCGATACTTCCATCTGCATCCAATACGTTGTCTTTTATGTGAATTTTTAAGACTTCGCATATAATTAGATTCCCCGCTCCACCCTCGTTTCCTGTATAAATAATATCCGTCACCTTACACTCGAACTGCACGGGTGATTCTGCCACGCGAAATGGCTTTATTTCATCCGAGGGAATCATGGTAAGTCCAGCTTTGATAAATTCATTTACTCCCTCAGGATACTCGGTGCTACTTAACGACATTTGGTGAACGATATCGTAATTGACCACGTTTATAACGACTTCCTTAACGACTTCTGCGTTTTGAAGTGTGTGTTTGGTGGTATTGTCACGAACTCTCCTCGCTGGCGAAAAAATCATCATTGGTGGGTTGGAGCCAAACACATTGAAAAAACTGTATGGTGATAAATTAGGATTTCCATCCGCATCAATAGTACTAGCAAAACAGATGGGTCTGGGAGCAATAGCTCCCAACAAATATGCATGCAGTTTTCCAGTAGGTATTTCTTTTGGTTTGATCGTTAACATATAGAAAATTTGATAAGTAAAGATACTGTCTATTTTGGAAATGAGTTATAGAAATGAATCTCTTATATTTGATGTTAATGATTCAGCATACACTTTCCCTGAAATGGTTGACCATTTTTGTTTCGATTATTATCGTGACTTTGATTTTGTGGAATACCTATAACTTCTTTATCTTATTTAAGATTGAAGAAAGAGCAAAAATGGAAATTATTGCCTCTGCTCAAAAAGAACTGGCATCAAATAAAGATTTGAATGCAAGTACGGCACTACCTTTAGCCATTCTGGAGAATAATTCTAATATTCCCTTGATTTTAGTTGATGAAAACAGCGTAATTTCTAGTTGGGAGAATTTAGATTCCATCAAAGCTCAAGATCCTGATTATCTTCAAGAGCAGTTGGAAATCATGAAGTCAGAAAACGCCCCAATTGCAGTTCCTTACACCAAGAATAAAATGAATTATGTGTATTACAGAAACTCAGATTTATTAAATAGACTCACATATTATCCCATAGCGCTAATTTTGATTCTAGGATTATTTTTAACAGTGATTTACATGATGTTTACTTCGAGTAAAATTGCAGAACAGAATAAATTATGGACAGGGATGGCCAAAGAGACAGCTCATCAAATAGGCACCCCGTTATCCTCTTTACTGGGTTGGATTGCCATCCTAAAGACAGAGAATGTTCATGATAAATATGTGGAAGAAATAGAAAATGATGTTTATCGATTGAATACCATTGCAAGTCGTTTTTCTAAAATCGGATCACTTCCAGAACTAAAGCAGGGAAATATTGTAGCAATCATCAGAGAGACTTATGATTATTTAGAGCTTAGAAGCTCGAAACAAATTTTGTTTTCGTTTGTAACCTCTAAGGAGGAGATCCATACCAATTTAGATCAAGAACTGGTGAGTTGGGTTATTGAAAACCTCATTAAAAATGCGATTGATGCTGTGCAGGGGAAAGGGAGTGTTTCTGTTGATATTTCTTCCGATGCTAAGTGGATTAAAATTCTTGTTAGTGATACTGGAAAAGGAATATCCAAGTCCCATTACAAGCAAATCTTTAAACCAGGTTATACAACCAAAAAACGAGGCTGGGGATTGGGATTATCACTTTCTAAACGGATTATTGAAGACTACCACAAAGGAAAGATCTTTGTAAAAAAGTCTGAGCCTGGCAAGGGAACAGTGTTTCAGTTGACTCTAAATAAAATTGGCAGCGATTGATTCTGCTAAGGATGTAAACTGTTCTTGTGTTAACTGTTCTTTTTTTGTAAATCGCATATCATCCATAAAATTAATGGGAATTAAATGCACGTGCACATGCGGAACTTCCAATCCAATGACGCTCATTCCAATTCGCTCGCAAGGAACGGTTTTCTCTAAGGCTTTGGCAACTCGGTAGGAAAAATCCATCAATCCTGCATAGGTTTCTTTGTCCAGATCAAAGAGTTTGTTGACCTCTTTCTTTGGAATGACCAGGGTGTGACCTCTGGAATTGGGATTGATATCTAAAAACGCGTAGTAGTTTTTGTCTTCGGCAATTTTATAGGATGGTATTTTACCTTGAACAATTTTAGAAAATATAGAAGTCATAATTGGAGTTTGTGTAAAGGTAACAAACACTCTGGGATCATTCCATTTCTGATGCTAAATAACTCAGTAAAAATGTGTCTTTTTGTATGATATTCCAAAATAAGAATCACTTGTAGTCACGACTATGACCGATTTTTCTTTTTCATCTACTGCGGAAATCCATTGTTTCTCTTGTGCGTAATTTAACATCAGAAATAGTGTAATTGGGGCTTGCAGATTTTCTCACGGATTCATAAGTCTAAATTTTGGATTTGTCTCTATCCTT
>CAXRAW010000102.1:0-44554 GCA_964228785.1 Flavobacteriaceae bacterium
AATATTGAAGTTCCTGATAACATCTATTTGTTAAACATCCCCGCTTACTCTGCTGAACTCAATCCTTGTGAGCAAATTTGGCAGTACATTAAAAAACGATACAAAAACAAAACCTTTGAGGATATGCAAGAACTTAGACAGTGGCTATGGGATATGGTCTGTAAAATGGGAAACGATTTGATAAAATCAATTGTGGCTAATAAAAAATACGAAAACAAATAGAGGTGTAGATCACATTAAAAGTATTGTATAAAACTTACTTCTTGTAAATCCGACCCCGCATGATGATGTGCTTAACCGCTATGTGGCTCAGATTTTGATCTGTCGACTGATTTGTTGATCTAGTGAGATAAAGGTCTCAGTCCTAGAAACACCTTTGATCCTTTGAATATCGTGATTCAATAAATACATGAGATCTTCATTGTTCTTACACAATATTTTGATAAAGATAGACCAGTCTCCTGTGGTATAGTGACATTCTACAACTTCAGGGATTCCCTTTAACTTTTTAATGGCAGAGGAATACAAACTCGCTGAATCTAAAAAGATCCCTACAAAGGCAGTAGTTGTGTAACCCAACGCTTTGGGATTTAAGATGAGTCTGGATCCAGCCATTAGCTGAGAATCTTCTAATTTTCGTAACCTTTGATGGATAGCAGCTCCTGAAATTCCTGCTTCACGAGCAATGCTTAAAATAGGAGTCCTAGCATTTTCCACAAGTCGTTTGATAATAATCTTATCAATACCATCTATTTTAATTCCACTAGGCATAAGCATTTTGTTTCTAATCAAAAAAAGTGTTCAGGATTTTCAGAATGAAATACCAAGGCTTATTGGCTTTCCATTTCAAAGTCTTCCATAAATTTTGTTGTGTAGTTTCCTGCAATGTAATCAGGGTGATCCATTAACTGCCTGTGAAACGGAACAGTTGTTTTAACCCCTTCAACAATAAATTCATCAAGAGCCCTCTTCATTTTATTAATCGCTTCTTCTCTTGTCTGTGCGGTAACAATTAATTTAGCAATCATGGAGTCGTAATTTGGAGGGATCATATATCCAGAGTAAACGTGTGTATCTAGACGAACTCCGTGCCCACCTGGAGCATGAAAAGAAGTGACTTTCCCTGGTGATGGTCTAAAATCATTATATGGGTCCTCTGCATTAATTCTACACTCTATCGAATGTAATTTTGGAGTATAGTTTCTTCCAGAAATTGGAATACCAGCAGCAACCAAGATCTGTTCTCTGATCAAATCATAATTGATCACTTCCTCAGTGATAGGATGTTCTACCTGTATACGTGTGTTCATCTCCATGAAGTAAAAATTTCTATGCTTATCTACAAGAAATTCTACAGTTCCAGCTCCTTCGTATTTAATGTATTCAGCGGCTTTTACGGCAGCAACTCCCATGGCATCTCTTAGTTCGTCTGTCATAAAAGGAGATGGGGTTTCTTCTGTTAACTTCTGATGACGCCTTTGAATGGAACAGTCTCTTTCTGATAAATGACATGCTTTTCCAAATGAGTCACCAATAACCTGAATCTCAATATGTCTTGGTTCTTCAATTAGTTTTTCCATGTACATGCCATCGTTCCCGAATGCAGCTTTAGACTCCATTCTAGCAGAGTCCCATGCGTCTTTCAAATTTTCCTTTTTCCAAACAGCTCTCATCCCTTTACCTCCACCACCAGCGGTGGCTTTTAACATCACTGGGAATCCCATTTCAGTAGCAATCTTTTCTGCTTCTTCATAAGAGTCAAGAATTCCTTCGGAACCTGAAATGCATGGAACATCAGCGGCAATCATGGTAGCTTTAGCCGAGGCTTTGTCTCCCATTTTATTAATCATCTCTGCCGTTGCTCCTATAAACTTAATTTCGTGCTCTTCACAAAGCTTTGAAAATTTAGCATTTTCAGAGAGAAAACCATATCCTGGATGAATAGCATCGGCGTTGGTAATCTCTGCAGCAGCGATTATATTAGACATTTTTAAATACGAATCTGTACTTGGTGGGGGGCCAATACATACTGCTTCATCTGCAAATTTCACATGCAAACTCTCTGCATCAGCGGTAGAATAGACTGCTACGGTTTTGATCCCCATTTCTTTACAAGTTCGAATAACCCTGAGAGCGATTTCACCTCTGTTAGCGATTAATACCTTCTTAAACATAATTATAAAAAATTAATGTAATCTAATAAAAAAACTAGACTAAGATTTATGATGGGTCAACTAAAAATAGTGGTTGGTCAAATTCTACAGGTGATGAATCATCCGCTAGGATTTTAACGATTTTACCTGAAACCTCTGCCTCTATTTCATTAAAGAGTTTCATTGCCTCAATGATACAGACAGTACCACCTTTCTTAATTTCGCTCCCAACTTCCACAAAATTGGGTTTGTCGGGAGAGGGTTTTCTGTAAAAAGTACCAATAATTGGAGATTTGATGGTAATATATTTTGAAGAGTTTTCCTTAGCAGTTTCAGAATGATCAGCATTAGCTATAGGAGTGGCCACAGGGGCTGAGGCCATTGGGACTGCGGGTACAGCTTGTGGGACTGGGGTAACAGGTGCCGCTTGTACAATTGTAGTTTCTGTTCTAGAGGCACCAGTTTTGATGGTAATCTTAACGTCTTCCATCTCTAGTTTTACTTCACTCGCACCAGATTTTGCGACAAATTTGATAAGACTTTGAATTTCTTTAATGTCCATATGGTTAGTTTTTTGTTTGTTATTTTGAATTGTAAGCCCAAGTAAGATAGGATGCTCCCCAAGTAAAGCCCCCTCCAAATGCAGCAAAAATTAAACGATCTCCCTTGTTAAGTTGATCTTCATAATCTGCCAGTAATAATGGTAATGTGGCAGAGGTTGTATTTCCATATTTGTGAATATTCATCATTACTTTTTCACTTTCTAGGGCAATTCTGTTAGCGGTAGCCTCTATAATTCTTTTGTTCGCCTGGTGAGGGACTAGCCAATCTATATCTTCTTTGGTTATTTGATTTCTGGTTAACATTTTTTCAGCGACATCAGCCATATTAGAAACAGCAAACTTAAAAACCGTTCTCCCTTCTTGGTGAACAAAATGCTGTTTGTTTTTCACAGTTGTGTCAGAAGGGGGAAGGATAGAACCCCCAGCCTCAATTTTTAAAAAATCTCTTCCATAACCATCGCTTTTCAGAAACTCATCTTGCATGCCATATCCCTCTTCGTTGGGCTCAAATAAAACTGCTCCTGCGCCATCACCAAAGATGATACATGTGGCTCTATCAGTATAGTCAATAATTGAAGACATTTTATCAGCACCTACCAGCAATACCTTTTTATACCTTCCTGATTCGATATAAGAAGTCGCTACAGACATACCATATAAAAAACTAGAGCAGGCAGCTTGAAGATCAAAAGCAAACGCGTTTACTGCACCAATCTCTGTAGCAGTCTTAACAGCAGTAGAAGCAACAGGCATGTCGGGAGTAGCAGTAGCTACCAGTACCATGTCAATTTCTTCGGGATTAATATTAGCTTTTGAAATCAGGTTTTTTGCAGCTCTAATCGCCATGAATGAGGTTCCTTGTTTAGGTTCCTTTAAAATTCTACGTTCTTTAATCCCTGTCCTTGTTGTAATCCACTCATCACTAGTGTCTACAAGGGATTCTAACTCTTTGTTTGTTAGTATGTAATCAGGGACATATTTCCCAACTGCTGTAATTGCCGCTGTGATCTTTGCCGTAGTCATACGCAATTATAAAAATGATTATAGTTGTTTTTTACCCCCATTATAACTAGTTGACTAAAGTAATAAAAAGATACGGAATATGGGGTTTTTACCAAAAATACCCAGCATTACATTGATAAAGAGATACTAAAAATCTAAACTTCCTTAGCGGTAGCATCCAGTACAATCTGACCTCTGTAATATAATTTTCCTTCGTACCAGTGTGCTCTGTGATACAAATGAGCTTCACCAGTAGTGGGGTCTACAGCAATCTGAGGCATTGAAGCTTTGTAATGTGTTCTCCTCTTATCTCTCCTAGTTTTGGATATTTTTCTCTTAGGATGTGCCATGATGTATATTTGTCTCTTTTATTAAACCTTTTAATTTATCCCATCTAGGATCTGTATCCTTATTGTTAGTAAGGTTTTTATCTGTTATTTCGAGCTCTTTGAGTTTTCTTAATGCTTTTGATTCCATAGTACCATCTAAAACTTTTGGATGCACTCTTTTTGACGGAACAGACAAAATAACGAGTTCATAAATATACTGACTCACATTGAGGTGGGTTTCACCGTGCGGTAGAACCAGAATTTTATCAACATCATCGTGATACTCTGATCCGAATTTCACAATTAAATCAAATTTGCCATCAATTTCTTGGTCATAAGACTCAAGAGAGATATCACAATCAATATGAACGCTTCCTTCTATTCGGAAATACAATTCAAAAAATGTGTTCTTTTTCATGAAGTCTAGGGAAACGACTAGTTGACTATCATGAAATTCATCAAAATCAAAAGCTTCAAAGAACGAATTATCGATTTCATATTCAAACAAATGATTGCCTTGTTTGAGCCCAACAAATGGAATGTTAAACAATTTCAAGTCCATCATCGTGAATGAATGATTTTAGGCGTGCAAAGATATGAAATTGTTTTAAAAAACAATTTTTATACCATAAAAAGTTCAGGGCAAAATCATACTTTTTTAAAACGATTGATTTGATGACTTAGCACAACTTTTTATATCTTAAAAACCTAAATCAATTTTAAATTTCTCGTTGTTCTTATCAAGTTTTCATCATTTAGTATAAAGTTTTGAACAAAACCAAAAGTATGATTTTGCCCTGATAAAAAGTCTAGGGGGATTAAACATGTATTTTTTATTTTGAAATCCAAGCACATCAAATACATTTTTTAATCTCAGGGAAATAGCCAAAGGTTTAATTCCCCAAGGCTTGCCTCTAAATGATTAAAAGAGTTTCCTTTGAATACTTGTGGGCTTGCTCCGTGGTAGTTGATTTCATTTATCAAGTGTTATCGTGAAGGATTACTTTACCGTTTTAATAAAAACTCATTTTAATCATGGATTGATTCTATAATATCTTTGAGAAAATCGTTAATGTCGAATTTATCTAATCCCATGCGAACCAATACAAGTTGTTTGTCAGGGATCACAAAGACAAACTGACCTTGATACCCGTCTGCATAAAACATATTTCTTGGTAAATCTTTAAATCTTCCATTGGCATTCAACCAAAAATGGGCTCCATAGCTACCGTTAGAATTGGGTGTAGGTTCTGTGATGTAGTCTGTCCATTTGGGATTAAAAAGCTGCAACCCATTCCAGTTTCCACGATGGAGATACAAGAGTCCTAGTTTCCCCCAATCTCTAGGTGTTGCCCATGCATAAGAAGAACCCACATAATGTCCAGTAAGGTCGGTTTCAATAGTCATGGAGCTCATCCCTATCTTGTCGATTAATTCACGATACCAAAAGTCCAAATATGCTTGTTGTGACCCAAGTTGTTCTCTAAGAATTCCAGATAGTAAGTTAGAAGTACCTGAGGAGTAATTCCATGCTGAATTTGGTAAGGCTACAAGAGGCTTTTGAAGTTGTGTCTTTGTCATATCTTCTTCCAGGAAAAGCATTTTAGTCACATCAGAAATCTCTTCGTAGTTCTCGTCCCATTCTAAACCGCTATTCATTTGCAGTAAGTTGTGAATGGTGATCTCTTTTCGATCGTCATTTTGCCAAGCTGCTACAGGCGCTTTGTTTTTTACATTTATCTTTCCAAGATGTTGCATTATGCCATAAACGGTACTCAACACACTTTTAGTCATAGACCAACCAAGAATTTTTGAGTCTTTATCGAAACCTTCTGCATATTTTTCAGCAATGATTTGATTTTTGTAAATGGCAACAACAGCTCTTGTTTTATTTACATCATTAAAAATCGAACTAATCTTCTGGTCCAACATCTCATAATCTACATTGTTAAAAACAGTATCTACTTGAGGAGCATTTCCATAAGGATAAGCCACAGTGTCGTTGGGAGTCATTCTTTTTGGCACTAATACAGTCTTCAATGGGTCAAAATCTTTGGTTATGAGTACACTTCCTAGACCCTCTCTGTAAATAGCTTTTCGAGTTAATAACCCTAATGTGGACGCCGTAGCAGATTGTTCTTCTAAATCTATCTGATCTGATGCAATATTTATTGGAGAAAAGTTATTGTCTGTAGCATCAGTAAAAGCCAGTGATCTATTTGCCAGAAATACAGAAGAACAGGTATTTTTAGCTGAGTACCCAGAGATAATATTTAGCCTGGGGTAATTGATTATGATCATTGTCACAATCGTTACAGATATCAATAGTAAAACACGTTTAAAGATTTTCATTTGAAAAGAGTTTATTCTTCTACAAAAGTAGCAAATAAAGGATACCTTTCTACTGAACTTTAGACTTGAATGCCATAGGACTAATGGTTGGTTTCAAGTTAATTATTAGATAGTTATGAGTCTTTGTATGGGAGTAAGTTAACATCAAAACTGCTATGAGTTGGAGAGTTTGTCAACCTGATCTTTTTTTATTGGCATGTCATTTGTCCTCCATGCGATAAAAGGTGAATTGACTTCAAAAAAACAATTATGATACCCTACAAGAAAAACCCCAGAAAGCAATTAGAAAAATTTTCTAAAATATTTCTACAGATAGGATTGGTTTTAACATTATCTGTGGTCCATGTGATTATTGAACAAGTAGTTTCAGAAAAAAAACCAATCAGAGAGATGCATGAGGAATTTGAATTTAATGTGTATGAGTTCGAACCTATGCCCTTTGAAAGGCTTGAGAAGCCATTACAAAAAGTAGCACAAAAGCAACAATTACAGAAAAAAGTAATTTTGGAAATCATTAAAAAAGGAAATCCTCCCAGATCTCCTTTGAAACTCATCAGCTCAGAAAAGAAGAATGTTTCATCTTCGATTCAACCAGATGCTGGTAATGAGTCAAAGACCAAGGAAGAGCCTCCCAAACTTGCTAAAACGGTTTATGACTATCGTATGGCAATACCTCTTTTTAGGGGATGTAAAGACATTTCAAAAAAGGAGAACAGAGCCTGCTTTGATCGAAAAATGAAAAAATTTGTTTTGAGAAAATTCGATCCCAGTATTTCCGACGGATTCAATCTTATTTCGGGAGATTATAAAATTTTTGCTGAATTTATCATTAACAAAAGTGGTCATGTAGAACACATTAGAGTGAGAGCACCACACCCAAGAATGCAAAAAGAAGTAGAACAAATGATTAAAAAACTCCCTCAGTTTACACCAGAGAAAATAGGGGATAGGAATGTGAAAGTAAAATATCTTCTCCCAATTCGCTTTGAGATAGACTAAAAAAAGATTTTTGAAATTATTTATCCAACTATCTGCCTTTTATCTTTGAATAATTATTGTATTTTCACGTCATATCGAGTAATTGCAACAGAGAAATTTTAAGGGATCATTTCCAAATTCAGAAGGTAAGCGATCACATGTAAGTTGTATATTGCAGCCTTGTCTGGTGAAGCATGTTTTAAAAGGAAAAATTAAACATCAATGATTTGTCATAAATACAAAACTAATGAAAGATTATTTTGCACATGAGAGCGCTTTTGTTGATAAAGATTGTAAAATTGGATCTGGCACTAAAATTTGGCATTTCAGCCATATAATGGCCAAGTGTTCCATTGGTGAAAATTGTAATATTGGACAGAATGTTGTTGTATCTCCCCGAGTGGTTTTAGGGTCTAATGTAAAAGTTCAAAACAATGTATCTATTTACACTGGTGTCATTTGCGAAGATGATGTTTTTTTAGGGCCATCCATGGTATTCACCAATGTAATTAATCCAAGAAGTGCCATTGTGAGGAGAGAAAAGTACCAAAAAACAATAGTAAGAAAAGGAGCGACTATAGGTGCAAATGCCACTATTGTTTGTGGAAATAATATTGGTAGATTTGCGTTTGTTGGTGCAGGAGCTGTTGTTGTAAAGGATGTTCTTCCTTATGCTTTAGTTGTGGGAAACCCTTCAAGACAAATAGGCTGGATAAGTGAGTTCGGACATCGATTAGAATTTGATACCAAAGGATATGCGACATGCCCTGAAAGCAAGGAAAAATATCAACTTAAAGAAGGAAGTGTTACAAAAATTAATTAACTATATGAATTCAAGACGTGTGAAAAAGTGGTTGATCTTCTTCTTTATGCTCCCAATTGCTGGATTTGGGCAATTAAAAAAGTATCCGGTATTTGACGAATGCGAAGGAGAAACCATAAATTCGGTAAAAGAGTGCTTTTATAAAATGACAAAAGAACTTTTTTATGACTACTTTCAAGAGCCCCCAATTATCAAGGAGGATGATTTTAAGGGTGTTTTTAATGTGACTTTTATTGTCACTAAAGAGGGCAGATTCAAGTTTATTTTTATAAATACACCATACAAGAAACTTAAAGAAGAAGTCGTGCGAACTTTTTCTAAATTCCCTCAGATTCAACCAGCAAAATACAACAATGAGGATACAGAAATGCAGTTTATTTTTCCGCTAGTATTTCCGTTGGAAGAAGATTTTGAACCAGAGATTACTAATACTTATGAGCCACAAAAAGAAGATCTAAATCAAATAACTGAAAAGCAGGGTCTTGAGGATGTTAGGTTTCCAATTCATACAAGTCAGTTAAATATTCCTTTCACTCATCAGCGATACATAGATTACGAATATGCCTTGCACAGAGCCAGTGGAACCCACACAGCATCAAAACCATATCGCTACAGTGAGATCAATCAATACGTCAACTTAGATTCAATTAAATCACAATTCTCAAAACCTGATGCACAGACTTGGGTTGGTAAGAAACTCTGGAATGAGCATCTGTTAGAAGTTCAAGAAGATGATTATTGGCTTACGATCGATTTTTTACTGGATTTACAGTTTGGGAAAGACAATTCTGATGTACCATTTACCTATAACAACTCACGAATATTTCGACTCAATGCAGGGTTAGACAACAAGTTTTCATTTACTGCAACGATTTATGAGAGTCAAGCAAGATTTGCGTCTTATATTAATGAATTCATCGAAAATCCTTCGCTAACAACCCGACCAGCTTTCTCAGAAGGGTTAGTCCCGGGAAGAGGAAAAGCAAAACGATTTAAAGAGGATGCCTTTGACTATCCTGTAGCAGAAGGATACTTATCATACGCACCAAATAAATTCATAGAATTTCAATTTGGACATGGTAGAAATTTTCTTGGTGATGGTTATCGTTCTTTTTTACTATCAGATGTGGCTGCTCCTTCACTTTATTTAAAAGGAAGCGTGGAGCTATGGAAAATTAAATACACTAGTATTTGGATCTGGGGGAAAGATCTCAGGTCATCAGCTGTGATCAATGGAGAGCATAGGAGAAAATATATAGGAATTCACTATCTAAGTGTTAACCTAGGGAAACGCCTTACACTAGGATTATTTGAAACAGCCATTACCGCTGGAGAAAATGGAATTGATGCAGACTTCTTTAATCCAGTAATTTTTTATCGATCAGTAGAATTTAACAGAGGTGAAAATTCAGGAAATGCAATGATCGGACTTACAACAAGGTATAAAGCCTCTAACCAAATATCGTTGTACTCCCAACTTGTAATTGATGAGTTTTCAGTTGGAAACTTGAACAACCTTGGTGACTGGAGAAATAAATTTGCCTTCCAACTAGGCGCCAAGTATTTTGATGCATTTAAAACAAAAGACCTTTTTCTTCAGGGAGAAATTAACTATGCTAGACCCTATACTTTTTCTCATAGTTCACCACTGTTAAATTTTGCAAATAACAATCAGCCTATAGGACATTTATGGGGTGCCAATTTTTGGGAATTTGTTGGGATAGCTCGATACAAAAAAGACCGATGGAGTGGAAGTACCAAACTGGTTATTGGAGAAAAAGGATTCGATTTTATCGATGAAACCGTTGGTTATGGGGGTAACGTTTATTTGTCTTATAATGATAGATTGGGAGATACTGGAAATACTGTAGGTCAAGGAAACACTGCCACTATTTTTAATATAGACTTGCAAGGAAATTACTTGTTAAACCCATTAAACAACCTGAGCTTGTTTGCTGGTTTAAGCTACAGGAACTTTGATATTAACACTAATATAAATGGATTCTCATCAGAAAATAATATTTGGATAAGAGCTGGGATAAGAGCTGATTTATTTAACTGGTATCTTGATTTTTAAACCCTCACAATGTGTAATTTAGCATCAGAAACTGTATGATTCGAAGATTTTTTATCCATTTCAATGAAGTCTAAATCTACGAACTAACGTCTGTGTGATGTCTGTGTGATGTCTGTGGGCATTTTGCTAAAAACAAATTTCTTTTGAATAGATAAAATACTAGGAGATTTTGTTACAACTACAAAAAACACATTAGATTTAAACACGCTTATTTTGGTCATTTCCACTAAAAAGAGAAAGTCAATTAAAAGTAATGGAATACAACTCAGGCCTTCAAGAACTTGGGGTTTCATTTCGAGGATTCTTTAACTAAAAATACAAATTCATGGATTTATTATCAATTATTTCATTTGTTGGTTGTACACTTTTAGTTGCTTTAATCGCATGGTACGCGACTAAAAGGACTGATGAAAGCTCAGCAAAAGGGTATTTTCTGGGAGGAAGAAGCTTAGGTGCCTTAACTATTGCAGGGTCTCTTCTACTGACGAATCTATCTGCAGAGCAAATAGTTGGTCTTAATGGACAATCTTTTTCTGAGGGGGTCCTAGTAATGGCTTGGGAAACTCTAGCATCAGTAGCTATAATTTTTACCGCTATCTATCTCTTACCAAAATACATGAGGTCAGGAATTACCACTATCCCTGAGTTTATACAATATCGATTTGACCAACAAACAAAGGCACTGCTGTCAATTTTATTTCTAGTAGCCTTTGGAATTGTATTGCTTCCAACAATTTTGTATTCGGGCTCACTAGCATTTAGCACCATGTTTGATTTGCCTAGTGTCTTAGGGATTTCGGAATCTGCAACGATTAAAATTTGTGTTTGGTCAATTGGTATTATAGGAATAGCATATGCGATTTTTGGAGGATTAAAAGCGGTGGCGGTCTCAGATTTAGTTAATGCGGTTGGGCTACTGGTAGGTGGGCTACTCATCCCATTTTTTGGATTAATGTTTATTGGAGATGATAGTGTTATCGATGGATTAAATATTTTATGGAATTCAAATCAAGAGAAATTCAATGCCATTGGTAGCATAGAATCCTCAATCCCCGCAGAAACTCTTTTTACTGGAATGATGATTGCTCAGATTTATTATTGGGGAACCAATCAATCCATCTTACAGCGTGTCTTTGGTGCAAAGAGCTTAAGAGAAGGACAAAAGGGAATGATCTTAGCAGGATTGGTAAAATTTCTCATTCCGATTATTGTTGTTTTACCTGGAATTATAGCATGGCATATTTTTGGAGGGAGTTTAGAAAACGCAGATCAAGCATACCCTGCTTTGGTTAAGAAGGTACTGCCAACAGCATTCTTAGGATTCTTTGCCGCAGTATTATTTGGAGCAGTATTAAGTTCCTTTAATAGTCTTTTAAACAGCAGTGCAACACTATTTGGATTTGATTTGTACAAACAATTTTTTAAGAAGGAAGCTACAGAAAAGCAATCTGTAAAATCAGGAAAAATATTTGGATTATTTTTAGCAGTTATCTCTATGATTATCTCTCCACTTATTGCTGATGCTCCAGATGGATTGTTTTCATATATTCAACAGGCTTTAGGAAGTTTAAGTGTTCCGATCCTAGCGGTAGTTACCATGGGGATTGTCACCAAATATGTACCAGCTATAGCTGCAAAGATTGTACTTATTGGAGGAGTTTTAATTTATTTAATAAGCTTATTGTTTCTAGAGCCAACTTTTAGAACTAATGCCTTAGATGCAGCTGCTGAAAATGGTATTATCACAAAAACAGAAATAATTATACAAAAAGGGAGTTCTGAAAAATTATTTAGCCAAAAAGGAAAAATTATAGGTGAATTTGAAGTTAAGGCTTTAGAGAATAAAAAATTAACAGCAGAGGATTTAAATATTATAAAAACTAAAAAACCAGAAGAAATTCTTGCAGTTGTAAAAAAAGTGGATATAATAAAAGCGAGAGCCTATCCTCATTTTTTACATATCATGGGAATTCTTTTTGTGATGAATATCGCAATCATGCTCATCATCGGTAAGTTCCAACCTCAAACACAACCGTATTCACCTGTGATCACTAAAGAGATTGATGTAACCCCATGGAAATATACTAAAACTATTGGGTTAATTATTGTACTACTGGTATTGAGTACCTATATAATATTCAGTTGATGGTTTAGGGATGAAAAGTGGGGATAAAAGGTCATGCTTTTAAGTTTTTTCAAGGTAAAGAAGAAAGAAGTTCCAACTCCTAATTCAGACTCCAATCATACATCACCCTTGTAGCTATTCACAATTTTTTTTATGATTGTATTTTCCAGAAATATTTTGTACCCCTATGAAACTAACTGGGGAGTTTTTTGTTTAAAGCTCCATAAATAAAAGCTCCCGCGATAGCTGCAAACAAAACAATGAGAATAGGAACTGTTCCATGCCCAATCAATACAAAAATAGGCCCAGGACAAGCTCCAATCAACGCCCAGCCCAGTCCAAAGATACTGCCTCCAACAAAATTCCGAATGAATCCTTTTTTCTTGACTTTTACCTTAATTGGATTTCCCTGAAAGTCTTTAATCACACCTCTGTTAAATAATTGTATTAGGATTACACTAATAATTACAGCAGAGCCAATGACCCCATACATATGAAATGCTTGAAATTTGAACATCTCATAGATTCTATACCAAGAAACTACTTCAGATTTACTTAAAGTAATTCCAAACAAAATACCTACCAGTAAAAATTTAATGTACTTCATAATTTAAAAGATTAAGGGAAATAAAAACCATGTCATTAAAAGTCCTCCGGCAAAGAACCCTATCGTAGCAACTAAAGAAGGTAACTGTAAACTACTTAATCCAGTAATAGCATGACCAGAGGTGCATCCACCAGCATAACGAGTTCCAAAGCCTATAAAAAGTCCTGCAATAACCAGTAGTCCAATTCCTTTTAAAGAGAGTAAATTATTGGTATCGAAAATTTCAGGAGGTAAATATTCGTTCCCAGCTTCCATAAACCCCAGTGCTGATAATTCTTGAACTGTGACGGGATTTAAGTTGATAGATTGATTTTGCATCAAATAGTTAAAAGAGATGAATCCCCCGATAATAATTCCAATCACAAAGACCAAGCTCCAAATTCTGGTTCTCCAATTAGTATTAAAATAATTTATAAATCTTCCAGCACCTCCAATGGTACAAAAGGTTTCTAGGTTCGTCGATACGCCAAAACTTCGTCCAAAATAGAATAGAAGAAGAAGCACAAAAGCAATGGCAGGACCTGCAACATACCAAGGCCAGGGTTGAGTAATGAATTCCATTATTTATTTAATTTATGATGAATGTAACTGATGATCTTTTTTGTGGCTCCTTTATTTTTTTGGACATAATCGTAATTAACTTTTCCAGTTTTTACTCGGAGTGACTTATTCGTTTTTAACATCTCAAAGGTAGAAGAAAATTCCTCTTGATTTTTAACTGCAATGCATCCTTTAGCCTCTACTAGGTCTAAAGCCTCTTTAAATTTACTAAATTTAGGCCCAATAACAATAGGAACCCCAAATACAGCAGGTTCAATAATATTATGTAAACCTGTTTTAAACGCACCGCCTACATAAACAGTATCGGCGTAAGCATATATTTTTGTTAGTAGTCCTATCGTATCAATAATAAAAACATCATAATCTGAGAGTTGATGACCTTCTTTTTCAGAATAAAGGATGACTTTTTTATTGATTCGATCTTTTAGTATTTTCGTAGATTTATCATTTACCTTATGAGGTGCGATAATCAACTTCTCATCACTGGATTGATTGATGTAAGCCACTAGCAACTCCTCATCCTCTGACCAAGTACTTCCAGCCACAATTGTATGTTGACCGTTGATGAATTCCTCAATGAAATTCAATGAATTATCTTGCTCTAAAATAGCAAATGCCCGATCTATTCTCGTATCACCACAAACAGAACTATTGGTCAGGTCAATTGATGCTAGCAATTCCCGAGATGTTTGGTCTTGGACAAAAAAATGATCAAATGTATTTAATGCTTTTCGCATCCATCTACCAGAGGATTTAAAAAACTGCTGTGTATTCCTGAAAATGCCAGATACTAAGATCGTAGTAATAGATTGCTTTTTTAGTTCGCTTAAAAGAGTTGGCCAAAATTCATATTTCACAATAATCACCAATTCAGGGTGTGTTACTTCCAAAAATTTTTTCACCTTTGATCTAGTATCAAATGGTAGATAACATATAACGTCTGCAAGCGCATAATCTTTTTGGATCTCATATCCAGAGGAAGAAAAGAAAGTTATGACAATTTTATAGGAAGTATAATTTTTATGAATTTCCTCAATGATAGGTCTTGCTTGTTCAAACTCTCCTAGAGAAGCTGCATGAATCCATATCACTTTGTCTGTTTTTTTTAAAATAGAAAGTTTTTCAAAAGTCTTTTTCCTGCCAGATACAAATAATTGAATTTTTTTGTTAAAAAGTCCATAAATATTTAATAATGAGTAAATAATATGAGCTGTAAAATTGTACATCAAATTCATCGCAATAAAAGTATGAAATAGGTTACAAAAAAACGCCATACAAATTGTATGACGTTTATTGCCTTATTTACTGTTTCTTAAGCTTCGAAGGGAACTATAGAAACATATGATTTATTGTCTTTTTTCTTTCTAAACTCTACAACTCCATCAATTTTAGCATGTAATGTGTGATCTTTTCCCATGTATACATTTTCGCCTGGATAATGCTGAGTTCCTCTCTGGCGAACTATAATATTTCCTGCAATTGCAGCTTGTCCACCAAATATTTTTACTCCTAGTCGTTTCGATTCCGATTCTCTACCATTCTTCGAACTACCAACTCCTTTTTTATGTGCCATTTTCTTATGGTTTTAAAATTGAAATTCTTATTTACTTAGTATTTCTGTCAATTCAGCTTTCTTCAAGGAGGTGTATCCAGAGATACCCTTCTCTTTTGCTAAAGCTTTCAATTGTGCAACAGTCATAGAACTCAGATCTTTGGCTGCTGTTTCAATAGCTTCAGGTTTCTGGGCTTCAACCGCGATTTCTTCTTTTTTGGTAGCAGTTGATTTTTCAGCTGATTTTTTCTTTGCGCCAGAAGCTGCAATACTCTCAATTTGAATTTCGCTCAAATACTGGCGATGTCCATTTTTCTTTTTGTAACCCTTTCTTCTCTTCTTTTTAAAAACGACTACTTTATCACCTTTTAGGTGATTTAAAATTTTAGCCTTTACTTCGGCTCCTTCTATAGCTGGGGCGCCAATAGTTACGTTTCCATTGCTTTCTAAGAGCATTACCTTGTTGAAGGTTACTTTTGAGCCCTCATCCTCTTTTAAGCGATGAACGTAAATTTTTTGGTCTTTTGCTACTTTAAACTGCTGCCCTGCTATCTCTACAATTGCATACATAATGTGTTATTATTTAGCGGTTTAGTTATAAAACGTGCGCTTTCATTATTAAAAATGATGCGGAAGCAAATATACGCTTTTTTTACAGGGTTACAATAGCAAAAAAGAAATGTATGAGGTTTCTTTTCATTAATACTCTTTTGCATCATTCACTTTCTAATGAAAGCTGTATTTTTGTTTAAACAAATAACTAACCATGTCTAGAATCCTTACAGGAGTCCAAAGCACTGGCACTCCCCATCTGGGAAATCTATTAGGAGCTATCATTCCTGCAATTAAAATGGCAAACCGCCCAGGTAATGAGTCTTTCTTATTTATTGCAGATATGCATTCTCTAACTCAAATCAAAGAAGGATCCTTGTTAAGAGAAAATACCTACAGCACAGCTGCTACTTGGCTGGCTTGCGGAATTGATATTAATGCTACTGCTTTTTATAGACAGAGCGATGTGCCAGAAGTCACCGAATTGGCTTGGTATCTAAGTTGTTTTTTCCCTTACCAAAGACTAACCTTAGCTCATAGTTTTAAAGATAAATCAGACAGGCTTTCTGATGTAAACTCTGGGCTATTTACCTATCCCATGCTAATGGCTGCAGACATCCTTTTGTATGATGCTGAAATCGTCCCTGTTGGTAAAGATCAGTTACAGCACTTGGAAATGACAAGGGATGTTGCGAATCGATTTAATCATTTGGTAGGAAACACCCTAATTCTTCCACAGGCAAAGCTACAGGAGTCTTCTCAATTAGTTTCTGGAACTGACGGCGAAAAAATGAGTAAGTCCCGTGATAATGTAATCAATATTTTTTTATCTGATAAGAGGCTAAGAAAACAAATTATGTCTATAAAAACAGACAGTACACCTTTAGAAGAACCTAAAAACCCCGATATTGATAATGTTTTTGCCCTGTATAAATTGTTGGCTTCTGAGGATCAAACTACTGAGATGAGAATTAAATATCAAGCTGGGAATTATGGGTATGGTCATGCCAAGCAGGAATTATATGAATTAATCATTAACAAGTTTGCTACGGTTCGCGAGCGATACAATTACTTTATGAATAATAAGCATGAAGTTGACAGTGCTCTGGCTGTGGGCGCCCAAAAAGCAAGAAAAGTAGCTCAAGGAGTTTTAGCCAGGGTTAGGCAAAAAATTGGTTATTAACAGAACTTTTCTCTGATTGAAGACGCTTTTTCATGCATTCTTCGTCTGCCTAAATCGATACTAACTATCGGACATTAAATTATTGTTTCTTGTTGAGGCATAGGTTCTTATTTGACCAATCCCTCTATGAAGGCTTCATTTAATGACAAGAGATTTTGCAATTGCTTCCAGTTCAAGAAGAAAGTTCCGTTTATTAATAGAGGGGGCATAAGTAAATCCCTCTACAATTAAAAGTCGGTTGTTTTTTGTATCTGTAATCGCATAATTCAAAAAAGGACCTGCCATGAAATCATTCTTCACTTCCCACTTCCCTCTTGTTTCAAAAGCTTTGTAGCCATTCAATGAAGTTTTAATCGTTACAGGTGTGTAAGCAGCTTCTGTAATCATATACATTCCTTCTTTTGATCCTGGAATATATTTTTTACCGACGGAATCTCTCATTGAGATGATTCCGTTTGCGATGGTATCCTCGTTAGGCATTGGTTGTGAGTACACTAGAATATTATTACTTCCTGTTCCACGAGCGATTCCACTTTTAAGATGATGTCGTAGCCATAGAAATTCGCCTGTGTCGTCTACTTTTCTGTATTCTTCAGGGATAGTTAGTGAAATGTTTAAATTCTGAAGTGTTTTATATAACGAGTCATTCAGCCTTTTTTTTGAAAAGATATTTTGTAGACACTTAATGTCGGCATTTCTAAAGATTTCAATAATTTCTTGATGTCTGTCCTGAATCAAATCTAAAAGAGCTTCTTCGTTTTTAGCAGTAGCATATACAACAGTCTGTGGTCTAGCATATCGGTCACGTGATATGCTAACTAACGTGGTATCCGATACCTCTAATATAAAAATATTTCTTGTAGCCTTGAGCATGGATGTAAATCCTATGGGAGCTACTTGAGCTGTTGAGATTAATTTTTCAGGTTGTGGGAGTTCTGCTTGTAATCTGCCAAAAGTTTTGCGAATCTCCTTTCCAAGATCTCCTTGCCATTTGCTATTATCCGTTACGACTAAAATTTTACCAAAAGAACCAACTGATTGTGGTAGGATGAGTTGGTCGTTGCCACACGATGTTAGTAATAAAACTGATATAAGTAGGCTAAAAACTCGATTCATTAGATTGGGTTTTTATAAATTTTTAATTTCATTCCTGGCTTGATAGATTTCACCTCCCAAATATTATTCCATTTCTTTATATCTTGTATTGATACTTTCGGAAATTTTTTTGCTATAGACCATAACGAATCCCCTTTTTTCACTTTATAGGTGACGAAGTTATTTTTTGCTGTGGAAGGTTTGGCTGCATCTTTTTTAGCTTTGGCAGTTTCTTGTTTGGTAATTCTCAATCGCTTGGGATAAATGATCAACCGTTGTCCTATTTTGAGTCTGTTACTCCTCAGTCGGTTCCATTTTCTAATGTCGCTTACTCGAACGCCGTATTTTCTAGCGATTTTTCCGAGATAATCTCCACTGCGAACTCGGTAACGAATTCGTTGATCCATTTCGAAATATTTGGGCAATGGTTTTTCTCTCAATGCATCGTCTTGATCGGCTAATGTATAGAGTTCTTTTTCAATGTTTAAAAAACGGGTCATTGCAACTTTAGGCAGTACAAGTTTGTACTTTCTTTTTTCAATATATGGGACAACATCAAGCTTGTAAGACGGGTTTAAAAATGCTAAAAGTTCGGCTTCTACTCCTGTTTTCTCTGCAATCTGGTCAAAACTTACTGTTCTTTTCACTTGAACGGAGTCTGTAGAAAAATACTGAATTTTAGGCATATTCCCCACTATATTATGTTCTTTGGAATATTCAAACAGGTACATTGTAGCATAAAAAGCAGGGACATAACCTGCAGTTTCTCTTGGTAAAAAGGGTCTAATATTCCAGTAGTTTTTGAAGCCTCCAGATCTTTTTATCGCTTTAGAAACATTGCCTGGCCCAGAATTATAAGCTGCAAGTGCTAGATCCCAGTCTCCAAAAATCTGGTGTAGACTACTTAGGTACTCACACGCTGCTATGGTTGCTTTAACTGGATCTTGTCGTTCATCTACATAAGAACTTATTTGAAGGTGATATTGTTTTCCTGTAAGATACATGAATTGCCAAAGCCCTGTAGCTCCTACTTTTGATTTTGCTCTTGGGTTGAGCGCAGATTCCACAATGGCAAGATACTTCATCTCTAGTGGGATATCATACCGATCTAAGTACCTCTCAAACATAGGGAAGTAATATGCTGCTTTAGCCATTAATGCGGGATAATACTTTTTCCTGTGTTTTAAATAAGATTTTATCACTTTTTCTAACGCTGGATTGTAAGCTATGTGAAATGGCGTTGTTGCATCCAATTGTTTTAATCGTTTTTTTAAAACATCGACATTTAAGGCTACATCATCTACATTTTTCGCCACTGCATGATCCATGTAGTAGGTAATGGTATCATATAAGGGAGAATTATATTTTGACTCAAGAACCAGACTGTCGATTGTTGCGAGGTCTAGATCTGAAAATAAGTTACTTTTAGTTGTGACAGTTGGGGTTTCCTCTATTTGACCAAATAGAGGAAACGAGCATAATAAAAGCAATAGATATCGTCTTTTATACATCAGTTACAGGTCTAATTCCAAGGCAATCGGGCAATGGTCGGAATGCTTTACTTCTGTTAAAATATATGCTCTAGAGATCACATTTTTTAGTGATGATGTGACCATTGCATAATCCAATCGCCATCCTTTGTTGTTCGCTCTTGCATTGGCTCTGTAACTCCACCAAGAGTATTCTTGTCGGTTTGGATTCAGAAAGCGAAAGCTATCAATAAATCCGCTATCAATAAATTTTCCTAACCACGCTCGTTCTTCAGGAAGGAACCCTGAGACTCCCTTCATTTTTGGACTGTGAATGTCAATGGCTTCATGACATATGTTGTAATCTCCACAAATCACCAGATTGGGAATCCTTTTCCTAAGCTCGGTAGCATAATCAAGAATTTCATCCATGTAGTTGAACTTAAAATCCAATCGGGCGTCATTAGTTCCAGAGGGCAGGTACATACTCATTACTGAAAGTTGATCGAAATCCACTCGAATATTTCTCCCTTCGAAATCCATAGTTTCAATTCCCGTTCCGTATTCTACGTAATTGGGTTCTATTTTGGATAAAATTGCAACACCAGAATATCCTTTTTTTTCTGCTGAAAACCAGTATTGATGAGGATACCCTGCCAACTCAAAGTCCATTGGATTGATTTGATTTTTTTGGGCTTTAATCTCTTGAATACAAATCACGTCGGGATTCGCCTGTTGAAGCCAATCCAGAAATCCTTTTTTAAGGGCTGCTCTAATTCCGTTAACGTTATATGAGATAATTTTCATTTAGATTGTGGATCAATTATTCTTAGGCTAAGTGACAACATGTAGGCCAATCCAACATTTACCATGATTGTGTAAAAATTGGGTTGAAATTTAAGGACTTTGTATATGATTAATCCCAATCCAGCTATAAGTATAGGAAAAAGGAAGTAAGCAAATTTAGCGTGTTTCATTAGCGTTTTTATAGCTTCATTTCGGGAATTTCTCCCTCTGCAATAAGTGTCCCAGCTGTAGCAGCTACAATTTCCTCTACTGTAACTCCTGGTGCTCTCTCTAACAGGTGAAAAGCTCCATCCTTAACATCCATGACTGCTAAATTTGTGACAATTTTCTTAACACAGCCAACCCCTGTTAAAGGCAGAGAGCATGCTGTTAGTAATTTTGACTCTCCTCGTTTATCTGTGTGCATCATAGCAACGATAATATTTTCTGCTGAGGCTACTAAATCCATGGCTCCACCCATTCCCTTGACCATTTTCCCAGGAATTTTCCAATTGGCAATATCGCCGTTTTCTGCTACTTCCATTGCTCCTAAAATGGTTAAATCTACATGTTGCCCACGGATCATAGAAAAACTTGTTGCCGAGTCGAAAAAGCTTGCCCCAGCTAGGGTTGTAATAGTCTGTTTTCCTGCGTTGATGATATCAGCATCTTCTTCACCTTCAAAAGGGAAAGGACCCATGCCTAGCACTCCGTTTTCACTTTGAAATTCTACTTCGATGTCATCTCTTACAAAATTAGCAACCAAAGTTGGAATCCCAATTCCAAGGTTTACATAGTAGCCGTCTTGTACTTCTTTTGCAATTCTTTTTGCAATTCCATTCTTGTCTAACATAATTAACCTCTTTGTCTAACGGTTTTTTGTTCTATTCTCTTCTCGTAATGTTCTCCTTTAAAAATTCGTTGCACAAATATTCCGGGAATGTGAATGTGGTTGGGATCTAATTTTCCAACGGAAACTAATTCCTCAACTTCCGCAACGGTAATGGTAGCAGCTCCACACATGCAGGGGTTAAAATTTCTTGCGGTACCTTTAAAAACTAGGTTCCCAGCTTCATCGCCTTTCCATGCCTTTACAAAGGCAAAGTCTGCTTTGTAAGCGTGCTCTAGGACATACATTTTCCCATTAAAATCTCGTGTTTCTTTTCCCTCAGCTATTTCAGTTCCGTAACCTGCGGGGGTGTAAAAAGCAGGGAACCCTGCTTGAGCAGCTCTACATTTTTCTGCGAGTGTTCCTTGCGGAGTTAGTTCTACCTCTAATTCTCCAGAAAGCATTTGTCTTTCAAACTCATCGTTTTCTCCTACATAGGAGGAAATCATCTTCTTAATTTGTTTATGCTGTAATAAGAGTCCTAAGCCGAAATCGTCTACTCCTGCATTGTTAGAAATACAGGTTACATTGTTTACTCCGAGTCGAACTAATTCTGAAATGGCATTTTCTGGAATTCCACAGAGCCCAAATCCACCTAGCATGAAAGTCATATTGCTTTCTACTCCTTGGAGTGCATCTTGAACATTATCTACCTTTTTGTTAATCATTTTGGATCATTTGTTGCTATGAAATTTAGATTGAAGAACATGTTGAGACTTTAGCATCCATTGGCACTTGCCAATTTAGTTTGACATCTTTTAGGTCAAAAGTCAGTGTCGTCGTCAGAGATTTCAATGTTGTCTTTGTTGTCCTTATTTTCTTTGCCACAGTTAATATTTATTCCTATATATTCTGGGATTTCAAAATCTTCTTGACTAATATTTAACGTTGGGTCTGCATATACTTTTTTCATATACAGTGCCCACGTAGGAAGGGACATGGTAGCTCCTTGTCCTTCTGCAATTTTTTCAAAGTGTGTTGCTCTATCCTCACCTCCTGTCCATACGCCTGTTGCTAAATTTGGAACCACTCCCATAAACCATCCATCAGTGTGATTTTGTGTGGTTCCTGTTTTTCCTGCAATGGGGTTGGTAAATTCATAGGGGAATCCTGTAATAATATTCTTGTAATAGTGCTCTTTGGTTCTCAATCTCACACCCGATCCTGCAATGGTTACTCCCTTCAATAAATCCAACACAACATAGGCAGATTCTTCATTCATTACCTCTTTTATTTTTGGTGTAAATTCTGCGAGAACTGTTCCATTTTTGTCCTCAATACGAGTCAGCATATTTGGTTCTACTTGTAACCCTTTATTGGCAAATGTAGCATAAGCACTGGTCATTTCCATTAAAGATAACTCAACAGACCCTAATGCAATTGATGGTGCTACAGGGATTTTATTTTCTATACCCGCAGATTTTGCTAGGCGTACAACATTTTGTGGAGTTACCATGTCTATTAAGCGAGCCGAGATTACATTTATAGACCCCCCTAGAGCCTCTTTTAAAGATAACTCTCCACCATATTTTTTGTCTGAGTTCTGAGGGGTCCACTCTTCTGGGATTCCATACTTTCCTTTTGGTATGGTATAAAGTGTGTTTGGGTATTTATCACAAGGAGATAGCCTTAATTGATTGATTGCTGTGGCATATACAAAGGGTTTGAAGGTAGATCCTACTTGCCTTTTTCCTTGATTTACATGGTCGTATTTGAAGTACTTATGATTGATTCCCCCAACCCAAGCTTTGATATGCCCAGTTTGAGGTTCTATGGATAGTAATCCAGAACGCAGGAAGAATTTATAGTATTTAATCGAGTCGTTTGGTGACATGATGGTGTCTATCTCTCCTTTCCATGAGAAGATTTTCATTGGTGCTTTCGCTTTGAAAATAGAATCGATATACTTTTCTGATTTTCCTACTTTTTTTAGTCTCTTAAACCGATCTGAATTTTTTCTTGCTCTTGTGTAGATGAGTTTTATTTGTTCATCTTCTAGATCGTAAAATGGTGCTTGTTCATTTTTCTTATGTTCTTTGTGGAAATAATCCTGAAGATTGGCCATGTGTTCATACAGGGCTTCTTGAGCATACTGTTGCATCCTAGAGTCTATGGTAGTGTAAATCTTAAGCCCATCTCTGTTAATATTGTATAATTCACCATTGGGTTTTGGATTATTCTTTACCCATTTTTTAAGGTAGGCTCTGAGATACTCTCTAAAATATGTCGCCAATCCGTCATTGTGACTTTCTGGAGTAAAATTAATTTTTAGTGGTAATTTTTGCAAAGAGTCTTTTTCCTGTTCTGTGATGTATTTACTTTTTGTCATTTGGGCAAATACAACATTCCGTCTTGTCAAGGATTTCTTCTTAGAAATTTCTCTGTTTGGATTGAACTGTCTTGGATTTTTTAGCATAGCTACAAGGATAGCAGACTCTTGAATATCTAGATCTTTAGGTTCTTTGCCAAAGTAAATTCTAGAAGCAGATCGAATACCTATAGCATTAAACAAAAATCCTTGAGTATTGAGATACATGGCTATGATTTCATTTTTGGTATATTGGCGCTCTAGCTTTACGGCGACAATCCATTCTTTCACTTTTTGAATCAACCTTTCTAAGGTGTTACTTGAGCCCCCATCGTTAAAAAGATTTTTTGCTAGCTGTTGTGTAATGGTGCTTGCACCTCCTCCTTTTCCCATCTTTATAATTGCTCTGACAGTGCCCCTAAAATCAATCCCAGAGTGTTCGTAGAAACGCTCGTCTTCCGTGGCAATTAAAGCATTTACTAGGTTATCTGGTAATTCTTTAAATCCAACAGGAGTTCTATTTTGAAAGGCATATTTACCTAACGTAACCCCATCTGCAGAAATGACTTCAGTAGCTAAATTTTTCTGAGGATTTTCTAATTCTTCAAAGGTTGGAAGTGCTCCAAAGAACCCCCGTGAGGCCGACAAAAACAGCAGTAAGATAAGTGCTATTCCACTGCCTATGAAAATCCAAAATCTTTTGATATACTTTTTGAAAGTTGTTGCTTTTTTCTTTCCCATTTTTATTTTAATTTTTCTATTCTCAATCCTACATCTGTAATACCTGATAACTCCTGAATTCCAAGTAAATCTCCATTTTTTCGCATGGCTTGGTGGATGGTTAGTTGATAGTTTCCAGAGACTGGAAATGTACTATTTTCTTTGTAGAAGAGCTTATTATCTTTCTTTTCCGAAAGTCCTCTTCCTAAAAAATGTCCTCTCTTATCGGTCATTTCATATTCTAGCGTATCAATAATCTTTCTGTTGTCTGGAAAATTTAGATGGGTGATTAAAAATAGATTACTAAATTCATAATCGTTATTGTTTCTAATGTTAATGTATAAGTTGTTACGGGCAATGGTATCTTTAATTTGAAACTCAAACACTACGGGGTCTTTAAGATTCCAAGTTTGACTTGGGAGAGAGGTGTATTGGTCAAAAACCCCATTTGAGTCACATGAAATGAATAAGAAGACCACAACCCATGCAGTGATTGATGTTTTATTTATTTTGATTGCGATTCTCATTATTTTTTGAGTTACGTCTTCTTCTATTGGATTGCTTGTTTTGTTCTTGACCTTTTTGCTGAGATTTGGGTTGACGATGACTGTTTCCTGTTTTATTTTGTTTTGATCTTCTTTGTTTTGTGGCTTCTGATTTTGCAACCTCTAGAATTTCTTTCTGAGGAGTTCTTCTTTTTTTTCTTCTCCTACTTCTTTTAGGAGTGTCAAAACGGGTTAGGCTGTCTTGGCCTACAACATTTTCAAAATCTACTTTTGCTGTTTCTTCAATTTCTAATTCATATTCTTCTAACGGAATTGAAAGTTTCTTATTTTCGTTTAACTCTATAATTTCGTTCACCTGATCAAGTGTTAATTTATACCACTTTATACGATCTTCTTTGTAGGTGTACCAAAGTAGTTTTTTGAAGATGTCCATTTTTATGAATACGGCATCTCCTTTTTCTGTTTTCAATATTTTATGTTGCTCTGGAAAGGCATCTAAAGCATCCAAGTAGGTGTCTAATTCAAAGTTTAGACAACATTTTAATTTTCCACACTGACCAGCGAGTTTTAAAGGATTGAGAGATAATTGCTGATAACGAGCCGATGTTGTTGTTACTTTTCTAAAATCTCTTAGCCATGTGGAACAGCATAATTCTCTACCGCAAGAACCCACTCCTCCTAGGCGTGCAGCTTCCTGTCTAGCTCCTACTTGTCTCATTTCAATACGAACAGAAAATGCAGCTGCTAGATCTTTGATTAGCTGCCTGAAATCTACACGAGCGTCTGCGGTGTAATAGAAGGTTGCCTTATTGCCATCTCCTTGATACTCTACATCAGATAACTTCATTTTTAATCCAAGATGTCCAATAATTTCTCTCCCTCGTGTTTGGGTTTCTAACTCTTTATCTCTTGCTTTTTGCCAGACGTCAATATCTCTTTGAGTGGCTTTTCTGTAGATTTTCTTAATGTTTTCATCATCAAAAAAAACCTTGCGTTTCTTCATTTGTATTTTAACAAGTTCTCCTGATAGTGATACTACTCCTACATCGTGACCTGAGTTTCCCTCAACTGCTACAACATCTCCAATGGAGATAGCAAGATCTTTGGTATTTTTAAAAAAATGCTTTCGTCCGTTTTTAAATCGAACTTCGTGGATATTGAAAGGGGCTTGACCACTAGGCATTGTCATGTTTGACAGCCAATCGAATACCGATAATTTTTCGCAACCTCCTGTAATACAACTTCCATTGCTCTTACAGCCTCTAGGTTTGCCATCTTTACCAGTACCACAACTACTACATCCCATAAGATGACTATATTTAGGCACGCACTCATGCGCGCTATTGTTTTTAATTGATTTTTAGTCCATTAGACTCTTTCTTAGCATAGCTTTCCTTGATAGACTCAGAGTACATTTTTCCTCAGTAAATATAGTGATTCTAAAGGAATGGAAAAATTGAAAAAAAGGCGGTTTATGGCAGCGTTGCCTATTTCTTGAACATTAATTTTTCTGATCGTCCTTTTTTGAAGATTTTGTTGCTAGCATGTTTTCCTTTTCTGCGTTCTTTTTGCATTTGATAGGGTAGGTGAATGACCTCCTGGCAATCTGAGGAACAGGTGTTTTCCATTCGCTCGGCACATTCATCACATTGTATAAAGAGAAGGTGGCAAGCTTCATTGGCGCAATTGGTGTGGGTATCACATGGCTTACCGCATTGGTGACAATTGGCAATTACATGATCTGAGATCTTTTCAGCTTTTCGGTGATCAAAGACAAAGTTTTTGCCTATAAAGTTGTTTTCAATTCCTTCGTCTTTTACCTGTCTGGTATATTCAATGATTCCTCCTTCTAGCTGATATACATTTTTGAATCCTTTGTGTTTATAATAGGCAGAAGCTTTTTCGCAACGGATTCCTCCCGTACAGTACATCAATAAATTTTTATCTTCTTTGTGTGCTTTTAAGTCTTCTTCTATAATATCTAAGGAATCTCTGAACGTATCTACATCTGGAGTAATTGCTCCTTTAAAGTGTCCAATTTCACTTTCGTAGTGATTTCTCATATCTACGCAGATTGTATTTGGGTTTTCCAACATTGCATTGAACTCTTTTGCGTTGAGGTGAACTCCTTTGTTCGTGACATCAAACGTATCGTCATTTAACCCATCTGCAACAATCTTGTTTCTTACTTTTACTTTTAATTTTAGGAAGGATTTGTTGTCTTGCTCTATGGCAACATTCAACCGAATTCCATTTAAAAATTCAATAGCATCCAGCTGATCTTTCAGCGCTAAAAAGTTTTCTGAGGGGACGGAAATCTGAGCATTAATTCCTTCGTATGAAACATAGGTTCTTCCCAAGACATCCAATGCGTTCCATTCTATGAATAGCTTGTCTCTAAAAATTTGTGGGTCTTCTATCTTGTGATATTGATAGAATGAAATGGTGATACGATCTTTTCCTGCCTCGTCTATGAGTGCAGCGCGCTCTTTTGCGCTTAACTTATTGTACAGTTGCATGCTATACGAATTGAGTTGAACAAAAGTAATATTGGACTTGGTATTTCCCAATCCGAAACAAAATTACGATTATTTTTGACTTTCTCTTTTTTTGGTATTACAATCATCAAGACTTTAAATACACCACCCTTATGCTGGAATATACTTTGATAAGCTCAGTAGAGCAGTTGAGTATTTTGGTTTTTGCTTGGAGAAGTTATTTAAACTTCTTTAAGTTACTAAAAATACTTTTTGTATTCATATGTTGTTCAGATTAAAAAAGCTTGAATTGCTTTAAATCTACATCCGTTTTTTATCATATTTGTATTCTAAATTTTTACTCATGAGAATTGCTGTTGTTGGTGCTACTGGAATGGTAGGAAATGTGATGCTAAAGGTTCTTGACGAAAGGTGTTTTGAGATTGATGAGCTTTTGTTGGTTGCTTCGGAACAATCCGTAGGCAAACAAATTTTGTTTAAAGGAAATACCTACACCGTTATTGGTTTACAAGATGCTGTAGATGCAAAGCCTGATATAGCGTTATTTTCTGCTGGCGGGAGTATTTCTCTTGAATGGGCACCAAAATTTGCTCAAGTGGGGGCTACTGTGATCGACAATTCTTCTGCATGGAGAATGGATCCATCAAAAAAACTGATTGTTCCAGAAATTAATGGGGATGTTCTAACAAGCAAGGATAAAATTATTGCCAATCCAAACTGTTCTACAATTCAGTTGGTGATGGCTTTGGCTCCGCTACATAAAAAATATCAAATTAAACGACTTGTGATCTCTACTTACCAGTCTGTTTCTGGAACTGGTGTTAAGGCCGTTCAGCAGTTAGAAAATGAAGTGCGAGGAATAAAGGGCGATATGGCTTATGATTATCCTATTCATAGAAATGCGATTCCTCAGTGTGATGTTTTTTTAGAGAATGGGTACACCAAAGAGGAAATGAAGCTGGTGAATGAATCTAAAAAAATCCTAGAAGACAATTCGTTCTCGGTCACGGCAACAGCTGTGAGAATTCCTACTGCTGGTGGACATTCGGAATCTGTGAATATTGAATTTACACGCGACTTTACCACGGAAGAGGTTCGCTCGCTTTTAGAGGTAACTCCCGGGATTGTTGTGCAAGACGATATTGCAAATCACATTTATCCAATGCCCGTCTTTGCCCATGACAAAGATGAGGTTTTTGTGGGCAGGATAAGGCGAGACGAATCTCCAGAAAACTCCTTAAATTTGTGGATAGTCTCGGACAACTTAAGGAAGGGTGCTGCGACGAATACTGTGCAAATAGCAGAGTATCTAATTGCTCATAAAATCTTGTAGATGCATACATTTTACAACGTTAAAATAAGGAATATAAATAAGGAGACTGCTCATGCGGTTTCTATTGTATTTGACATTCCTGAGAGTATAAAGTCTCATTTTATTTTTAAAGCGGGACAGTACATTACTTTAACATCTCACATCAATGGTGAAGAGGTAAAAAGAGCTTATTCTATATGTTCTTCACCTCGGAGTGGTGAGTTGAAAGTTGCGATTAAAGCTATTGAAAAGGGGACTTTTTCTGTGTATGCTACTGAACAACTCAAAGAAGGAGATAGTATCGAAATTCACCAACCCGAAGGCAAATTTATCCTAGAACCAGAAGGTGGGAGACACTATATTGCTTTTGCAGCTGGCAGCGGAATTACTCCTGTTTTATCGATGATTAAAACTGTTTTAGAGGACACTCCTGATGCACATTTTACATTGATTTATGGCAATAGGTCTAAGGCTGATACAATTTTTAAACCCGAACTGGAAGTGTTACAAAAAGACTACTCTCACCGATTTAACTTGCATTATATTTTTAGTAGGGAGCGTGTTTCAGGATCGTTATTTGGAAGGATTGATGAGGGATTCACCAACTATTACTTGAGAAATATTTACAAGGATGTTTCTTTTGATTCGGTTTATCTGTGTGGTCCCGAGGGCATGATTAAAACGGTCTCTAATACATTGCAAGACAATGGAATTGACGAGTCTAAAATTTTCTTTGAACTGTTCACCTCTTCTGATGAGGGAGATGTATCTGGCGTGAGGGATGGAGAAACGGCTATTACGATCTTAGTTGACGATGAGAAGGTTTCATTTACCATGAGTCAGACAGACACTATTTTAGCTGCTGCTTTGCGAAACAATGTAGATGCTCCTTATTCTTGCCAAGGAGGTGTTTGTTCTAGTTGCGTAGCAAAAGTAACGAAAGGGAGTGCTGTAATGACCAAGAATAGTATTCTTACTGATGGGGAGGTACATGATGGTTTTGTTCTTACTTGCCAGGCATATCCTACTTCTTCGAAGATTGATGTTGATTTTGATGATGTTTGATTTGGTTTGATAAAGTAAACGCGTCTTAGTTGGTTATTATACCCAAAAGTTGAAGGTTTTTTGAATGCCGCGTTAGCGATAGTAGCGGCATCCTTTTTTTGCTCTTTTTTCACCCTTAATCTTAATTTGGATACTCAGTTTTTGAGTGGATGAAAGCTATACAAAGCAAAAAAAGATATAGCGGATAGCGCGACCTGAAAGGGAACGCCCTTAGACAACCCTTTATGAGCTTGTGCTTACATTGCTTTTGATAGATCGACTTACGATTGATCAATGGGGGATTACAATTTTTAGCTTACCTTTAGCGACATGGATTTTTATGATGTTAAAAATGCAATCTTAATAGGCATTGGACTGTCTTTTATGATTGGACCAGTGTTCTTTATGCTTATTCAAACGAGCATTTTAAGGGGGGTCAAAGCTGCTGTTGCTTTTAACATGGGTGTTATTCTTGGAGATGTCGCTTTTATTGTGATTGCTTATTACGGGAGCCGCCATTTACTAGAGCGCATTAAGGATGATCCAAGATTGTTTTTTATTGGCGGGTTGATTCTTATTGTTTATGGCGCGATGACTTACCTTGACAAATCAAATAAAAAAGAAACGGAAGAACCGTCTATTGATCTTACTGTTAATAACAATTATCTGAAACTTATCTTAAAGGGATTTTTCTTGAATTTTATCAATATAGGTGTGCTGGCTTTATGGTTGGGTTTGATTGTGGGTATAGGACCATCTTTGGACATGAATCCTACTCATATATTTTATTATTTTGCTCTTATATTGATTAGTTATTTTGTAGTGGATCTGGGTAAAATACTTTTAGCGAAACAGTTAAAGAAAAAAATGACTTCTCTCGTGGTGTTCAGGGTCAAAAGAATTATGGGGGTTCTCTTGATTGTTTTTGGCGTGGGGTTGATGCTTAAGGGATTTTTACCCAAAGACAATAAGATTCATACATTTTTAGAGCATGTAGAACAGAAATAATTTGATTATTGCTGGTTTTTTCTATTGCTATTTGTTTTCTATGGCTTCTAATTGGTTGTTGTCTGAGTTTATATCAGCCATAAATCCTGATGGATCAATCAGAACACTTTTTACTTTTTTAGATGTTTTAAACGTATAGGTTGGGTGTGCAAAAGTCCAATCGTCTAAAATGGTAGCTGAGGTGGGTTTTTCGCCTCTCATCATCTGTAAAGGGATATTGAAAAGCTCTTTAGTTCCGTCTTTATAAGTAACTTCTAAATCTATAGGCATGGGCATCTTTCCTACTCTTTCTATGATAATCTCATTTTCATTGATAGATTTTACTCCATAATCGATGGTATGTGTTGTTTGTGTCCACTCGTTTAAATACCAGTCTAAATGGATTCCGGAGACTTTTTCCATTGATCTTTTTGCATCATTTGGTGTGGGGTGTTTAAAGCTAAAATCGTTAAAATACTTTTTTAATCCTTTTGCTACATTTTCTGCTCCAATGACATATTCTAGTTGTGATAGAAAGATGTTCCCTTTGCTGTAACTCCCCATACTATAGGCCATATTGGTGTGGTAGCGGTCTGCATGACTTGAGAGTGGCTCTTCTGCATTACTTTTTACCACATAGTTATAGTGTGCATAAGAACCGCCGTGAGGGTTGTCTCTATTTCTTCCAAGAATTTCGTTTCCTGCTTTGTTAGAGATATAGACTGTAAAGCCTTCATCCATCCAAGGATGTTTACTTTCGTTGGATGCCAGTAGGAATTGAAACCACGTGTGAGCTAGCTCGTGATTGGTGACTCCAAAGAGGCTATTGAAATTCCTTTTTCCTGTGATAAGGGTACACATGGCATATTCCATACCTCCGTCTCCACCTTGAATGACTGAATACTGTTTATAAGGATATGGTCCTATGTGTTTACTGAAATATGCTATTAATTCCGCTGTTTTTGGTTGGAGGTTTTTCCAGTGCTCTAGATATTGTTGTTTTAAGTTTTTTTTGTAGAAGAAATGTAAATCGATACCGTTGTCTGTCGTTAAAATATCGTGTTGGTACTCTGGGTCTGCTGCCCATGTAAAATCGTGAACATTGGGAGCTTTGAAATGCCAAGTGAGTTTCTTTCCACGTTGTTGTTTTAATTTTTTGCTTTTATCTTCATAACCGTGTCCTACCTCTTGTGGGTTTTGAAGGTATCCTGATCCTCCCACTACATAGTTTTTGTCGATATGCAATGTGACGTCAAAGTTGCCCCAAACACCATGAAATTCACGACCTATATAGGGTGGTGTGTGCCACCCTTCAAAGTCATACTCTGCCATTTTAGGGTACCATTGAGTCATAGAAAGTGCTACTCCTTCTTTATTACTTCTACCAGAGCGGCGAATCTGAACGGGAACTTGAGCATCAAATTCCATTTCAAAAGTTGCTTTTTGACCTGATTGAATAGGCTTATTGAGTATAACTTCTAAAATGGTTCCTACTGTCTTAAACTGAACTTTTTTTCCGTTTTGTTTGAGGGATTTTACCTTAATGTATCCAATTTCTTCTGGAGTAAGGCTATGAATTCTATCACCTACTCTTTTGTCTGGATCTTTGATATGTCTAGATCTAATATCCATTTGAGAGTTGGGTTGAAAGGCATTGAAATATAAGTGATAGTACACATTCTTTAGTTGGTCTGGAGAGTTATTAGTGTAAACCAACTTCTGCTTTCCTTTGTACTGAAATGTAGCTACGTCCACATCAATGTCCATGGTGTAGTTTACATGCTGCTGCCAATATTTGCTTGACTGGGCTGAGACAAGACTACTCAATAGAATTAAAATAGCGGCTCCTTTCTTCATGCGGTTGAATTTCTACTAATTATATAGTATTTTATGATTTTCTTTAATTGAGATATTGACTTTTGTTTGATGAACCTCCATAGGAATCCCACAGGTATTTTTTGATGTTATCTGCCGTTAACGATGGCATCTGCCATTTTTATCGCATTGTAAGCGTTTACAATTCTTCCTGTGACAGATAGGTCTGAAAAAGGAACTTTTTCTCCTTTTGGGTTTTCTCTGGATGGAGATCCTGGTTTGACGACTTGTAGGTCTAGTTTGGTACCAGAATTCATGATAATCTTCTTTACTTGACTGGCGCTTAACTCTGGGTAGTATGAGCGAACGAGTGCTGCTACACCTGCTACTGCTGGGGCTGCCATAGAAGTTCCTCTGAAGAATCGGTATTCGTTTTCTGGTGTTGTTGAATAAATTTGAACTCCTGGTGCAAAGATATCTACATTCACTTTTCCGTAATTGGTGAAACTTGCTGGTAAGTTCTCTCCGTATTTGTAACTAATCGCTCCTATGGTGATAAAATTATTAGAGATTTCATTGACCATATCTGGAGAGTCATTTGGATAGATTACTTCTACATCAATATCTTTAGCATCGTTTCCTGCTGCATTGACAATAAGGACGTCTTTTTCTGCTGCATATTTTATAGCGTCGTACACCCATTGAACTTTTGGGGAATACCCTTTTCCAAAACTCGTATTGATAACTTTGGCTCCATTGTCTACTGCATATCGAATTCCTAGGGCTACATCTTTGTCATATTCGTCGCCATCTGGTACAACTCTTACAGCCATAATTTTCACATTATCTGCAATACCGTTCATTCCTATGCCGTTATCTCTTGATGCGGCTACAATACCAGCAACATGACTCCCGTGTGCTTCATCCTTAACTGAATGTCCAGTATTGTTATCCCCAAAAATTTTAGTGTCCATAGAGTTTTCGTCGTCAGCTAGGATACTTCTATAGTCTTTCGTTAGTGCATCACCACTTATAAGGTCTTCTGCTTTGGTTACTAGACTAGTTAATTCATCGATGGCTTTTTGTAATGACGGTAGCCCTAGGTCAAACATTTGGTTAGCAATGGCTAAGCTTCTTTTTATCTCGTCACTTGTAGCATCGATAGATTGTAGATCTTCCTTAGTGAATTCCTTCTTGTTGAGTTTTTCTGAGATAGTTACATTTGCATAAGTCACCGCTTGTAAAATTTGACCATATCGCTGTTTATTTCTTTCTGCTTCCACGACTTTTTTGTCGTAGTCTTCTTTTGCCCTTTTATATGTTTCTGCATCTGCGATAGTAGAATCTTTTAAAATTCTATAGAGTTCGTAGTCTTCTTTGTAGATCTTTCCTAAAAAGTTCCAACCGTTGATATCATCAATAAACCCATTTTTATCGTCGTCTTTTCCATTATTTGCAATTTCTTTAGGGTTTACCCAAGCAACGTCTTTTAGGTCTTCGTGTTTGAGATCGGTTCCAGAGTCTACAATAGCCACCACTACTTGCTTTGCTTTTTTACCACTAAGAAATTCATATGCTTTTTTTGTACTCATCCCAGGAATGGAGTCTGTCACTAGGTCTGCATGATTCCACCCTTTCTCTTCTTCTTCGCTCAGGGGTACTTTTTTACCAGTAGCTACGACTGCCTGCGATGATCCTACAGGGACAGGGGTTGTTGTTATAGCTGTTTTACAGCCGGTCATTATTACAGCTGTTGCCAATACTAAAAAGGTACTTTTTATAATCTTCATATTTTTAATTAATTGAATAGTTCTGTAAATTTAAATGTTTCTTTTAATCGAACTCCTTTTTCTGTGTGTTGTACTGTACAGAGTTCGGTTTGGGCATCATGCTCCAAAAATAATATATATTCTTTGTCAGCGGCTAAGTTTAAAAACTGTTCTTTTTCTTTAATGGTTAAAAGAGGTCTAGTATCATACCCCATAACGTAAGGTAATGGAATATGACCAATAGTGGGGAGTAGGTCTGCCATAAATACCAAAGTTTTACCTTGATAGCTGATTTTTGGTAACATTTGCTTTTCAGTATGACCGTTAACAAAAAGCACCTCGAATCCTAACTGATTTATCCCAGATTCTTCAATAAAATTTAGTTGTCCACTTTCTTTGATTGGCTGAATATTTTCCTTTAAAAAGGAGGCTTTTTCTCTTGGGTTGGGATTTATAGCCCATTCCCAATGATTTTGATTACTCCAGAATTTGGCGTTGATAAACGCTGTTTCATAGCCTGTTTTTTTACTATTCCACTGGATACATCCTCCGCAATGATCAAAATGAAGGTGCGTCAAGACAACGTCGGTAATATCGTTTCTGTGAAACCCTAGTTTGGCTAGTGAGAGGTCTAATGAAAAGTCACCATACAAATAGTAGTATCCAAAAAATCGAGCCGACTGTTTTGATCCAATTCCTGTATCTATGAGGATAAGTCTATTCTTATCTTCAATGAGCATACACCTTAGTGCCATGGAGATCATGTTGTTATGATCTGGAGGATTGGTCTTTTCCCATATAGATTTTGGGACTACACCGAACATAGCTCCTCCGTCTAGCTTAAAATTTCCTGTTTCTATTGGATAAATTCTCATCGAAAACAAAGATGCAGAAAAAACCTGAGTAATTGACGGATGAATTCTTTAAAAACGTTGTTGGATATTGGGAATTAAGACTTTTACAGGAAGGACGACGCTGGTATTAAAAAGACCACTTTTTGAACCTAATAAAAAGAGTATTTTAGTTGTAACACAACAAATATTTAAAGACGCTATTTAACAGCTAGTCACTAGTGGGGATTAAGTGCGAGATACTCGAGTTTCGTAAATACAATACGAGTTTTTTACAATTCCTTTGGAGGAAGTGATCAAGTGGGTAACATCCTGTTTCATCCTAAGAATGTGACCTAGTACTTAACTGTTACGTTTTTCAATAGGTAGAATCTACCTATCAATCTCTTCACCGTAAAAAATGAAGTTTTTTTAAACTTAAAAGTCTGCAGTCTACACTGGTTTTGAATAATGGTAAAATTGTCTTCTTTCATAAAATGGTGCTTTTGTTACATGTTTTTGAGTTTAAAATTCTAAACCCTACACTCCAAACTCATTTTTATAGTATTAGGGTCTGATCAATCATACAGTCAGACTTGTAATCTGATCATTTGAGGTCACCGAGTTGATAAGCTCATTTTGATATGTCCCTTTTAATTAATATTTTGTAGTAGAAGAATCTCTTTTAGGATTTGCTTCTATCTTCTTATCAGTTTCGCTATGATACGGTGGTATTTTTTGAGCGGTAGATTTTAAAAAATACCAAATGGAAAGTACCACGCCTATTCCTATTAAGATATAATCACTTTCAATAGAAAGTCCTGGGGGCGGAGACGGAGACGGTGGACTCTGTAAAAACGTAGTTAAATTACTGAGATAAAATTATAATTAAAAAGGCTAGAGTTAATTTGTTTTTCGATTACTGGACTGTATTTTAAGTCCAGTAGCACATCACTGGCTATCTAAGGCTAAAAGTTAGAGATATGATCGTAAATCACTTATATATAATAAGATATACATTAGGTTTCAAAAAATATATTGTTGAGTTCTCATGATACTATTTCTCTGGATGTACTATTTGAGGTAATATATGAGGATTTCATTTTCTGAGTTTTCAACGTCAAACATTGCCCTCGACTGTAGTTTCTTTTCCGAGAATTATGTTATCAATACGATATGTATATTTTGATTAATTTAATGCAACTATCTTTGCTGAACATATAAGATAATGACTTTAGAATACAAAGAAACATACATTTTCTACTCTGATCAAGGTAAAGGCTCAACCGTAGTTTTACTTCATGGATTTTTGGAAAATTCACTCATGTGGATCGATGTAAAGTCAGCACTTGTAAAAAAATACCGAGTAATTACAATAGATCTTCTAGGGCACGGACAGACAGGCTGTCTGGGATACATTCATACCATGGAACAGATGGCTGATGCTGTTTTAGCCGTTTTAAAATCACTGCGATTAAGAAGGGTCGTCATGATTGGTCATTCTATGGGCGGATATGTTGCATTGGCTCTTGCTCAGAGATCTTCAAATATGATCAAAGGATTGTGTTTGATGAATTCCACAGCACAGGCAGATGATAAAGATAGAAAAGGACTTAGGGTCAGAGCAAATAAAATGGCACAGCGTAATTTTAACAATATGGTGAGGATGTCAGTTGGAAATCTCTTCTATGCCAAAAATCTGAACCAGTTAAAGCAAGAGGTTCAACGAACACGAGAGCAAGCTCTCAAAACACCAGTACAAGGATACATCGCTGCGAACGAAGGCATGCGAATACGCCCTGACAGAAAGGCCGTTTTACAGGAGATACAATCAGTTTTTTATGTGATTGGATTATTTGATCCTGTCCTGAATGCCAAAGTAATACTTGAAGAAGTAACTGCTGTAAACGCTCATTATGTTACTTTAGAGGGTGGTCACATGAGTCATTTGGAAAATACAGGTGAGTTGATAGTAGCACTCAAAAAATTCCTTAGCTTAGCAAAGTAAAGTTCTCGCGAATATCCCATGGTTCATACCTTACATATATCGTATAAGGCGCTTGCTAAAGGATTAGTCAAGCGCAGTTAAATACCAAATAGTTCGTACCAATTTAAAATAGAAATAAAAATAGAATTTGCCAACATCTTTCCGAGACCCAAAGCAGCTTTTATTGACGCTATTGTTATGGTTGCTTTAATGTATGGAGCATCGGAAATCTTATCTCTTTTTGATGTGGTGCCTGACTACATTCGGATACTAATAGCAGTATTTATTCTGTCCTTTATGAACCTATTTTTGTCAGCTTATTTGGGCAAACTGTGGGTCATTACCGGATTAATTTAATCGTAAGGCAATAGGAAGATATCAAAAAGAATATTTCATTTTTTAAGGCATTAATTCGTTTTACATTAAAATTCTTCTTGGGGCGGCTTTCGCTCCTAACCGTTTTAGGTAGCGAAAAAAGACAAGCAATTCATGACGCTGTTGTAAAATCCGTCGTCATTGAGGAGGTTAAAGACTAGTTTTTTTGTTTAGAAATATGATTCTTACTCTTTTAAGGCATTCCAACCTTGGGCTTTCAATTCTAACTCTTGATTTGCTCTTGTAATTAACTTCATTCCTTGACGTTCCTCTGTGATATGACCGATCACTGTAAAATGTGGATTGGCCTTTATCTTGTTGTAATCATCAATTGATATGGTAAATAGTAGCTCATAATCCTCACCACCGCTTAGGGCAACCATTGTGCTGTCTAAGTCAAACTCTTCACAGGCAGAAATTACTTGAGGGTCTAGGGGGATTTTATCTTCGTAAATCTTGCATCCTACCTTACTTTGCGAACAGATATGCATTAATTCTGAAGACAATCCATCCGATATGTCAATCATCGCTGATGGTGTTACTTTGAGTTCCTTGAGGAGTTTAGGAATATCCCTCCTTGCTTCAGGCTTTAACTGCCGTTCGATTAAATATGTATAATCGTTTAAGTCTGGTTGGTTGTTGGGATTTACCTGAAATACCTGTTTTTCTCTTTCCAACACTTGGAGTCCCAAATAGGCAGCCCCCAGATCACCAGTGACAACAATCAAATCTGTTTCTTTGGCACCATCTCTGTATACGACAGTATTTTTTTCTGTTTTACCAATGGCGGTCACTGAAATTAAAATCCCTTTAGTTGAAGATGTTGTATCACCACCAATAAGATCTACCTTGTACGTTTCACAAGCCAATTGAATCCCTGCATACAATTCTTCAATGGCTTCTAGAGAAAAACGATTGGAAACAGCTATGGAAACGGTAATCTGCCTCGCCTCTCCATTCATGGCATAAACATCAGATAGGTTCACCATCACAGACTTATAGCCTAGATGTTTTAGAGGCATATAACTCAAATCGAAATGAATGCCTTCCACTAAAAGATCTGTGGTAATTAATGTTTGCATTTTTGAGGGTGCAAGCACAGCGGCATCATCTCCTACACCTCTTACTGTACATTTATGCTGAGTTTTAATATGTTTTGTGATATGGTTAATTAACCCAAACTCTCCTAGTTCTGAGAGTGATGTTCTCTGTGGATTTTTGTCTTCTAACATGCTACAAAGATAATGACATCTTTAGAACATTGCAGGTGTTTTTATCTTTGAATATGTAGTCAAATGATTAGACCAATTGATTTGCTTATGATTATTTTTATAACTTTGAAAAGTATCAAATCACACAACAAAAATGTGGCAGACTCGTCTTAATACGTTACAAAATAAGAGCAGTGAATAGAATCAAAATTTCTTGAGCTGTTTAAAATAAATCGTACAATTTCAGACAGACTTCATGATCAAAAAATCAGTAATGCTTTTATCTTTTTTCATTCTTTTAATTTCCTGTGAGAAATCGGATCTTCCTACCTTCAATCCAGTAATTACTGAACCTGTTCCTGTAGCCTTTCCTTGCAGCGGGGGTATGGCAGGGACCTATCCTTGCAACGGATATGATCTAGTTTCTCATATCTCTTTAGACTCTCTGAGTGGACCAGGAACCTCAGGAAACGACTGTTGGGGGTGGGTAGATCCTAGCACACAAAAAGAATACGCACTTATGTGTACCAGTGTAGGAACTTCTTTTATTGACATTACAGATGGGATCAACCCCATAGTCTTAGGTCAGTTACCTACCAATACAGTAAACAGTATTTGGAGAGATGCTAAAACATACAGAACTTTTGCTTTTATAGTGAGTGAAGCAAGCAATCACGGGATGCAAGTCTTTGATTTAACAAAACTTAGAGATGTCGATATCACAAACGGCCCTGTTACCTTTTCTGCGGATGCTGTTTATAACGGATTTGGAAGAGCGCACAATATTGTAATTAATGAAGACAATGCCTATGCTTATGCAGTAGGTACGACAACATTCTCGGGAGGCCCCCACTTTGTAGATATTTCAGATCCTTTGAACCCCATTGCTGCTGGGGGATATGCCAACGATGCATACTCTCACGACGCCCAAGTGATTACCTATAATGGTCCTGACACAGATTACACTGGTCAAGAAATTTTAATAGGAAGTAACGAGAATGAAGTTGTCATTGTTGATGTTACCGACAAAACAAATCCCGCAAGGATTTCTACAATTGATTATGCAAACATCGGTTATACTCACCAAGGATGGTTTACTGAGGACTTCAGATATTTTATTTTAGGCGATGAGCTGGATGAACGCGACTTTGGGATCAACACAAGAAATATTATTTTTGACTTTAGTGATTTAGACAATCCCATTTTTCACATGAATTATTACGGACCTACTGCCGCTATCGATCACAACGGATATGTTAAAGGAGAACTTCTGTATCTATCTAACTACACTGCAGGCGTTCGAATGATTGATTTAGCCAACATAGCTAGTGGTTCCATCTCCGAAATGGGATTTTTTGATACATATCCAGAAAATAATGCAACTTCCTTCAACGGGGTATGGAATGTGTACCCTTTCTTTCCCAGTGGAAATATCATTGTAAGCGATATTGACAATGGTTTTTTTGTAATCAGAAAGAGTCAACAATGAAGGTCCAGAATCATCTCCTTTGGCTGATCCTCTTATGGATTGCGGCCTGCCAAAAGCAGTATTTCCCTGAAAACCCTGTCAATTCCTCTGTCCAAGTTATTCGCTTGGGAGGAACACTAAACGATGTCGCCAAATCTGTTGTAACTACTGCTGATGGAGGATTCGCAGTTCTAGGATACACCCAAAGTAATGACGGAGATCTTACTGATAAATTAGATAATAGTTTCGATTTTTGGCTACTTAAATTCTCTGCTGATGCGCAATTAGAATGGAGTAAAACATATGGCGGTTCCAGTGATGATCGAGGAAGCTCTCTTGTTCAAACCCCAGACGGTGGTTTTGCTCTTTTGGGATATAGTACCAGCAACGACGGAGATCTTAGCTCCAGTAACGGATTACGGGATTTTTGGCTTATTAAAACAGATGTTGAGGGAAATCTGAGTTGGCAAAAAAACTTTGGATACTCAGGTTCTGACCAAGGGATCTGTATTGTGAAAACCTCAGATAACCATTTCCTATTAGCAGGAGTTTTAGATGCTACTGCATCAGGAGGAGAGGGGAATTTCAATAGAAATCATTCAAAACACGCTGGTAGTGACTTTTGGGTTCTCAAAGTATCAGACACAGGAGACCTCATCTGGTCTCGTTTTTTTGGAGGGTCATTCACAGACACCCCAAATAGCATTGTAGAAACCAGTAACAACGAATTTATTATTGTTGGCTCATCAGACAGCAACGATGTCGATATTTCTGATAATAAAGGAACCTATGATTTTTGGATTATGAAAGTGACTTCTGATGGAAGTTTAGTATGGGAACATTCTTTTGGTGGATCAGAGATTGATGAAGCTAGAGGAGTCTCAGAATCCTCAGATGGGAACTATCTTATTGTAGGTGACACTCGTAGCTCAGATCAGAATGTAAGTCAAAATAATGGTGCTGCTGATGCTTGGCTGATTAAACTGTCAGAAGACGGAGACCTTATCTGGGAACAGACAATCGGCGGAACTAATTTTGATGTACCAAGGTCTATTAAATCAACCATGGACAGTGGGTTTCTCATCGCTGGAAGCTCCAGAAGCTCTGATGGGGATTTAACCTCAAATCAAGGGCAAAACGACGCCTGGATTGTAAAAGTGAACAACAACGGAGAATTGATCTGGCAACACACCTTTGGTGGATCAGAAATCGACTTTGGTTATGATGCCGTGGAACTTTCAAATGGATCTGTGGTGATGGTTGGGGAGACCAGCAGCTCCGATGGTGATTTGGAGGAAAATAGTGGATTTACCGATCTATTCATCATCAAAATAAACGGATGAATCCCACATAGAGATTTGGATAAGTAAAGGCAAATACTCCAATGGCGTAGTTAATTTTAATTTAAACCTGTGAAGAAATTATATCCCATTTACCTTTTTACTTTCGCGATCGTATTCTGGTCGTGTAGCAAGGATAGTGATATTACCCTAGAACCTGTAAACATCAGCTTAAATTTTAGTCATACCTGGAACGGGCAAGAAGTTACGAGTTCTGCTATTGACACCTCAAGATTTATCAATGAAAATGGTGATGACATCAGAATTACAAGGCTTCGGTATTTGATTTCTGATATTGTATTAACCCATGAAAGTGGAGTAGATGCAATGCTAACAGGTTATCATTTTATCGATATCATGGATGATGAAAGTTTGTCTTATACCACGGCAAATGAAATCATTCCTGGCGAATATACCATGAGTATTCGGTTTGGGTTTAACGATGCTGACAATCAAGATGGAATTTACAACGATTTAAATACAGCTAGTTTTAATGTACCAGCTCAATTGGGTGGTGGATACCATTACATGCAGTTAGATGGCACTTATAAAAACAGTAATAGTGAGGACAATCCTTTTAATTATCATGCGATTCGTACTTTTGATATGACAGGCACCAATGAACCTCGAGACACCTCTATTAAAGTCAGCTTGGGATCAGTAACTGTAGGTGTCAATACCCAAGTTAACATTCAAATGGATCTTTATGAGTGGTTTTCTAACCCCCACCTCTGGGATTTAAATGAACTGAATACCATGTTAATGTCTAATTATGATGCCCAGATTAAGATGAGTCAAAACGGAGCTTCTGCGTTTAGCCTCGTTAGTATAACTCAAGAATAAATGAAAACATTCCTCCTTCTTTTTTTTGGTTTTTTTTGTATGATGGCTTGTTCAGATGCTAATTCAGGCGATCAAACGTACATTCCCATACCAGCAACTCTAGACATCCCCACATTATTTCAAGATCGTTTAATCAACCCTCTAGTTCCAACCAGCAACCCTTTAACAGAAGAAGGAATCGCCCTGGGGAAGAGGCTATTTTTTGATAGAAGACTCTCTGGCGATCATTCTCAATCTTGTGCTTCTTGTCACAATCCAAGGAACGCATTCACAGACAACTCCCAATTCAGTGATGGTATTGACGGTAGTGTCGGGACAAGAAATTCGATGCCGTTATTTAATTTAGCCTGGAATTTTAGTGATCGATTTGCCTGGGATGGTAAAGAACTAGGTCTTGAGCAACAAGCCTTAGAACCTGTTCAAAATCCCATTGAAATGCACAGCAACTGGTCTGACGTTACCTTGAAACTTCAGCAGGATACAGACTATCCCACACTATTTTTACATGCCTTTGGCACTGCAACCATCGACTCAAGCCTCGTTGCTAAGGCCATTGCCCAATTTGAAAGAACACTCATCTCTGGCAATTCCAAATTTGATCATTACCTTATGGGAAGCACAACGCTTAGCCCCCAAGAAATGGACGGACTTGATATTTTTACGCGTGAAGATAAAGGGGACTGTTTTCACTGTCACGGTGGTGAGAACAATCCGTTATGGACTGATAATGATTTTCACAACAACGGACTAGATGCTGTTTTTACAGACCTAGGTTTAGGAGCTGTTACAGGTGATCCAAATGACCATGGTAAATTTAAAACTCCTAGTTTACGAAATCTAGCTTTTACCGCACCTTACATGCATGATGGTCGATTCGCTACCTTAGACGAAGTCATTGATTTCTACAGCGAAGGACTGCAAAATTCTCCTACTATCGACCCTTTGATGAAGAGCGTTGACCAAGGAGGTGTACAGCTATCCCCCGAAGAGAAGGCCAGTCTTAAAGCCTTTTTATTGACTTTAACTGACCATGGGTTTGTCAATCATCCTGATTTTCAGGAATGATACTACTTCAGAAGTAAAAATGACTCAATGACATTCATCCTAAACAGTGAGAGACATCTTTAAATAATAGCATCAAGGCTTGTACTGTCTATTTATTGTCTTCACAGAGGATAGAATGTTGAACTTTTGTATGTTTGTACAATGAGCAAAGTAATTAATATTCAAGAAAAATTGCACCTATTTACAGATCAATGGTCGCCGAAAAGGATAGGAAAATTAAACGGTCAGCAGATATTATTAGCTAAAATTCAAGGCGAATTTGTCTTTCACAAGCATGATAACGAGGACGAATTGTTTATGGTGATTCAAGGACAGCTAAAATTGGAATTAAAAGATCAAACAGTTACGGTAGACCCTGGAGAATTTTATATTGTCCCTAAAGGGGTAGAGCACAAACCTATTGCCGAAGAAGAAACGCATTTATTGCTGTTTGAACCGTTAAGCACCAAGCATACAGGTGATGTAATGGCTGATATCACTGTAGAAACCTACCAAGAAATTTAATGAGTAAATTATATCTAGTTCCGACCCCTATTGGTAATTTAGATGATATGACCTTTAGAGCTATCAAGGTGTTGAAAGAGGTCGATACCATTCTAGCAGAAGATACGCGCACTAGCGGAAAGCTACTGAAACATTTTGAGATTGATACACCTATGCAATCGCACCATATGCACAACGAACACAAAACTGTGAATGCAATTGTAGAACGATTAGCATCAGGAGAAACGTTTGCCTTAATTTCTGATGCGGGCACTCCAGCAATTTCCGACCCCGGATTTTTACTCACCCGTGCCTGTATTTTAAATGGAATTGATATCGTATGTCTACCAGGAGCAACTGCTTTTGTTCCTGCTTTAGTTAACTCAGGATTCCCAAGTGATACATTCATTTTTGAGGGATTTCTACCCGCTAAAAAGGGGCGGCAAGCTCGACTTAAATTCCTCGCTCAGGAGTCTAGAACCATGATCTTTTATGAAAGTCCATACAAACTCCTCAAGACACTTTCCAATTTTATAGACTATTTTGGTGAGGATAGAGAGGTTGCAGTTTCCCGAGAGTTGACAAAGCTATTTGAGGAAACCATCCGAGGCACCGTAAAAGAAGTCCTAGAGTATTATACCAACAAGTCACCTAAAGGTGAGATTGTGATTGTGGTAAAGGGAAAAGCTCGGTAGTTTTTGACAAGACAGAAACTTAGTATTACCCTTTATTTAAACCAACTACCTCGTGGCAAGCCCAATGTCATTAATTTAAGGGTTTAAATTATTGATTTTCAGCATCATGCATTTGATTTTCTGGATTATATTTCGTATATTTAATTGATAATCAAATAGTTATTATAATGCAAAAAAAACATCTGTTTCTATTTTGAAAAGA